>JAZKGL010000224.1:0-9155 GCA_040385935.1 Bdellovibrionota bacterium
GCTATCCCGAGGGAAAACGCACCATATAAAGCCCCCCAGTCTTAAACGAACAACAATGATCGATGAGACTACCCTTTCCTCTAAACAACAAATAACAAATTAATGCGCTGCAAGTGTCGATTCGCTAGGAATCCGTAAAACTTGTCCCGGGAAAATCTCGTCAGGATCGTTGAGCATCGGTTTATTCGCTTCGAATATCTCCGTATAGCGGTTAGCGTTGCCCAGTTGTTCTTTGGCAATTTTCGAAAGCGTATCGCCTTTTTTCACGGTCACCATTTTTGCAGGTAGTGCTTCTTTTAAAGCAGGTGTTTGACCGGCCTGGTTGGGCGTCTGAACATTCGCTGCGCTTGGCTGCGCATTGATCAGCGGAGTTGGTGTCTTAGGCACGACCTTCAAACCGTCGTCATTCACACGCTCGACACCACGATGATTGCCGACCATGAGGCGTGCAAGCTCGGCGTCTTTGAGACTGCCGGCGGTGCCGGAGATGGTCGCTGTTCCCTTGCTCAACTGGAGTTGGAAATCGCTAAGATCTAAGCCTGCTTTTTGAAGTGATTGATTAATGCTCACTTCAAGCTGATCGTCTTTTGCCGCTTCGGCTTTTTTATCGTGGCCCAGATCTTTAATGAAATCGAAAATACCCATCACGACTCTCCTTGTGCATGGTGTGCTTCATTTGTCTTACGCATAGCGCGACTAAGCAAGGCCGAGTATCTTGATGATGATCTTAAGTACTGAATAGTGTTGAGGAAAAGGAGGATTTACTGAGGCTTGGCGAGCTGCGCAACGTAGGCTTGCACCTGATCCCGTGTGACTAAGAAAGCATCTTTGAGCTGCTCACCTAAGGTTCGGGCCAGCGCCATGTCCTTATCGATTTCCGACATCGCCCGCTCGATCTGCAAACATAGGTCTGACATATACGTTGCCCCTAGGCTCGACGACATGCTCTTCAAACGATAACTCTGCTGCGTGATAGCCTTTGTATCGCCTTTGATTAACGCTTTGCTCAAGTCCTGTATCGCACTCGGCGCATCTTTCAGAAAAAGTATGCACAGCTCGGACATAAATTTGTACCTATCGCCACCCGGAGAGATCTCCTCAAGTGCCCGAAGATGATTCAAATCTAAAAGGTAGTTCATCGTCGTGAAAAGATGTTTTTTCGGTAACTCGTCCATCGGAACTCCTTTCCTGTCTGAAAAATCCAAGGCATCACGGCGTAATTGGGTGCCTAGTATTTGATCGATTTGCCACCGATCCGCAATAAGATTCGGTAGTTACAAATAATGTCCAATGAATGCAATGAGATACAAATAATCTATCGGAGTGAGTGCACGCGAACTTGAGAATTCTATTCAGGAATCTTGCATTTATGCCGAATCACTTCCTCTAGATCCCAGGCTTTCCTACCAAGGATTTTGAGGTCCCCATGATTCGTTTTCTACCGTTCCTTCTCATCCTCATTTCGGCTTGTCAAAGCACTTCAAAACGCGGTGAGAAACAATCAGCACGCCCCGATAAATCACTCGGTCCACAATTTGACGACGACGAAGTTCCCGACGCGCCTGCTCCCACTCAACCAAATGAGCAAAGCTCAAACGATTCGCCTAATCAATCCCAGCCCGATTCCGCGGCGGGTTCTCAGGGTGAAAGCGTTCTGATCGCTGGTCAGGCTCTCGATGCAAACCCAAATCTTCCTTTTGGTCCACTGACTATGACGGGTGACGAAGCCTCATGGATAATCTCGCGCGATCAATACGTGATCTCCTGGAATCCTAAGACTCGAAATCCTAACTGGGTGTCATGGAAACTTTCGCTCTCGGATTTAGGCAGCATCGGTCGGCAGGATAACTTCACAATCGATCCTGATCTCAAGACGTACATCACTCAGAAGAAATCGAACATCAAGATTGTTACGTCAAACGATTACACGGGATCGTGTTTCGATCGTGGGCACATGGTGGCATCGAGCGATCGTCAGGCTTCCCAAGACGATAATATTCCGACTTTTCACATGACCAACATCGTTCCTCAAACAGCGTTCAACAATCAACGCATCTGGAAAGGGTTGGAAGACGAAGCGAGAAAATGGTTGGAGGAGGGTACCCATCAAAATCTCTGGCTCATTTCGGGACCGGTCTATGAGAAGACCTTACATTTTATCGATAGCGGTGTCGCAATACCTGCGGCGATGTTCAAACTTATTTATTCTTGGGACGAAAATGCTCAGGATAAACCGTTTTTAGTCAAAGCGATCCTGGTTCCTAATATGGCTTCCAATGGAAAGCTTGCCTATGAAGATAAGGTTCGACTCTGCGCCGAATCCAAATCAGGCGGACAAATCAAAGGCCAACCTATCTTGAAATCGATGAAGTATGATGACTATCAAGCGACGATACTGCAGATTGAAGCTGCCGCCCATATTAAGCTCCCTGCCGTCGCCCATTGACCGACGCAGAGAGCTTTTGTTGCGATCACACCGTCTCTCACTGCCTCACGTATGACTGGAGAACTGTTCCGGCTGCATTGTAGACCTGAATGGTTTCCACCTTTCCTTGAGCATCGACAGTCCAGCTCGTCTTAAATCCATCCGTGAATGTAACTGTGCGAGTGCTACCTTGCGTATCGCTCGATGCACAAACGGGATTGAGATCGTTCGTCGTCGAATTCACAGCATAGGGCTTATTTGTGGCGGGAGCAGGCGTGATAATCGCAGTCTCGTCACCTTCTTCTATCGACCAAGAACCAGAAACCATTCCGACTGTTACGGTAAGATCATCACCGGCAGGGCTCACTTGAAACGTTGCTGTGATACCTTCGGCAAATGGAGATCCGCAGCTTGCGAAAAGCCGTGTTGTCTTTTGAGTATTGGGCGAAGTCGGACTTTCGCCTTCATTTCCTGGATCGCTACCGCTATCAGGATTTGGCGAGGAGGTATCTGTATCCTCCTCCGTGCCGCCTGGTGCATTGGTGCCGACACCCTTAGGCGGCGTCGGCGCGCTGCGGCCATTGCCAACTTCGGTGCCAATGCAGGCCAGTAGCTGAGTGGATATTAGGAAAATACAAATTAAAGGTAACTTCATGTTGTAGACACTTTCTTACTTTGTGGATACATCTGAAAGTTACATTGAACAACTACCGAGTTCGGATCTTTCTTGGCTTTCTCAAGAGCCCACTGATGAAGATCCTTGCGAAAGTCTTTGAGCTTTTGCTTAAGTTCAGCCAGATTGTTTTCAGGAAGCTGAATAATCAAGGCCCCATACTCTCGTTGATTCATAGGCAAGTCTTCGAGCATCAGTATCGCCTGTTCTAAAGCACGGCGGTGATACGTTCGAACCGCAAGACTTCTGACTTCATCCGAGCTGATCACGACATCGTCTTTCACCTGATACTTGCCGGATTCATCTTTAAAGATAAATCCTCGGGTCCGAAGAAAGTTCAAGGCGCTGGTGATCTCTCGGATATCGCTGCGGCCGTTCAAGCGTCTTTCGATCCAGTACGGATCGTCACGAAACTCGCCGTTCAAAACCATTTCACGGAGCACAGGATAGATCCAATGCTGAATATACTCCATCGCATCGGCTTCCAGTTCATACCGTCTCGCGGCTGGCGTAAGGCGCATGAGCTTTTGGAAAAGTTCGGCTTTCTCCAGGTCGTCGGTTTCCTGATTCCAAGAGACCAGACAGCGAAAATAGGCCGCCATGGGAACACTTAAGCCCAAGGCGTCGATGAATTGCTCCACCGACTGAGGGCTGAGATTGCGTTGCCCTTCGATCACAAGTTTCAGATAGTTGGGCGATGTGAATCCAGCCTGCTGAGAGAACTGTCTATAGCTATACCCACGCCGGCTCTTCTTTCGGACTTCATAGAAGTCCGCGAGATAAACCCGATAATTAGTATAACCATAGATGCTCGGTACCGGTAGTTCGCCCATATATCCCTCAGCTCTTTCCTGATTCGTATATGTATACTCGGTATATTTTGCAGAAAACTTTAATGACAAGTGATAGTCAGCAATATCGTGGGGTTGAGGGGTGATTTTGTATTCAGGTTTTTACGAGAAAGACCTCAATTGAGGTAAGCCCGCCAGTTCTTTAGAGGATTTTGCCTTGGCTCCAAAGGAATCGTCAGCTCAGCTTGAGGAGGCTGGGAGTGCGTAAAGGGGTCCATCGAACGAAAGAGTCCGTTTAGGCGAAGCGCTCGCTCGACTCTCACGCGCTCCTCGGCACTTAAAGTTTCGTCGATGAAGAAGATTTCTCCTGAACTTCGATAGGCCAAGTAGCGGCCATCACGAAACGCCACGCGATTTCCCGATTTCTGCGCAAGCTTTAAATCAGCCGTGATAATGCCCATCTGATTCAGTGGATCGGCGGCGGCTAAAATGAGGAGTTCATAGTCTTTGGGTAACTCCCGCACGCGGCGAAGCTGTTCCACGGCATCCTTTAAGGCAAACTGCTCGCCGCCCACTTTTTCGACAAAGCGCCCTCCGCGAATTGTGCCGCGTGCCTCGAGGGTTCGATACATGGGAACGAGTTCGCCCCAGCTCGGTGCAAGATGCTCTCTTTGCAAAAGATCGCGAAACATTACACCATAACGTTTCAGAAGTAGCCATGCCCAGGCTTCAAGACGGGCATCGTCCTCGGGCGATTCGACAAATTGTGCGAAAGGGGCAAAGCGTCCGCCACTCCGAAAATCGGAGGTAAAACGCATATTGCGCGCGCTGCGAACGGAATGTCTTAGCTTTCTCTCCGGACTAATCAAGGGCCGCATGCTGGCAAAGCTATCGCTTTGGATGAAACCCATGGCGATTAGCTCGCTCAAAGCATCTTCAGCCTGCGTCGGTAGTAAACGGGCAGCGACCGTAATTTCATCAAAGAAGAGCGCGCCTTTCGTTTCCAGGATAGACCAAAGATTCGCGGCCATCGGGCTCAAGGCTTCCTTTGCACAGGTTCGGCTTCGCGGCAGGAGCCAGGCGAGGGATGTGCGTTTGGCAAAGGCCAGGGGGGTGGTTCGCGAGAATAATCGATTTTTACTTGGTTTGTCGGTTTTCATAGGCGAAAAACGGGCCCATGCGATTCGCCCGCTTTGGCCAAGTTGATCAAGGTCAGAGCCGCTGTAGTGCTTGATGCGCGATTGGAAAATTTCATATTCCCAAGACGCAGAGGCGGCTTCGAGGCCTTGCATTTGCTCGATCACAGATTCGAGGCCGGTTTGACCTTCGAGCCGTGTCTCCGAATGGGCATGCGTATGACGCTGAAGATAACGAAGATAATCGGCAGTCGTCGCTGGTTTTATTTTTTCGCGTAGGCCTTCGATCGTCAGCCTGTGCATTCTCTGAACTAGCCTTCTTTCGCACCATTCGCCTGGATGACCGAAGTGGCCGCTTAGGATAATACCCTGACTTTCGAGAGTGGCGAGTGCTGCCGTTATTAATCCTATATCGAACGCGAATTCATCAGATAGTCTTTGCGCAGTCAAAGGACCTCGACACTCAAGCTGACCTCTTAGGAGAGCACTGAGCGCTTTAAGATTGGCTTCGTAGTCGTCTGTGGGCTTAGTAAAGTGAGCCGGATAAAGCGCAGAGATTCGATCGTGACGCTCGCAGGTAAAGTAATGCGTATGACCTGCGATTATGAGCTGGCCGAGCCGTTTTTCTTTTTCAAGATGTTTAAGGTGGTCTTGATGAGCGATGAGCCATTCGCTGCGCATAAGCAGCATTTGCTTCATCGCATCGCACAGTTCGTCGCGATCGCGAATTAGCGGCCAGGCTTCGCTCACGACCGATGAAACGGCTTCGGGTGCAAGGCCGGAAAGGTTTTGAAAGGCCTCGGGATCTAAGGTGTAACGCGTGCTCATTGCCCGCACACGCCTTTCTTCGAGAGGAGCATCGTCCAAAAACGCGTAAGGGTTGGCATGAATGAGTTCATAGCAAAAGGGCGAGGGTTCGCGGGTATCACGCGCTATCAACTCGATCGAGCCCTGTTCGATCTGTTTCATCACATCTTCGAAGCGATTTGCATCCATCGCTTCTTGCAGACAGTCATAGACGGTCTGCTGAACGAGCGGATGATCAGGCACTTCAAGATCGCCTGTGCGGTGTTCAAAACACTGTGTTTGCAAAGGGAAGACAGCGGTGAGCAAATCATTGGAGCGATAGCGCTGCAGATGCGGCGGCACGCGTTTGCCGCCTTTGCTTCGTAGAACAGCTAAGGCTCGGGTCGCATTCCAACGCCAACGAATTTCAAACATCGGCACATCGAGCAAAGCTTGAATCAGAATGCTTCGGCAGTTCAAAGGATTCAGCATCTTAAACATAGCTTCGAGCGGAAAACTTTGGTTGGGACCGACTGAGAGCAAGATACCGTTGTCGGTGGCGCTGGCCTGAAGTTCAAAATCAAACCCCCGACAAAACCTTTTTCTCAAGGCGAGGCCCCAAGCGCGATTCACACGACTGCCAAACGGCGCGTGGACGATCAGCTGCATGCCGCCGGTTTCATCGAAGAACCGTTCATAAACGATCTGCTTTTGATTTGGGATAACACCGAGTGCAATTTTTTGCGCGGCTAAGAACTCAGCGGCTTGACGCGCATCGTTGATGTCACAGGTGAATTCGCGGGCGATCCACGCAACCAAGTTCTCAGTGTAAGACTTCCATGCCGTATCCTTGTCGTCCTTACTGCCTTCGATCGAAGGTTCGGGGACGAGAGATAAGACTTTATCCGCCTCGGCGCGAATACGCGATATTTCCTGCGAGAGTTCGAAGGTTCGGCCACCGGCTTCCCCTTTCCAAAAAGGAATGGTCGGCGGCGCTCCGTGCAAATCCTTGACTAGTAGAACATCGCCCTTCATGCCTGCGATTTGCCAGGAGTGATTGCCGAGGAGAAAGATATCGCCTCGATTCGATTCCACTGCAAATTCTTCGTCGACTGTACCGACGACACTCATGTCGGATTCTTGCATGACGCGATAAAGATTCTGCTCAGGAATCGCCCCGCCTGAGGTCACGACTGTTAAACGAGCATTTCGTCTCGCACGGAGTGTGTTGTTGACTTTGTCCCAATGAATGTACGCACCGCGTCTCGTGCTCTCCGCAAGGCCTTCACTGAGCCAGCCTAAAATCTTTTCTACCGTGGCAAACGTCAGGTCCTGGTATGGATTGGCCCGACGAAGCATTTCAAAGACGGATTGGGGCGTTCGATCTTCCGAGGCCACAAGGCTTACGAGGTGCTGGGCGAGGATATCGATCGGTTGCTTAGGAATCTCGATCGTATCAACTAGGCCTTCGCGGTACGAGCGAACCAAGGCTAGACATTCAATAAGTTCATCGCGCGTGAGAGCAATTAACCTCGCCTTAGGCTTTAGTCCCAAAGCATGGCCCGAGCGTCCGACACGTTGAACAAAACCCGCTATGCTTCGCGGCGAACTGATCTGGCAAACCAAATCGATCGTTCCGATGTCGATGCCCAGTTCGAGTGAAGCGGTGGCGACGATGGCCTTAATTTCCCCGGCTTTGAGCCTATCCTCGGCATCGAGGCGCTTTTGTTTAGACAAACTACCGTGGTGACAAGCGACCGCATTTTCGCCGAGCGCCTCGCTCAGCTGAAACGTGATTCGTTCAGCCATATAACGTGTGTTGACAAAAATAAGTGTTGAGCGATGCGCCTCGATCAGCGTCTGCAGTTTGCCGTAAATGTTTTCCCACTGCTCGGTGCTGCAAATCGACGACAGCGCAAGATCCGGCGTGATGATATCGATGTCAGCATCTCTTTGCTTAGAGACATCGACTATGGTGCACGACCTCTCGCCCGGCAGGCCACCGATCAAAAAGTTGGCGATACCATCCAGAGGTTTTTGTGTCGCGCTTAGACCGATGCGAAGCGGAGGAGTTTTAGCTAGGTGATGAAGCTGCTCAAGACTCAGGCTCATGTGTGTGCCGCGTTTATCGCGCGCCAGTGCATGAATCTCATCGACGATCAAGGTTTTCACCGTGGTTAGAGTCGGGCGAGCCTTGGCCGATGTCAGCATCAAAAACATGGACTCAGGTGTCGTCACAAGGATATGCGGAGGCCGCTTGATGAGGCGAGCCCGCTCACTTGGAGTCGTATCGCCGGTCCGCAAACCCACTTTAATTTCGGGAAATTTATAGCCGCGTGATCTGAGCAGTTCAGAGATTTCGGCGAGAGGTTCTTCGAGATTTTTCTTGATGTCGTTGCTAAGCGCACGAAGCGGGGAGAGATAAACAACCTGGGTGCCGTCTTCCAGCTCGCCGTTGATCGCCTGCGTGACGAGATCGTTGATGGCGACAAAGAAGGCCGAAAGCGTTTTACCGCCGCCCGTGGGAGCGGCGATCAAGGTATTCTCACGACGAAGAAGAACTGGCCAACCATTTTCCTGAGCCGGTGTGGGCGCACCAAAACGATTTTGGAACCATTCCCATACCAGCGGATGAAAGTGCTGCGCTAAGGTCTTCTTCGCTTTACTCATGCCGTCCTTTTACAAGGTTTCCTTTAGGAAAGCCTGTGCATCGGCAAACGAACGCTTATCCGCTTTTTCGTTATAAGCCGCGCCCTTGCTGTTGTCCGATCCCGCGCTTTGTTCGGTGAAACTATGAACAGCACCGCCGAACTTGACGAGTTGCCAGTCCACTTTACTCTCGCGCATCTCATTTTCAAACGCGGTAAGATTTTCTGGTTTTTGATAGGGATCATCAGCACCGGCTAATGCCAAGACGCGAGCCTTGATGGCTTTACCATCGGCTGGTGTTGGGCTATCGAGATCACCGTGAAAGCTGATCACGCCTTTGACATCGGCGCCGCTGCGCGCGAGTTCAAGAGCGCCCGTTCCACCAAAACAGTAACCGATCGCTGCGAGCTTGCCCGTATCAACGTTGGCTTGTTTCTTGAGTTCGTTTAGAGCGGTGTTCAGATTCTCACGATAGAGCTTTCTATCAGCTTTGTATTTGCCCGACATCTTGCCCGCATCTTCGGGAGCCGAAGGGCGAATCCCTTTGCCGTAAATATCAGCGGCAAATACGATGTAGCCCAAATCAGCAAAACGCTCGGCCTGCTTTTTGGTCTCTTCGGTAATGCCCTTCCAGTTGTGAATCATAAGAATCGCAGGCAACTTGCCCGAGACCTTCTCAGGCGAAATCAATAGGC
>JAZKGL010000225.1:0-3095 GCA_040385935.1 Bdellovibrionota bacterium
GCGTGGGAAAATGCTCTAGGCACAGGGAGTATCAAGTGAGTAAGGCAAAGAGCAAGAAGTCGCTGATCAAAACCATCATTATTCTCCTCGTTTTAGGCGGTGCGGGCTTCGGTGGGTACAAATACTGGAAGAAAAAGGAAGAGAAGAAAGCCCAGCCGACCTTCCGCGAAGAGGTGGTCGAGCGTGGGAATCTTGATCGCACAGTTTTATCAACGGGCGAAGTCCTTCCGCAAAACCGCCTGGAGATTAAGCCGCCCATAGCCGGTCGGGTGGAAGAGGTCTTGGTCGATGAAGGCGATGCCGTCGTGAAAGGTCAGATCATCGGCTGGATGAGTTCGACTGAGCGCGCCGCGCTTCTCGATTCTGCTCGAGCCAAAGGCGCAGCTGAAGTAAAGCGCTGGGAAGAAATGTATCGTCCGACCCCTATACTCGCGCCGATAAAAGGCACTGTGATTCTAAGAAGTGTCGAGCCTGGCCAGACCTTTACTAACACCGAGGCGGTGATCGTTCTTTCCGATCGCCTCACAGTTAAAGCCAAGGTTGATGAAACGGATCTGGCACAAATTAAAATCGGTCAGCGCGCAAAAATTATTCTAGATGCTTATGCGAGCGAACCCGTCGAGGGCCGCGTGGATAAACTCGCTTTCGAAGCCGTCACGACCAGTAACGTAACCACGTACACGACCGATGTCGTGCCGATCAAAACCCCCGATTTTATGCGCAGCGGCATGACAGCCAACGTAACGTTTTATGCGGACACGCGTGAGAACGTCTTGCTTGTGCCCACAGAGTCGATTCGGAGCGAAGGAGGCAAGACCTTTGTCATGGTGAAAAATCCAGATCCCAAAGGGGAAGCCATCAATAAGCCCATCAAAATCGGCATCACGGACGGCAAGAAAACCGAAGTTCTCGAGGGCGTGACCGAAGGCGAGGTTCTTTTGATCAGCGATGTATCGCTCGAGGATCCCGCGAAAGCAGCCAATCCCTTTATGCCTTCACGTCCGCGCGGAGCCGGCGGCGGCGGAGGGAGACGCTAACTATGCTAGAAATTACAAATCTGCATAAGCGCTATCAAATGGGCGATGTCACAGTCGAGGCTTTAAAAGGCGTGACTTTAACGATCGAACAAGGCGACTTCGTAGCCATCATGGGTCCATCAGGCTCCGGCAAATCCACGCTTATGCACATACTCGGGTTGCTCGATGCACCCACCGAGGGCTCCTATAAAGTTCGTGGGCAGGAAGTTTCGCAGATGAGCGAAGACGAACTTGCGGTCTTTCGGCGTGACGTTATCGGTTTCATCTTTCAGCAATTCAACCTCCTGCCCCGCATGCAGGCGACTGAGAACGTCGCCCTTCCCCTTCTCTACAGCGAAAAACGCCTTGATCTCGACAAAGCGCAAGAACTGCTCGATAAGGTAGGGCTAGGAACAAGGTCTCATCACAAACCCAACGAACTCTCCGGTGGTCAGCAGCAGCGAGTAGCGATCGCGCGATCTTTGATCAACAATCCGATCATGATACTTGCCGATGAACCCACAGGTAACCTCGACTCCAAAAGTGAAGCCGAAATCCTTGGCATCTTGCACGATCTCAATGCGCAGGGCATCACCGTTGTTATCGTCACGCACGAAGAGGAAGTCGGGCAGCAAGCCAAGCGTCTGATCCGTATGCGCGATGGTGTTATCCAATCCGATGAGCGGCGGGCTCCCTACGTTCAAGCGACTCTTGAAAAACAGGCCTCGGAATC
The DNA here is from genome assembly GCA_040385935.1 of Bdellovibrionota bacterium. GTDB lineage: Bacteria > Bdellovibrionota_B > Oligoflexia > Oligoflexales > Oligoflexaceae > Oligoflexus. Next base: position 1,750 of record JAZKGL010000225.1, read on the forward strand.
CAAGCTCAGCAAAGTTCCTTTTGCCAACGTCTATCAGCACTTTGCCCAAGGCATCAAAACTCTAGCGGCAAACAAAGTCCGAACCTCGCTCTCAGTCCTTGGCATCCTAATCGGTGTCGCGGCCGTCGTCGCTATGCTTGCGATCGGCAAAGGCGCACAAGCGGCTTTATCCAAGGAACTGAGTTCCCTCGGATCAAACCTTTTAATCCTGCGACCCGGTGCCGTGAGGTCAGCCGGAGGTGTTCGATCCGAAGCTGGTGCAACGACCAAACTCACGGCCGAGGATGCAACGGATCTCAAAGAGACTTTGCCGAATATTCACAACGTAGTCTCGACCGTCAATGGCCGTGGACAGGTCACCTACGGAAATAAAAACTGGAACACTCAGGTCCTCGGAACCAATCCCGCTTATGCAACGATGCATAGCTCCGTCCCGCAAATAGGCCGCTTTTTTACCGACGAGGAAAACATCTCAAGAGCCCGCGTCGCAGTGATCGGAATGACTCTCGTCCGCGAACTCTTCGGCGATGAAAACCCCATTGGGGGAATGATCAAAATCAACAAGATCAACTTCCAGGTTATTGGCGTGTTGCCTGCCAAAGGCGCCAACGGATTTCGCGATCAAGATGATGTTCTCATAATGCCTTTAAATGCCGCAATGTATCGGCTCCTTGGCAAGGAGAACGTCGATACGATCGAAATCGAGGTAGCTGCGGCTCAATACACCGAACGCACCCAGGAGCTGATCCTTGATCGCATCAACAAACGTAGACGCATTCCCACTTCCCAGCAAGAAGACGCTTACCAGGTACGAAACATGGCGGAAATACAAGAAGCCCTAAGTTCCAGCACCAAGATTATGAGCCTACTTCTATCGGCGATCGCGTCCATATCCCTACTCGTCGGCGGCATAGGGATCATGAACATCATGCTAGTCTCCGTCACCGAACGAACCCGAGAAATCGGCCTGCGAAAAGCGGTAGGTGCGACCCGAAGCGACATTCTCATCCAGTTTCTCGTCGAATCGATCGTGGTCTCCATGCTCGGCGGTATCTGTGGCCTAGGCCTCGCATGGATCATCACGATGACTCTCACCTATTACGCAAACTGGCCTGCAGAAATCTCATTGTCGTCGGTCATACTCTCGATCGCCTTCTCAAGCGGGGTAGGTATGATTTTTGGAATCTATCCAGCAAGAAAGGCTTCGCAGCTGCATCCGATTGATGCTCTCCGCTACGAATAAAAAAAGGGAGGCACTTATCCCAATGTTATTCGTTTAAGACTGGGGGGATTTATACTGTGCGTTTTCCCTCGGGATAGCGCTTCGCTGGTGCCTCCGGCGGCAT
>JAZKGL010000226.1:0-4315 GCA_040385935.1 Bdellovibrionota bacterium
GTGATGTAGCGTCCGCCGAGGTTAATCGAACGGAACATACGAAGAACGCCGCCTTTGATGATACAAACCGAAGTCTTCTCGTTACCCACATCGACAAGCGCATAACATTCTTCAGGTGGAACGTTGAGGGTCGGCGAGAGGTTGTAGAAAGCCAAGCTATCCACATCGACGAGTTTTGGATCGATATTTACGCGGCTGAGTAGATCAAGGAAGTTGCGAAGAAAGGCTTTGCGGGTCATAACCGCGAGAGCCATCGTCTTGCCTTTAGCCGTTCCAAGAATCTGATGATCGATGATCATGTCGTCCATGTTGAACGGGACATACTCTTCGATCTCGATGCCGATCGACGCTGCGATCTTTCGTGGATCGTTGAAGCTAAAAGGAATAACGCGCGAAGATATAAACTGACCCGGCATCGCTGTGAGGATACGGTCAGCCTGAAGATTATGCTCTTGGAACAGCTGTTCCATACAGATCGGTACGATCGCGTCGAGGGGAACGCTTTCGAGGTTCGGAATCACCACTTCGTAGAAATTCACCACTTCATAAGATTTGAAAGTGTTGACGATCTCTATCGCTTTGATCGAGTAGCTACCGATGTCTAGGCCAATGACTTTTTGCATATTCGGGAACCCGTTCCTCTTCTTGGGCAATTTCGTCGGCTTGCTGGCTTAACGCCTGCTAGTATTAGCCAATCAGAACCCTTCACCATTCATTTTATAACATTTTCCAGTAAAGGTACTTGATCGCCGATTTATATTGGTTTTTTTGATCTTGATCGTCAGGTTTTTGACGGCTGAGAACATATTCGAGCGTCTTGACCTGCACACCGGATTCGCCGGTAACCGTCACTCGATAAGTATCCGACCTAAACGTGAAAATCTTTGTCATATCGTCTTCTGCACAAAAGTTTTCGCGCAGAGCGTTATTGATCGATGTCGAATCCTTTGCGACCTCTTGATCGGCCCGATACTGCGAGTAGATCGCCGATTTTTCATTACACTCGGTAACGGCTTTGGGGAACAAGCAGCTCAGGAGTTCGCGAGATGCCGAGTTAAAATTCACGAGAAAGCCTGACCGTGCTTTGTTATCGCGACTCTCTTCCAAAGGCATGGGGAATACAGTGAGATAAGGCGAAAAGATTTTGTGCATGTCAGCATCCCATCCTTCGACCACACGAAGCTCATCCAAGCTTTCAAAGAAGGAGTTCTTTACAGTGACCTTAGGCTCGCGTCGGCTGTAGGGATCAGACTCACTGCCACCGCTGCTTTCCGGATCAGGATCGTTGTTGTTATCGATCCAGTCGCCGATTGCGCCGACGATCTCGCCTGGTTTGACTTTTTTGCGTTCGAGAAATTCGCGCTCGGCCGGACAGTTCATAAGGAGTTTGAGAGCGGCTTTGCACTTTGGTTCTGTGGAACGAATCGCGCAGTAGTTGATGTTCATTCGTGCGGATTCATCGACCACGTTAATTACAAAGTGACCTTCGAAGAGTTTGAACGTGTCGAGGACCTTACTGTCGTTGACCTTACTCAAATCGAAGCCTTCTTGGAGCTGTCCAAGGAGTTCAGCCGTATCTCCACCGATAGGAAAACCGTTAAGCTGTCCCCACATATCGCCCGGACCATCCGTGACAGACGCCGCAGCGCCTTGGACCTCGGACATCGTTAGATCGATCGCTAGATCAATGCTAATAAGAAAGTTTGCAAGGTTTGCACCTGATTTAGCGATGTACTCAGCTTTTAGATTATCGCGGTTGGCAATGGCGAGTTCGCTTTCCACCACCGCATTCACCTGCATGTCAGCCATGAACAGAGTCATAAGCGTAATCATGAAAAGCGTGATGATAATAGCGATGCCGCGCTGCGGACCCTTACCACCGTTTGATTCAGGATCACCGACAGGAAATCCTGCGTAAGTATTGACCTTCGGGAACAATTTAAGTTTCATCACTGCTCCCTTAATATTTTTCGGATGGCGTTTTTGGGCCATCTTTAGGTTCTTTGAACAATGCCGCGCGAGGAATATAAATCACAGTCCGTACGGTTTGCGAGGGATCAGTCTCTACAACTGGCTCATCTGCGCCTAGAGGATCATAGGAATAGGCCTCGACTTCAATTGCGACCATGCGAGGAAGTGTGTCCCGCCAATCGGATTTTGTACTATCCCACTCATCACGAAACTCAGAGCCGTCCCACGGTCTTATGTGCAGAGCTTTGATATTTCGTGCGAGAAGCTGCATCGGAATATCCTGCTCGAGATTATCGGGTAGGGTCGAGGACTCTCCGCGAAATAGGTCGGGCCGCTGAGTGGTCGAATCTTTCACTATGCGATAAACGACAAAGGTCTGATCCGACTCGTGCGAACCTGCGGTGTGCGGCGTGTGATTCATCGTGGTTAATCGAAGCTCTGAGCTATTGTCCCAAGGTTTGACACGAAACAAAGTTTTGATTTCTGCTTTGCGCGTGAAAACTTGAGTCGAAGGCACAATGAACGCATGCTGTAGGTCATCGGAGATTTTCGTTAGCACGACATTCATTCGATGCGTGACACGTGAGCGAGCTGAGAGTTCAATTCGCATATCAAGACCGTTACGCAAAACACTAGCCGTTGCCATCGTCATGATCAGCATCAGTGTCACCGAGAAAATAATCTCGAGCAAAGTCATACCACTTTCGCGGCTGGCTTTGTGCTGAGGGCTGGATGGGAACGGTAATCTCACTGTTTGTCCTTCGCAATAGACTTATCGAATAGGTGTTCCGGTAGATCCTGTGCCTGCGCCCCCACCTGGACCTGAATTCGATGGGGTTACTGTTCCCGCTCCAGTCCCAGGTGGATTCGTAATTGGATTGCCACCACTGGGAGTTGTAATTGGTTGACCATTCGAATCAACCTGCGGAGTCACCGGCACTTGATCTTTAGGCGCATTCGGGTCCATCTTTTTCCGAATCTGATCCCAGGTATTAACCTTGGTTAACAGATAGTCATCAAGCTTCTTCTGATTGGTAAGTAAATAAATCAGCGAAACCGAGTTGCGTCGAGCACCTTCAGGCCACGAAACTTCCACATGCGCCGTCTTCATCATGTGACCATCAAAGATCTGATTGACCATAGTCTCAAGGCCTGGGATGCCAGAGATCGAACTCTCAGCCTTACCGTTATCCTTATCCTCTTCCTTCTCTTCTTCCGACTTGCCACCGCCGCCTGTAAGAAAGTCGATCAAGGGAAGCTTCCACTCTTCGATGGTTAGCGAGTACTTAAAGTCGTTATCGTTATTGTCTTTAAGATCGTCAAAAGCCATCTCCTTGATGGGCGTGCCTTCCAAATCCTTCAAAGCGTAATTCATATAATTCGCTTCAACCCGTGACATCACACGTTTGGCAAGCCAGGTCGCTTCCGTTGCTTTTTTAGAATAGTCAGTAATCTCAAGCAAACTCCCCTGTCCGCCTGCAACCTGCAGAACGACAGCTACGAGCAATCCGGTCGCAATAATGACTTCAAGCAGAGTAAATGAATACTCTGCCGCTTTTCTTTTTACGGGGAATTTTTCAGCGTTTTTCATTTTCGTCACGCATGATATCGATCTCTTTGTATCCAGACTCGACATCTGCGAGTCCTTCCCAAGATCGGGTTTGTATCGTATAGGTCAGTTGATCCCACTTCGACTTATCTTCTTCATCCGTGGGCGCGATATGAATCACAGCTCGCTCCACATAACCTTCAGGAAAAAAGTAAAGGTAAGCGTAACCGTCCTGCTGCAAGGCCTCATACGTTTGCAGGCCCTTATGATGCTCTGCTTGCATAGAACGAATCATAAAACTTGGCCCAAGACTCCTCTTTTGCCATTCGGCATCCTCTTCTGCACGCCATTCGACAGGTGATAAAGATTTACGCGCAGCAATCAGCGGTGAAGTGGGAGGTATCGTCGTCTCAGTCTCCGGGTCAGGCACTTCTTTTCCGGCGAGTTCTATATACTCTTTAAAATCTTCTTCAAAGGCAGCCGAGGCTTCTTTAGCCTCATCCGGGGACAGATCGCGATCGATCCCGTTATCGCCCAATTGAAAATCGAGGCGATTGGTTGACTCGAGCCAGTAGTCACCGGTTTTGAATTCAAAGGCGAGTCGATAAGGCTTTCGATGAAGGACAGCCATATCGTAGGCCGCGCGAATATCGCCAGCGAGCCCATTCATTTTACTGGAGGCTTCCGTCGAAGGGACGACCGTGAAGTTAGGGACGACTAAGAGAAAGATCACCGACATTAGCGCGATCACAAGCAAAATCTCGATCAGCGTGAACGCCGAGTCCACCCTCTGAA
>JAZKGL010000227.1:0-13089 GCA_040385935.1 Bdellovibrionota bacterium
TTTAAATGATACTCAGCTGTGAACACCAAATAACCCGTGGCCGCATCGAGATAATAGTCTTTCCCCTCGATGAGATTCGCCATTAAAATCCTGCCCTTAAACCCGGCCCCCCGAACTTGTCGGTCGGCTGCTCGGGAATCTCCCGGCACGTATCTTCGGGATAATCGCCGGTAAAACATCCATAACAGTAGTTATTCGCATTCGTCTTACCGAGCGCTTCGCGCAAACCTTCGAGACTTAAAAAGCCCAGTGTGTCCGCTCCGATAAAATCCCGAATCTCTTCGGCCGTGTTCGTAGCCGCCATGAGTTTGCTGCGCTCAGGCGTGTCGACGCCGAAGTAACAGCTGTGCGTAATAGGCGGCGAACCCAGGCGTAGATGGACTTCGCGGGCTCCCGCTTTCCTGAGCATACGAATAATCTTCATCGACGTCGTACCGCGCACCAAACTATCATCCACGACGATCACACGTTTGCCTTCAAGCGTCGATCGCACAGGGCTCAGTTTGAGTTTCACGCCGAAGTCTCGAATGGACTGACTCGGCTCAATAAACGTCCGGCCTACATATGGGTTGCGAACAAGGCCCGTTTCCAGGGGAATCTTAGCCGCATTCGAATAACCCAGAGCCATCGGCAAACCCGAATCCGGCACTGCAATCACAACATCGGCATCAATCGGTGTTTCGCGCGCTAGGATTTCGCCCATGCGTTTGCGAAGATTATAAATCTCCTCACCAAACACCTGACTGTCAGGCCGAGCGAAGTATACCGGTTCAAAGGAGCAAAAGCCTTTGCGTGCCACGTTGAAAGGCTGATGCGACACGACATTGCCGTCACGGCTGATCTCGATGATCTCACCAGGCTGAATCTCGCGTTCAAATGTTGCATCCAGAAGTTCCAAAGCGCACGACTCACTCGCGACCACGACCGCCGAGCTACGGCGACCGAAAACGAGGGGGCGAAACCCAAATGGATCACGCAAGGCGTAAAGCTTGTCTTTCGTTAGGATCACGAGCGAATAAGCGCCCTTGACCTTCGACATGACTTCTACCAAACGCTCGAGTATCAACGCTTTGCGACTGCGAGCGAGGAGGTGCATGAAGACTTCGGTATCGGAGGTCGATTGGAAAATACTTCCCATCGCTTCGAGTTCCTGACGAATCAAATACGCATTCGTGAGGTTGCCGTTGTGCGCGATTGCGATATTTCCCAGAGCCGTATTAAAAGTGAAAGGTTGAATATTCTGCGTAAGCCGGCTTCCACCGGTTGTGCTGTAGCGGTTATGGCCAAGGCCCGAAGACCCTTCAAGCCGCTGCAGGATATCGTTTGTAAAACCATCACCGACGAGTCCAAAAGCCTTATGCCCTGTGAACTCTTCACCGCCATTCATCGTCACGATACCGGCAGCTTCCTGCCCACGATGCTGAAGCGCATGAAGTCCTAAATAGATTAGCTTGGCCGCTTCGGGATCACCGATGACACCGACAACACCACACTCTTCGCGGAAACCTGCCATCGTTTTGCCTCAAATAGTCAGAGATTCTTTAGATCGCAAAGTCACGTCTGCCAGGGGCCAGGTCGCAAGTCCAAGACTCATCTCAGACTGCCCCGCAAGGGCTTCCCCGAGTTTATGACACTCAAGATGCGTGAGATCAAGATCGAGTGGTTCTTTGCTCGCAATTAAATACGAAGCACTGTGTTCCGCAAATGCGATCACATTTTGATCACGTGGACCGGTGGTGCCAGGAAGCTGGAACTTTCCGCCGAAACCTTTGGAAAGCAGCATTTTCTGCAGAGATAAAGCCATGCCGCCTGCGCCGATATCTCGAGCAGCCACGATCTTTTTGTTTTGAACAAGATTTTGTATCGTCGTCGCCGCTTCTTTTTCGGCTTCGAAGTTAAGCTTAGGAACATGCTCGGTCGTCGAAGCGTTCAGCAGCTTGGCAGCCAGGGAACCACCAAAAGATCCTTTGGAAGCCTTTGGTTTGAGCCAATATATCGAGGCTTTTTCTTTTAGAATAGCTGGCACTGCATTCCTAACATCAGGGTGCTTACCGACCATTCCAATCATAGGTGTCGGCGCAATGCTGACACCATCGGTGGTGTTGTACAGAGAAACGTTTCCACTCACGACCGGCGTTTCTAGTGCACGACAAGCCGCTCCGATACCATCGATACCGGCGACGATTTCGCCCATAACAGCTGGATCTTCGGGATTACCATAGTTCAGGCAGTCAGTAACAGCCAAGGGTTTGGCTCCTGTTGCGACGATGGATCGATAATTTTTAAGTACCGCTTGAGCAGCGCCTGTGTACGGATCTTGCGCACAGTAACGCTCGTTACACGATGTGCTCACAGCAAGACCGATATACTCATCGCCTTTGTTCGCCCAATCCGACTTCATCCAAAGCAGGCCTGCGCCTTCTTCTTTGGGTCCGAGGATCGTCTTGTTGCCGATGTGATGATCGTACTGTTTGTAAATTGTCGTCTTAAAACCCGTGTCGTCCAAGGCTTTGCCGAGAAGATCGGTAAAGGGAATTTCCGCCAGAGTGGAACGGAAAGTTTCATCATCAGAATAATTCTTCTCAAGGTATTCGTAAGGACGCTCGTAACGTGGCGCTTGTTCGGCGAGGGGTCCAACCGGAACATCGACTTCGAGCACACCGTCTTTGACGATATGCATGCGGCCGCCTTCGGTCACAAGACCGATGATCGCGAACGGTAATTGCCAGCGTTTTAAGCACTCTTGGAGAGCTTCCCACTTGGAAGGCTCAACACACATCAGCATGCGTTCCTGCGATTCCGAAAGGAGGAGTTCGTAAGCTGTCATCGCTTGAGCGCGAGCCGGAACATAATCAAGATTTAGATAAAGACCATTGCCCGCGCGATCCGCCATCTCAAAGGATGAGGAGGTTAGGCCCGCTGCGCCCATATCCTGAAGACCTACAACGAGGCCGCGTTCAAGGACTTCGAGGGTCGCTTCCAAAAGAAGTTTCTCAGCAAATGGATCACCAACCTGAACCGTTGAACGCTCACCGCTTTGCGCCGAAGAGAAACTATCGGAGGCCATCGACGCTCCGTGAATTCCATCACGACCGGTCGCCGATCCCACATACACAACAAGGTTATGTATGCCTGAGGCGTAACCTTTGAATATTTTATCTTCGTGAATCGTCCCGCAGGTCATAGCGTTGACAAGGATATTGCCGTTGTAAGTCTTATCAAAGGACACCGTGCCGGCAACGGTAGGAATGCCCACGCAGTTTCCGTAATCGCCCACACCCTTCACAACATTTTCAAACAAGTAGTGAGTCTTTGGATGCGTGCGCTCGCCAAACCTTAGAGAGTTGAGGTTTGCCACAGGCCGCGCGCCCATACAGAACACATCGCGCAAAATCCCGCCCACGCCCGTCGCCGCGCCCTGATAAGGCTCGATGTAACTCGGGTGATTATGACTTTCCATCTTGAACGCGATACACAGTTTGCCCGAGAGACGAACCACGCCCGCATTCTCACCTGGACCTACTACAACCTCAGGTCCTTCGGTCGGAAGTTTCCTCAAGTGAATCTTCGAGGACTTATAGGAGCAGTGCTCACTCCACATCGCCGAGAACACACCAAGCTCAGGCAGAGTAGGGCTTCGGCCGACTATCGTCTTTAAGACTTTATATTCTTCTTGATTGATTTTATGTTTTTTAAGCTGCGCGGCAAATGCATCGCCTTCTTCGGAAATAAAGGGTGCTTGTTTCAGCGATCCGATTTTTTCTGACTGAGCGATAAGATCCTTTTGCATAAGGCGTCCTATTTACAAAGAAAAAAGGCCCGTGAAGGGGCCTCAGGTTTTATGCTTTCAAAGCCGTGTCCATAAAGACTTTCAAGATCGCCGCCCCGTCGTCGCTTCCCAGCAGCTCCGAGGACGCGCGCTCAGGATGCGGCATCATTCCCATCACTCGTCCGTTCTCACTTACGATCCCCGCGATGTTCAAAAGAGTACCGTTGGGATTGGAGGTGGCGGACGCCTGACCTTTATCATCACTGTATTGAAACAGGATCTGACCCTGACTTTGCAGCTTTTTAAGCCCAGCCTGGTCGATATAATAATTGCCTTCGCCATGAGCGATCGGCACGCGATAGGACTTACCCGCGAGTGCTTTGTGCCAAGGACTCTTGCCCTCACTCGTTACACTCAGGCTCGTCATTTCGCAGACGAATTTTCGTTGCACATTTTTAAGAAGAGTTCCTGGCAGGAGCTTAGATTCACAAAGAACCTGAAAGCCGTTACAGATACCGAGCACAGCGCCGCCGCGCTCAGCAAACTTCTTCACCGATTGCATGATAGGGGAGAATGCAGCGAGGGCTCCGCTGCGAAGATAGTCTCCGTAGCTAAAGCCCCCTGGCAGAATAAGACCTTGGATATGTGCGGGAATCTCATGCTCTTCGTGCCAGATCAAATGCAAATCGATTTGAAAAAGGCGTTTGAATGCTTCAATACAATCCGCGTCGCAGTTCGAGCCTGGGAATTGCACCAGGCCGATTGCGTTTTGAGTAGAGGAGGTCATCGTCTTACAACCTTTTCGCCGTAAAGGTTTCCGCGACTGAGTTCGCGAGATGTTCAGCGGCCAGTTGATTCACTAGAGCAGCTGGATCCTTTACGCCATCAGCGATCTCCAAGACGAACCGTCTTTGGACCTTCACTGACTTTAAACCCTCGTGTCCGAGACGGTTTAAGGCTTCTTTAATCGCGCGGCCCTGGGTGTCCAGGACCTCCGGTTTCAGCTCGACAATGACTTCGTAGTTCATGTTGCTTTACCCACGGGTTCCTGATGAGTCAAGCTCGCCTTCAGGAAGTCGCGGTTCATAAGTGCGATGTGACTAACGCTGATTTGCTTAGGACAAGCGGCTTCACATTCAAAGTAATTCGTACAATTACCGAAGCCTTCGTTATCCATCTGCTCAACCATGTTGCTGACTCGTCGCATACGTTCCGGTTGGCCCTGTGGGAGCTGTGCCATGTGAGAGACTTTCGCGGAGACAAATAACATCGCCGAGGCATTCTTGCAAGCAGCAACACAAGCACCACAACCAATACATTCCGCGGCGTCCATGGCCACGTCGGCCGATTCTTTGGACACTGGAATGGAGTTGGCGTCTGGGACTCCGCCGGTATTTACCGAGACGAATCCACCTTTAGAAATAATACGGTCGAACGCGCCGCGATCGACAACCAAGTCTTTAACAACTGGGAAAGCTGCCGCACGCCAAGGCTCGATGTGAATTTCTTCACCATCTTTAAACGAACGCATATGGAGCTGACAGGTCGTCGTTCCCTTTTGTCCGCCGTGCGCCTTGCCGTTGATCATCATCGAGCAGGAGCCGCAAATGCCCTCGCGACAGTCATGATCAAATGCGATGGGCTCTTCGTTCTTGGTGATGATCTCTTCGTTGACTTGGTCAAGCATCTCAAGAAACGAGGAGTCAGGCGACACATTGCGCGCCTTGTAAGAGACCATTTTTCCTTTGTCTTTGGCATTCTTTTGACGCCAGACGTGTAAGGTCAAATCCATTATTTGTAACTCCTCGTACTGAGTTTGACGTTCTCGTAAACCAGTTCTTCTTTGTGACGTAAAGGCTTGATTGTATGGCCGGTGTACTCCCAGACAGCGACGTGAGCAAAGTGCTCGTCATCACGTTTGGCTTCACCCTCTTCTTGGTATTCGACGCGAAAGTGTCCGCCGCAGCTCTCTTCACGCTCGAGAGCATCGAGGCACATAAGCTCAGCATGTTCGATAAAGTCAGCGACGCGGCCGGCTTTCTCGAGTTCCATGTTGAGGTTGTCGCCGGTTCCTGTGACACGCACGTTGGTCCAGAATTCATTACGGATTTCAGGAATTTTCTTCAGAGCAGCAGTGAGGCTTTCGCGCGTTCGCGCCATTCCGCAATTATCCCACATGAGTTTGCCAAGCTCACGGTGAATATCATCGACCGAGCGTTTGCCGTTGATCGACAAGAGCTTTTTGGTCAAATCGTTCACTTCCTGCTCAACCTTTTTCACCTCGGGATGAGAGACATCGACCTTATCGAACTTGGTGCCTGCAAAGTAGTTGCCGATCGTGTTCGGAAGCACGAAATAACCGTCAGCGAGACCTTGCATCAGAGCCGACGCGCCCAGGCGGTTGGCGCCGTGATCGGAGAAGTTTGCTTCACCAAGGACGAAGAGGCCGTCGATGTTAGACATGAGGTTATAGTCGACCCAAAGTCCGCCCATCGTATAGTGAACCGCTGGATAGATGCGCATAGGAACCTTGTACGGGTTCTCATCGGTAATACGTTGGTACATATCGAAGAGGTTACCGTAACGCTCGCGGATCGTATCTTCGCCATCGCGGTTGATCGCATCGCGGAAGTCGAGGTAAACACCTAGACCACCTGGTCCGACGCCGTGACCTGCATCGCAGGCTTCTTTCGCAGCACGCGAAGCGATATCGCGCGGCGAAAGGTTACCAAAGCTTGGGTATTTACGTTCGAGGAAGTAGTCGCGCTGATCTTCAGGAATCTGATCGGGCGGACGTTTCTCACCTTTTGTGGTTGGAACCCAAACGCGGCCATCGTTTCGCAAAGACTCAGACATAAGCGTGAGCTTTGACTGATGATCCCCATGAACCGGAATACAGGTCGGGTGAATCTGGGTGTAACACGGGTTCGCAAAACCAGCGCCGCGTTTATACGCACGGTGGGTTGCGGTTACGTTACAGCCTTTCGCATTGGTCGAAAGATAAAACACGTTTCCGTAGCCGCCTGTCGCAAGGATTACGGCTTCGGCAAGGTGCGTGGACGTTTCGCCGGTAACGAGGTTACGCACGACGATACCGCGCGCTTTGCCATCGATGATCACGAGGTCTAACATTTCAGTTCGCGTGTGCATCTTCACGGTGCCAAGACCGATCTGACGTTCAAGCGCTGAGTACGCGCCGAGTAGAAGCTGCTGACCGGTCTGGCCGCGAGCGTAAAATGTACGAGACACCTGCGCGCCACCGAACGAACGGTTATCGAGCAGTCCGCCGTACTCACGGGCAAAAGGAACACCTTGAGCTACGCACTGATCGATAATGTTGCGCGAAACTTCAGCCAGGCGATGAACGTTGGCTTCACGAGCGCGAAAGTCGCCCCCTTTGATGGTGTCGTAGAAAAGACGACGAACCGAGTCGCCATCGTTTTTATAGTTTTTAGCGGCGTTGATACCACCCTGGGCAGCAATCGAGTGGGCGCGACGAGGGGAATCCTGAAAACAGTAACAGGAAACCTTGTAGCCCATCTCCCCAAGACTCGCAGCAGCCGAAGCGCCGGCCAGTCCCGATCCGACGACGATCACATTAAATTTACGGCGGTTGGCCGGGTTCACGAGCTTGCTATCAAAACAGTGCTTGGTCCATTTCTCGGCTAGGGGGCCTTGAGGGATCTTTGCATCCAACTTCATAAAGAAAACTCCTAGGTCTAAGGCCTGTTTCGTACTTTATTTGATAATGCCAAAGGCTACTGCGAGCGGAATCGTTGCAGCAGCTGCACACACAACCCAACCCAGCAACGGACAGATTCTTCTAAAGAAAAAATTGTACTTTTGGTGGTTGAGACCAAGCGACTGCCACATCGACGAAAGTCCATGACTCAAGTGATAGCCAAGAACGGCCATCGAAATCGCATAGAGGACACTGTAAATCGGGTTTTGGAAAGCGTGCACAACCATCGTGTAAACATCATCGCGTCCCAGTGGATCGATAAGATCGACATCACCACCCAACCAGCGAAAGGTAAAGTGGGCCAAATGAAGAAGAAGGAAGATAAGGATAAGTGAGCCGGTGTAAGGCATCGTGCGCGAGGCAAAACTTGCCTGCAAAGTTGATTCATACGCATAACGCTCGGGACGCGCTCGGCGGTTGTGAAAGGTCAATCGATAAGCAATGTAAATGTGTGCACCGAAAAAGACGATGAGTCCACCGCGCGCGATCCACAAGAGACCGTAGGGCAGATGCCGAAGGCCAAGCGCATAGGCATTGAAAGCATCCTGGCCCCAGTAGAGAAGCAGGTTACCCGCGATGTGTCCGATAAGAAACGCAAAGAGTCCCGCACCGGTCACGGCCATTATAAATTTTGACCCAAGGGAGGACTTTTGCAGACGTACGATCCAACTCATAATTTTCTCCAAGGAGGAAGAACACTCGAGCGGCCGCCGCCGACAGAAATTTTGAAGGTCACTTCTGCGAGAGATAAAACAACGTGCGGCCTTAGCTATAAATAACCTGATCTTTCTATCTCAAGGCCCGCTGATTTTCCAGAGAAAGCTCTAGAATATCAGCATTCTGCCTAATGAGAACTCTTCTCAATTCGAAGCTGCAAATTCAGCGGCGATGAAACGCCAAGGAAAGCCTAGCTTCAGACTTTTTCTGTGAACGGGCCAACACGCACGGTAATTCGGTTTTGGCCTTCGAGCAAACGCCTCGCAACGCGCTGAAGATCTTCGACTTTGACCTTGTGAAGACTCTCGGTGTAGCGCGAGAAATCATTGTAGCCGAGTCCATAGAGTTCCATGAGCCCCATCGTCATCGCCTGACTGTCGGCTCTCTGCATATCACTTTCGTGTGAGCCAACAAGGTAGTTGCGTGCGCGATCGAGTTCGTCCTGGGTTACGCCTTTTTTGCACAAATCATCCCAGATCTTTTCGATGCCATCTTCCGCTTCTTTCAGTTTATGCGGACTGCAGGCCATATAGGCACCGAAAATGCCGCGATGACAGCCAGCCGACTGCATAGGCGAGACGGTGTAGGCGAGACTTTGTTCATCACGAAGTTTGATAAACATTTGCCCACCGCTGCCGCCAAGCACGTTGGCTAAGAGATCGAGCGCAAAACGATCGGAATCGTGCCAGTTGAGGCCGAGAGTTCCCATCACGAGATGGACCTGCTCACGGTCTTTGGTGATTTCAAACGTTCCGCTCGCAAGTTTTTGCGGCAAGTCTTCGACAATTTTTTTGGCTTTAGGAATCGGCTTATCGAGTGCAGCAAAGAGCACAGAGAGCCGTTCCATCAGGTCCTCAAAGGGAATCGATCCCACGCCGCTGATGATCCAATGCGAGCCGTCTCGCCATTTTTTAAAAGCTTTTAGAACGGTTTCCGGCGTCCAGGCCCTAACGATTTCTTCTTTGCCCCAGACTGGATACTGATAGGGATGACCCTCATACATCGCTTGCTGAAAGCGGCGCATGGCAAGGCTTGAAGGAGAATCTTGCTCCATGTGCATGTCGTCGTAAATCTCAAGGCGAGTGCTCTCGAGTTGATCTTCATGGAACACAGGCTTTAACAAACAATCGGCAAAGAGGGGAAGCAGATCGTCGGTTTGCTCGTTCAAACACTGAAGCTTGATCCCGCAGCTATCACGCCCTGAAAATCCGGCGAGGACCGCACCGCGACCTTCAACTTCGTCGAGGACTTCTTCGTAAGACAAATCTTCAGTAGCTGTCGCCAAAAGATCGGAGATGATGTGGAAAACTCCGGTTTCTTCGGGTTTTTCCTCACGCAATCCACCCGATGCAACGGCCATCAGATTGAGCAGTCCACCGCGCTCTTGCTGACGGTAAATCACTGTCACCTGAGGCGTGAGTTCGTCGTAATAGATTCCGTCCGCATCAGGCTTACGAGATTCTTTGGCCTTGGCTTGCTCGGGTTCGCTAAAGCCATCGAGGAAAGCCTTCTTCACTTCGTCCGCGGTCACCTTAACGGTTTTAGGCAGAATACAGGCGATCACTGCACGTTCAGCATCAAACCAGCGATTGACGGCCGCGCTTACATCGTAAGGCGTCAGGCGATTCATCTTGGCTTCCATTACATAATCAAACAGGAGTTCGTAAGGCGTTTGCAAAGCATTGCCGAGCGAACGGGCCTGACCCGAAACCGTTTCTTCGCTGTAGATACGATCGGCCTTGGCGTTCGCGCGGGCGCGATCGAGTTCTTCCTGAGTGACCGGCTGCGTGTACTTAAGCTTAGACAGCTCCTCGCCCAAAGCCTTGATACAAGGAAGAAAGTTTTCGTCGCGGGGCATCGCACTGAGTTCGATCACGCCACCAAACTTAGGTGAGAACATCGAGCAGCCCACGACACTCGTCAGCTGCTGCTCATCGCGAATCTGGCGATGAAGACGCGAGGACTCCCCGCTGCCTAACGCAAAGGCTGCCATATCAATGGCCAGCATATCTTCATCCATCAACGCCGGTGCGGGAAACGAGATTTCCACGCGAGCTTGTTCGTAATCGCCCTCGACCACGTGGACGAGAAGTTCTCTGGGCGAATCAACCTCAAGAATTTTCTCGCTGAAAACCCGAGTATTTTGCACGTGACCAAAGTGCTTTTGCACTTCGGCGATGATCTCATCGGGCTTCACATGGCCGACGCCGATCACCTTCATGTTCTTTGGTTGGTACCATTTTTTATGAAAACCCACGACGTCATCACGCGTGAAAGCCTTGATGTTCTTATCGTAGCCGATAATGGGCGTCGCCGCAGGCGTGCCTTGATAGATCGCTTCGAAGATCCGACGACCGAGCGCATGGCTTGGGCTGTCTTCGCCGCGCTTCATTTCTTCCAGGATAACTTCCTTCTCGCGATCGAGTTCGGCCGCATCAAAGGTGGAGTGGAAGATGGCTTCGGCCAAGAGTTCTACGGCTTCCTTAGCGTGGAGCGAAGGCAGCGTTAAATAAAAGACCGTGTGGTCGAAGCTTGTATAAGCGTTCATTTCGCCACCAAGGAACTCGATGCGACGCGAGAGTTCGCCGACAGCAAAGTTCTTGGTGCCCTTGAACAGCATGTGTTCCAGGCAATGGCTCATACCTTCTTCGCCAGCTTCTTCGTGGATGGATCCCACGTGAATCCAGCATTGAAGAGCGAACATCTTGGCAAACGTGCTCTCTTGGATGCAAACGTCGAGGCCGTTTTCCAGGTGTTTTCTTAGCATCGATTCCTCTTAGAGTTTCATAGTGATCGATAGCGATAAGGAATTTTGTAGATCACTGTAAGGATAGATTCGCGAGACCGAGTAGGCGAGGGAAAAGTTTTTTTGAAAAAGACCAATTCCCCCCGAGGTTATTTCACTTTTTTCGCCGCTTACCTGGCGGCCGGCACTGGCAAACACACGCACGACATCCATCGTCTGAAGTTGAGCGCCGACGATCATCATCTTTTCGCTCTCCCCTTGGACGGGATCGACGCTTGGATCGCGCGCGGCAAGAGTTCCGTTTTCATCAAGAGGCAGATCTTCGAGGTATTCACTGCGCTCGCGATCGCGATAATCCGCGTGAAAGCCCAAAGATCCGGTTTTATCTTCCCAGGCAAAGCCGGCGCGAATGGTTCGCGGGGAAAGGTTACGCACTTTTTTGTTATTGAAGTTTTCTATCGAAGCTCCAAAACGAAAGCTTTCCGAAAAAGGAATCACGGTGCCCGCACCCAGTGTAAATCCTTTCACGGTTTTCTCTTCATCGCGCGTCGGATCATCGGCTTCGACATAATGTCCGGCAAATCCCAGGGCGATCTTATCGGTCGGAACCGAGAAGGCGAGCGAAGCCCGGCGGCGCGCAGGGCTATCCTGATCGCGGTCGGTACGATTTTCCAACCCTTCGGTAAACCCTGTGTATTCGAAAGCAGTCGCCCACTTAGAGGTCATACCATCGATTGCGGCCACCTTATAAAAAGGCCGTCCTTCGACAGGCCAGATATAGGTGCCGTTCACATCGTAGGTTTTGTGTTTGTAGAGCATCGCCGGATTGATATGAATCGCCGCCTGATCGGAGATCAAAGCCGCGCCTGCTCCTGACTGGCCATTACCTTGGCCACCCGTCGCTGTAATCTCATCGGGAAGCGCGCTGCGCTCGGCAGCCAGGGAAAATCCAGAGAAGGCAAAGGCCATGGCATAACACCAAGGCCTGACGCGTGACGGGCTCAGCATAAACATCAACCTTTCGCGGCGGGGCGCGGCCTTACTTGGCTTCAGGCTTGACAACGGCTTTCGGTGCGCCCTGGATATGGTTTTTCTGAATCTTGAAAGACGTATTCGGATTAGCTTCCAGTGTAACAAAATCTGCGGCGATCGACTTCACGCGACCAAAGATCCCGCCGGTCGTTACAACTTCATCACCGACTTTGAGACCTTGGATGAGGGCGAGCTGATCCTTGGCTTTCTTCTGCTGAGGACGAATCACGAACAAATACATGATACCAAGGAGAGCGGCTGGCATGGCGAGCAATTCTATAATGCTCGGTGCGGCTTTTCCGCCGCTAGCTGCTTGGGCGTAGGCTACATCAGTAAAAAGCTGGAGAAATGTCATGGATCACCTCATAACTTAGAGGCCCCGACTGTACTCTTTCCTTTCGCCGATGGCAATTGTAAGGGCAAAGCCGAAAGCTCATGGAGCTGGCGGGCTTCGACCTTCATGATGCGACTAAGGAGCGCGAGCATTCGTAGCCAAAAAAGCAGGCTAAGGGGATTGATCGCAAAGAACAGGATAAACCCTAGGCCTTCGAGCGATCGCGCTAAATATTCGGGATGACGAAGGAATCGATAGGGCCCCTGCGCTTCGCGCGGCATATCGGGAATATATATACAGCGCTCGGTCCAGAGCCTGCCGAGACTTCTCTCAGACCAGATTCGCAAAACAAAGCCGAAGGTGATAAGAAAGAGTCCGGGAACGGTGGCCTTCCACGGAGCCCAAGTCACAGGCAGAAAGAGTCCAGTCAAATAGGCAACAAAGGGCAAGAGCACCACCATTCGGTAGTAGCGCTTCATAAGATTAGGAATCAGCTCTTCGCCGCCCACAGTTGTGAGATAGGCATAGTTATATTTGTGAACACGCTTTTCACCGGCATACATCAGCGCCGTCGCAAGCAGCACTAATATGGCTGGAGACTCTGAGCGGATCCAATCCGCGGCACTATCCAACAAAGGATAACTCCTAATGACCTATTTGTTCTTTTAGCATCGTAGCATAACTCAAGATGAAAATTCCGAAAAAAGCTTAGCATCCTGAGTCATTGCAGTGACAAGCCAAACTATGTC
>JAZKGL010000228.1:0-12568 GCA_040385935.1 Bdellovibrionota bacterium
CCATCTCGAAACGAAGTTTCTGATGGGGCTCAGAGGTGTGATAAGTTCCGCCCGTAAGAACGGCTTTGGTAAAACTCAGCATCTCGACGAGACGGTTGCTCGGCACATCCCAATACTCCGCTTTCTGAATATAGACTTTCAGCAAAGCGAGATGGCGATCGTCAACGCCTTCAGGAAACCAAGCTTTCAGCTCAGGGTTCCAAAGCTCTTTTTTCTTCGTCTCGTCATGAACGAGTTCGGCGAGACCACTGATCGAGATGAACTGCTTTTTATCCGGCATCGAGTACGTGACATTTACTCGAGGATCACGGTTTAACTCCTCCGCTTTCCCATAATGATCAGAGCTGAAAAACCAGAGTGTTCCATCCCCTTGACTCTTCTGAGTAATCATGGGTCGGCTACGCAGAGTTCCATCCATATCGATAGTCGTTAGCATAGCCGTTTGTATCTCATCGATAAGTTCCATCAGATGAAGAACCCCCTCGGGGTTATGTGTGGAAAACTCATCGCCTTGAAAGAGTAGATGGCTTTTGCGGCCTTTCAATAATTTATCGTCTAATTCCTCGGGCATATGTTTTATCCTTTCCAGCTGCGTAATAGATTTTGGCAGAAGCCTGCTGGGGACGGGAATGAAAAAAGCCGCGAAAAACTCTTTGCGTCGAGGCGCGCTTGATGCCACGCTTGGGTTTGAGAGTGCCAGCTGTGAAAAACGTCAAAATGCCTTAACACAGCTCCAAACCCGGAACGCAGTTCACCTCAGAAGATCTTTTCGCGAAGGAGCGAACAAAATGGCGACCGAGAAAAACGCATTGGTGACCATCCTGGGTTTATCCGATGACCCCAGCCGCTACGCTTACAAAGCAGCGCAAAGACTACAGGAAAGTGGTTACCAGAACGTGCGGGGCGTGCATCCAAGCGGCGAATCTGTCGCCCATGTGCAGGTCGTAAAATCTATCAGCGACATCAAAGAGCCGATCGATACACTGACTCTTTACGTAAATCCTTTGAAACTCGACACTATGTTTGAAAGCATATTGAAAGCGAAACCCAAGCGCATAATCTTCAACCCAGGAACCGAACACCCCGCGCTCATGAAGTCAGCAAAGCAAAAGGGCATACAAGTCCTTGAAGCATGCACTTTAGTCCTACTTTCAATAAAACAATTCTGAATATTGAGGAAAAAATTCAACTTCGTTCCTAAATCTCTCCATTTCTTGAGGTATGCATTACTCTTGCACCAGATAAAGCCTACAAAGGAATTGACAGACTATGCATGCCTTAGCCACTCTGGCAAAGTTAGATCAGGGGACTTGGAATGTTCGACATATTATTCGTGGGCGGCGGGCTTGCAGCAAGTCTTTCAGCCTATTTACTGAGACAAAAGATTCCGAGCCTTAAAGTTCTCGTACTGGAAGCGCGAGGGCGTAGCGACTTTCCCAAACAGACATGGTCGTTTCAAACCCTCCCTAAGGCCATAGATCCTAGCCCAGGCAAGAGCTTCACCGACCCTTCGGCGTCATGGTTCGGCCCCCTAATCTCCAAATCCTGGCCCTCCTACGATGTCGAATTCCCGAGCTTCCAAAAATCCTTTTCTGTTCCCTATCACAGCATGCGCAGCGAAACCTTTCATACAGGGGTCGATGAAATAGCGGGCTCGTGTTTTCGGTTCCGCTCAAGGGTGAAAAAAATCTCAGAGAAATCGGTCGAACTTGAGAGCGGAGAGATTATCAAAGGGCGCATCGTTCTCGATTCCCGAGGCTGGCCAGCCGATGCAAGTGCAGCGGGATATCAGAAGTTTGTCGGACTCACTTTAAAACTCTCACGTCCGCATAGTTTGACTTCGCCATTACTTATGGACTGCGTGACGCCACAGCTCGATGGCTATCGCTTTTTCTATACTCTGCCTTGGAGCGATCGCGAAGTTCTGATCGAGGATACTCGGTATAGCAATACGCCCGATTTAAATCAGACTGGTATGGAGCAAGAGATTTTAGATTACGCCGCGCGAAAAGGATTCAAGGTTGAATCCATAGTCGGACGTGAGCATGGATCGTTAGCCCTACCCGGATACGATCAAGAGCGGGGCGATTTTCCAAAGGGAGCCTTAGGCGTCCGGGCAGGATTTTATCACCCAACTACGGGTTACTCCGTTTATGAAGCCGTGCAAACCGCTGAACTCATCGCCGAACACGCCCAGCACGATTTAGAGAGTATTCCGCAGCGATTAAAAGGGCTGGCTGATGAACGTTGGCGAAGCCAAGAATTTTATAGACGGCTCAACAATATGCTCTTCTATGCCGCCGAACCTTCCGAACGCTACCGAATACTCGAACGTTTTTACGAGCATGATGCCGATCTGATCGCTCGTTTCTACGCGGGCAAGACCTCGCTAGGCGATAAGGTTAAAATCATGTCTGGAAGGCCGCCTATTGCGATGCAAAAAGCTATCTATCATTTCTTCAATCGAACTCAATCGGTACGTGAGGTGAATCATGCTTAATGCAAGTCAGGCCTTGAATCTAAACGCGAGTGACAAAAATAAAGTCCATGGTAGCCAAAGCAGTGCGATTGCCGGTTTGGTTAGAAAACTCCTGATCGATCCTTCGACCGAATTGAGATCGCGTCCGAGCCACAAATTTCGAAGTCGCCTTGTCGAAATTGGAGCCTCGCTTGCGGGCGATGGTTGCCACGCATCAGCTGAAAATCTCGCGATATGCAGTGAGGCGATTGAATCGCTTCACCTCGGTTCTCTCATTGTCGATGATATCCAGGATGGGAGTCTCGTTCGGCGCGACGGAGCCGCACTTCATGCACGCCTCGGTGTCCCTCATGCGTTGAGCGTGGGCAACTGGCTCTACTTTCATGCGATGAAAGAGCTGTCGAATCTTGATATCGCGGACTCGGTCCTCCTTCGTTTGCAAAAGGAATGGCTAACAGCAATCGAATGGGCCCACTATGGTCAAGTGATGGATCTTGCCACTTCGATCAAAGATTTGCCGCTGCACGAGATCTCCGATGTGTGTCACTACACAGCTCTCTATAAAACAGGCTGTATCTCGGGTCTAGCGATCGCGATGGGAGCGATGGTGGCCGGTGCCGATGAAGCCCGAACGGCCGCCGTACGAGAGTTGGGCTGCGCGCTTGGTGTTTACCTCCAGCAGCTTAACGACATCGGCAATCTCCTCGGATCTTTCGACCTCGAAAAACGGTATGAAGATCTTTATACGCTCAAGCCGACTTTCGTTTGGAGCCTTGTTCTCGATCAGTACGGTGACGAAGCCTATCACAAACTCCTAGGCGCTTGCCGCGACCTTCCTTGTGACAAAACGATACTGGCCTGGCTAGAAACGTATCCCTTGCGAAAGATTGCTTACGATATAGCCGGGCATAACTTTCATAAAGTTATGCAGAGCTTCCTTCAAGATTATCCAGACGCTGACATCACGGCTATCTTTGCTTTAAAAGACAGGATTCAAAAAGCTTATGCTTAATATCAATAGCGAGAAACAAGCGATCGTAATCGGCAGTGGATTCGGTGGAATCGCGGCTGCGATACGGCTACAGGCGCAAGGTTTCCAAACCGAGATCTTTGAGCAAAGAGACAAACCGGGCGGTCGAGCTTATGTTTACCAAACGGAAGGCTTTACCTTCGATGCTGGTCCAACCGTAGTCACAGTCCCCAAATGCCTTGATGAACTCTTCGAACTCACCGGCCGAAAGCTCTCTGATTACGTCGAACTTATGCCTATTTCACCCTTCTATCGTCTCTTCTGGGAAGACGGAACGGTCTTTGATTATTCCAATGATGAAGAGGATCTCCATCGGCAAATTGGAGCAAGAAACCCTGCCGACGTCGAGGGCTATAAGAAGTATCTGGCTTATGCGGAGAAGGTTTACGAACAGGGGTATGTAAAACTCGGCGAAGTTCCGTTTCTGAGATTTTGGGATATGGTGAAAGCGACTCCTCAGCTTGTTAAACTTAACGCGCAGCGCTCGGTTTACTCCACTGTAAGCCATTATATTAAAGACGATAAAACCCGTCAGGCGCTGACCTTCAACAGTCTGCTGATTGGCGGCAACCCTTTTGAAATCTCATCTATTTACACATTGATTCATCCCCTTGAGAAAAAGTTCGGTGTGCATTTTCCAAAGGGCGGCATGCATGCTTTGATCAAAGGTTTGATTAAGCTGTTCGAGGACATGGGTGGTCGTCTTCGCTGCAGTGCACCCGTCGAAAGAATAATTACCAGCAATGGGCAGACACTCGGCGTGCGAGCGCAGGGCGAATTCTTCCCGGCCAAGGTCGTTATCAGCAATGCTGACGTTCACCATACGTACAAATCTTTGCTTGCCGATGAAAGCGCACTGAAACAACGAACCAAATCGATCGAAAAGAAGGACTATTCGATGTCGCTCTTTGTCATCTACTTTGGTGGCAATAAGCGCTGGGATAACTTAAAGCATCACAACATCATGTTTGGAAATCGCTATAAGGGCCTTCTAAACGATATCTTTAAGACGGGTGAACTGTCCGAGGATTTTTCGATCTATCTTCACGCGCCATCGGAAACTGATCCGTCGCTGGCACCGGAAGGATCTTACGCTTACTACGCGCTGGTACCGGTTCCCAATCTCAAAATTTCATCGACGGTTTGGGAAGATGAAGCGCCTCGTTATGCCGAGCGTGTTCTTACCTATCTCGAAGATCATTATATGCCGGGCCTCAAAGAGTCGATTCAGGTGCAAAGGGTGTTCACGCCCAATGACTTTGAAACCGAACTTAACGCTTTCCAAGGCGCTGCGTTTTCCCTCACGCCGACTCTCACCCAAAGCGCTTACTTTCGCGTGCACAATCGCGAAGACGCCGTGAAGGGCCTTTACTTTGTTGGGGCAGGGACTCATCCAGGAGCCGGCATTCCGGGCGTAATAGGCTCCGCAAAGGCCACTTGCTCTGTGATTGAGAGGGACTATGCCTAAGGGCGAGGCGATCAACCTCGAAAGGTATAGCTATGAGGCGATCAAAAAAGGTTCGCTGAGCTTTTCTTTCGCATCGACTCTGTTTAGCCGTAAGGTACGTGATCGCGTCGTCAAGCTTTATGCTTGGTGCCGCTTTGTCGACGATCAGATTGATGACGAAAACGTTGCCTTGGAACATCGCAAGTGGCGTCTGGATAAGATCGCCAAGCAGAGCTTTGACACTTTAGTCTCGACCAGTGTGCCGCCTGCTATTGCCGCTTTCCGTGTTCTCCGTCATGAGATTCACATGCCCAAGGAACATCCTTTCGATCTTCTCTTAGGCATGCGAATGGATCTTGATCGAGAGCGATATGCTAGCCTCGAAGATCTTGAACTCTACTGCTATCGCGTGGCCGGTGTGGTGGGACTGATGATGACTCATGTTATGGGTGTATCCAGTCCAAAAGCTTATCAGCATGCCGTGGACCTCGGCGTCGCTATGCAGCTGACAAATATCTCGCGCGACATCCTTACCGATGCTCGCATGGGCCGGATTTATGTTCCACTCGATTGGCTTTCCGAATCTTCACTGCCTTCCGATCCCATGTTTTTTGAAGAAACAGATGTCAAAGATAAACTCGTTCCGCTCGTCCAGCGTCTTTTGCTCCGCGCCGACACTCTCTATAAAAGTGGCGACGAAGGCTTAAAGTATTTGCCGTTTCGTTGCTCGATGGCTGTGGCTATAGCACGAGAGGTCTACTCAGCGATCGGCCGCGAAGTGACCGTGCGAGGCGCATCCGCTTGGGATACGCGCACGTATATCCCGCTTTCGCGCAAACTACGTCTCGGTTTAAAAGGTTTAGGAAAATCGCTGTGGAGCCGAATCCAAAGGCTTAAGCGTTATGATTAAGGAGCCTACTATGGCTGATTCAAAAACGATGACACTCAGCCGCGAGGCTAGACTCTACGTATCTAACATTAAAAACTTCGAACGCATCGACTGGGTGTTATACGCGACCTGGATGGCGACCATCTTTAGCCTATTTGTAGGTCTGTTTGCCTTTTTTACTCTAGGTCTTGTGAATGGGGTCCAATATCCAGGTTATGTTTGGTTTGTTCCAGGTGGGACTCTACTCTTTGTCGTCTCGCTAGCCTTCGATGATATCGGCCACCGAACTCTCTACAAGGAAGAGTTGAAAAAAGGCGAAGGCCACGTTCACAAGATGATCGTAATCACAGCTGTCACGAGCGTTATGGCTCTTTGTCTTTGTTACGAGCACTCGACGACCTTCAAAGTTCCGGCGATCGCACTCATAGCCTTGTCCCTTTTCTACAGCATGATCGACGAGGCCCTGCACTGGTATCGATATCTGACTTATGGTCTCGATCGCATTGAGATGTGGAGTCATTTCACAGCGATATTAGGCCACGTTCTGATGATTTCGTGCTGGTGGCACTGGTTTAGCGAAGGCTATCCTGGTGTTGCGGAAACGCTTAAATTCTTGCCTGGTTGAATTATGACCCTGATGGACGTTCTCAATGCTCTTGGTCTAGGTTTTTTAGTCTATCGACTCTGGCCGCGATCGGTTCAAGAGCAAAACGCGCCCTTAACTTGGCCCGGCGTTTCCATCATCGTTCCTGCGCGCAACGAAGAGAAGACTCTGCCCGCACTCCTTTCATCCCTCACTTCGCTAGACTATCCGAACTTTGAGATCATCGTTCTCAACGATCAATCAACGGATAGCACAGAGGGAGTGGCTTCAAACTTTCCAGTCAAAGTTATAAATGGAACGCCTAAACCACTGGATTGGTTTGGCAAGCCCTGGGCTTGCCATCAAGCAAGTCTCGCTGCAGCAAATGAATATCTTTTGTTCACCGATGCTGACACGGTCCACGAGTCTCAAAGCTTGAAACAAGCGATCGCACATCTGCTTTTTACGAACGCGCAGGGCATGAGCGCTCCTCCCTTTCATTTGAATCCTAGTTTTTGGGAAAAGCTGTTGGGACCTTTTCTATGTTTCTTACTCGCGCTAACCGATCCCTACGGCAGGCCTCGCTCAAAACGCCTTTTTGCTATCGGCCAGTATCTGCTCTTCGAACGATCCTTTTATTTTCGAATGGGCGGCCATCAAGCGATTCGCGAAGAAGCGATCGATGATCTTTCCCTCGCTGAGCTTACCTTGGCTCACGGAGGCAAGTGGACCGTATTCAATGATGAAAGCATATATGGTGTGAGAATGTATGAGAGTCTCAAAGACTTTCTAGCCGGCTGGCGTAGAAATTTCCGTGGGGGCCTCAAACTGAGTTCTAAGCTCAGCGCTCCGGAAGCCGCTCTTTATTTTGCGGCACTGACAGCAGTTAGAGACCCAAGTTGGATCACGTTCGCCACAACTCTACTGAGTTTGACTTTTCTCGCGTGGATACAAAGGCGCTACGGGCGGTTCTCCGTATGGGGGATTCTCTTCTTTCCTTTCTCACTGATTCTATTTGCAGCCGTAACCGCCCTAGCTTTGTTTGATCAACTCTTACAAAAGCCACTCGTCTGGAAGAACCGAAGTTATCCCTCTGGCCACGTTCCAAATTTTCCTGCCTGAAAATCGCGAATAGCCTGGTGAATTTCTTCAGGCTTGTTCATCACAAAAGGCCCATGAGCGGCAATCGGCTCACGCGTGGGCTGGCCTGTGGCCAGATAAACGCAAGCGTCGGTCTGTGCGTGAATGTCGAGTTCAAGGTTTCCTTCACCGTCCTCAAATTCGACAACTTGATGATCGGTTGCATCATGCCGATTGACAGTCACCACGCCCTGAATCACATAAAAAAAGACTCGCTCACCAGCGGGCAGCGGTATCGTCAGACTCGCGTGCGCTTTAAGATTTAAGACGACCAGTCCGATGTGGGTCAGGGATTGATAATGTGCGCTTTGACCAAACCAAGTTCCGGAAATAATTTCTGCCGAGCCCGCGTGGTCAGGCAAATCGATTCGCCGAATCTCATCTTTTTGCATGCCCTTATACGCAGGCTCAGTCATCTTCAAGGAGGCCGGTAAATTGACCCAAAGTTGAAGAATTTCGAGTTCGCCACCTTTCGCTTTGAACTCAAGCGAAGACACTTCCTCATGAATGAGTCCGCGACCAGCCGTCATCCATTGCACACCGCCCGCAAAAATTTGGCTTGAGTAGCCGCCACTATCTCGATGAACGAGTTCGCCCGTGCGAATGTAGGTCACCGTCTCAAAGCCTCTATGAGGATGAGGCGAAAAAGGCAGTCCACGATTATGTGGTGGATAGAATTGAGGACCGTGATGGTTCAGGAATAAAAAGGGATCAAGTTGCCCCATTTCAAGGGTTGATGTCGGCATCACTCGAAAAGTGACCAGATCACCAATATCGTCACGTTCAGCTTTATGCAGATTTCTAAACTTTAGCATCGAAGACTCCTATGCCTCGGGCCTTAGAAATCTTCGCGTATCGGACCGCAATGTCAACGGCGGATTAGTGAAGGGAGGAATCTCGTGCACGGCTCGTATAGTCTTTGATGACGGAAACCAGATGTTTGACATCAACCGGTTTGGTGAGATGTTCATCGCAGCCGACCGCCAGGGACAGGGCCCTAGCTTCTTTCATGGCGTGAGCTGAGAGTGCGACGATCGATCCCTCATAGCCGCGCTGGCGAAGCTCACGGGTCGCGCAATGGCCGTCAAGCTGCGGCATTTGCACATCCATCAAGATAATGTCGTAGGAATTAGCCAAAGCTTCATCGACTGCGATTCGACCGTTTTCTGCTATGCGTACGTGGGCGCCACGACGAGTCAAAAGGCGTGTGATCAGGAACTGATTGTCTGGGGTATCCTCAGCGACCAATATGTTTAGTCCTTCCAGCTCATCCGAAATGTTCGGACTGCGCTGAATGTCCACATGACCGTTGGTGTTATGCATCCCGTTTCCTTCTGCTCCATAGAGCGGCCCAATGACGTTTGCGTCCCTTGGTGGGCATGATCAGAGTGCAGAGAAAGCAATATCTGTTCCTTCAGTAGGACTGGATAAGATATTTGGGATATCGGACCCTTAAGACATTGGCGAATTATAAATTTCCGAGGAAAAGTTTAAAGACTGACCTCATCAGCATACAGAGTGGAGGCGAAACTATACAGACGCCTCTTTCCCATTGGAATTCTCTGCCAGTCGATAGGGATTAGAATATTCCCGACGAAGTTCGTCGAGTGCACGACGTTCGTCATCTATGAAATCGACAATCGGTTGTGCAAATCGCGCATCGAAGAGTTTATGTGCGCTGTAAGTCGTCGAGGGGAGAAAGCCTCTTTGAACCTTGTGCTCGCCTTGCGCTCCGGCCTCAAACACCGCTAGATTCTGTCTTAAGGCAAAATCGATAGTCTGATAGTAGCATAGCTCAAAGTGGAGATCGGCAAAGGGTTCAAGGCTTCCCCAATATCTGCCATAGAGCTTATTGCCCTTATAAAAGTTGAGGGCACCCGCAACTGGCCGACCATGATCGCTCGCCAGAACAAACAGAATGCGATCCTTCATCGAGTCGAATACCGAATCAAAGAATCCGGGCTGAAGATAGGCTATGGCATTCTTCTTATCCGTTGTTGTTTGGTACAGGGCATTCATAATCGAGGCGTGCTCAGGTTTTAAATCTGACCCAGTCAGAGCCTCGATAGTCAGCCCGTGCGACTGAGCCCGCTTTCTCTCGCGCACGATGTCGCGACGGCGTTTGCCGATCAGACTATCGAGAAAATCCTGAAAATCACGGTAGCCCTGATTGTGCCAGTGGTACTGCAGGGAGTGCCGTATCGATAATCCGCGCTGTTCAAAATAATCCTGTTCGTCTTTTTCGAGAAAAAGCGCGTGATAGGAACTGAGTCCTGACTTTTGAGACAACTCCAAAGCAGCTGCGATGAGTCCCGTACGCACGCTAAATGAATCTGTTTCAGGATCGACGAGTATCCTCGGTCCGGTTGCAGGCGTAAATGGAATAGACGTGAGTAGCTTCGGATAATAGGAGGCCCCGTGCGCCTGATAGAAATTCGCCCACTGCCAGTCGAAAATATATTCGCCGTAACTGTGCTGCTTGATGAAACAGTAGAGTATACCTACTACGACGCCCGCTTGATTCTCGGCTAAGAGATAAAGACTTTGCCAGCCTGTTCCTTTGCCGATGCTGCCGCTTGAATCGAGAGCTTGAAAGAATTCGAGATCATTAAAAGGAAAGTCCGGCGACTGCAATCTTCGCCAGACTTTAGGATCGATTTCCGCCAGGGATTGCACCAATCGAATTTTCAGTTCCATTTGGCAAAACCCATGTACCCTAAATTTAAATCTTTCGTAAAAGTGAAATCAAAGTCTTTATGAACGCGCCGCGTCAGAAGCGAGGAAAAGAATGCTTTGGTGAAAATCTTAGGGCGAATCCCGCGATATTCCTTCACCGATAGATTTCCGCGCACGATCATCGCTGAGAGTTCTGAGGGTTTTATAAACATTTTAAGCAGGTGAAAATTCTTAGGGCAGTCTCGCGCTATGAACTCAACGGCCTTGACCGCCAATATTCCTGCGATCCATGTGCGATTAAAGGTGTAAAAGATCAAAATACCGTCCGGAGCCAAAACTCGAATGGCCTCACGAATCGCTCGCTCGGGTTCATCCACGTGCTCAAGAAAATCCAAAAGCATGACGGATTTGAAAGTCCCATCTGGAAAATTGAGCTTGTAAGCATCGCCCTTCTCAAACAGAACCTGACTGCCCTTGGGCGCGCGTTTCTTCGCTTCATTGAGCGAGGATTGCGACTGATCCACTCCGAAAACGTGAAAGCCATCCCCAGCCAGTGGATTAGCGATAAGTCCCGCACCGCACCCGATATCAAGGATCTTATCGCCCGCTTGAACACCTTCGCGAGTGAAGATCTCGCGAACGTATTCGATTTTCAATCGAGATTCCGCGCGAAGAAGGGCGATGATGTGGGTATCGTCCTCATACCAGCGTTCATGCAGTTCGTCATAGAATTGATTATTGATGACGGCGTCGGACATAAACATTCCAATATATGTGCTGGTAAGCGGCAAAAGCCAACGTCCCAAGTGGAAGCAACCGAAGGATCAGAGCCTGAGGATCATAAAACCACAATAAGCCGAAACATAAAAGGAGGGCTCCATGCAAAACAAAGAGCATGGCATGACACCAGTGCTCAAGGCCTGTGCAAGTATCCGCATGGATCCATTCGTCTTTGGTGATGAGAAGCGAAGAGCCTAAGGCCAAGACTCCGTAAAGAATGAGGCCGGTTTGATTTGGCACAAGAAAATAGGGCACTGAAAGCGCAAAGGTAAACATAAGCGTATCGGCCACGTGCCCATAGCGCTCAAACTTTCCAAGGCCGCGCCGGCGATGAAAGTAGCCCTCATCGACAAACATCAGCGCGGCCTGGAGCGCCGACAGCGCTATCACCAGATTTTCCCAAAGCATTGGCATTTATGACTTTCGAAGAAGGTTCATGGTCAACGTCAGGCCCGGACCAAAGGCCATGGAGATAATCCATTCGCCCGCCTTAACCGTCGGATCTTCTGACAAACTCTTCCACACATGAGGAAGTGTGGCCGACGACATGTTTCCGTACTTTCTTAGAACGTCTTTACTATGCTGAGCGGCCTCAGGATGAAGTTTGAGTTCTTCTTCCATCGATTCCACAATACGCGGTCCGCCGGGATGAATGGCAAAGCGTGTGATATCTTTTTGCGATAAGGATTCACGCTGCAAAAATTCGTTCAGGTGATGGCCGATCACACGTCCGAGCTGAGTGACGACTTTGCGGCTAAGGGTCATGTGAAACCGCCCATCGCGAAGATCCCAACTCATATACTGAGCGCTGTCGGGAACTATAGCTTCGTAGTGAGCGTAAAGATCAAGGCTATCGGCCTTTGGTTCTGAGCCCATATCCATACGTGCGCAACCATCGGCAAAAAGCACGTTGCTGACGACTTGATCGAGATCCAGCGCGAACGGATCGAGATGAAGACTGCACAGCTCAGTGCTGAGCAAACTCACTGTCTGATCAGCCGGGAGCGTTCGCGCGAGCTGCGCGCCCATATGAAGAGAAGGCACGGATGCATAACAGCCCATGTGACCAATTTTCAATAAACGAGTTTGGTCTTGCCAACCACGATCAAGGAGCAATCCTTGTAAGGGGTAGGGCGCGCGATAGCCCGTGCACGAAATATCGATGAGGTAGGCCGGTGCCTTGGTCTCGCTAGCGAAGGCCTCGCGGGCCATGCTGTTAGCTGATTCAACGAAGAACTTCATGCGATCCTGCAGGGGAGGAGCCCACCACGGAGTCGTAGATTTGTCGTCGCGAACCGAAGGCTTAAAGAGCTGCATTTCGTCCCAGTTGTGGTGGGTATAATCCGAAAGTACAGAATTGCGATAAGCGATATTATCATTGCCGAGAAGACGTTCATAAAGATTGAGCGCGCGAGCCGCATCGGTGCCTGATCGCTGTAACGCTTTCATGATCCAGAGTATGCCGTCTTGCTGTTTGATGCGATGAGGTGCTTCGATGCTATGAACTTTGTGCAACGAAGCGATTGACTTACGGGTCGAAGACA
>JAZKGL010000229.1:0-36359 GCA_040385935.1 Bdellovibrionota bacterium
CTTATAAAGCCCCCCAGTCTTAAACGAATGACAAGACTTCCCAAGAAGTCGGCCCTTTTTCATCTTAGACGGTTTAGCCCCTTAATCGGCTTTAAAAGGCAGACTTCTCGCCTGACGAATCGCAGCATCGGTTGCGACTACACTGCGGCGACGAGTGTTTCTATCGTAGACCTCAAAGTACACCCAACCATCGGCTCGAAAGTGTGGGAATAGAGCATACTGATCGGCTCCCATATTCGTAAGTGCGTAGGTCTTTTTAGCAAACAAATCGTAAAGGAAGAGATCGGCTGCCCCGCTTTTGAGTTTGGCCTGAAAGGCTGGATCAGATGCCGATTTGTAGCCGAAATATTTCCACTGATCGGCCCGCACGTAAGAGTAGGTGATGTAGAAGCGTTCATCGTAGGAAAAATCGCCTTTCAGACCTTCGCCACACAGATTAGCGATATTTGTCTTCGTGTATTGACCCTGACTGTTCTTGTTGAATTTATAAAGATTGAAACCTTTGGTGCGGACGACCCCATCGCGCTCGGCTTGAACACGACTCATGCCCAGTTGATTCGAATGCGAAAGGACCCAATCGATTTCGTAAGGGACTTTAAATGTTTGGCCTGACTGCCGAACCCAGCTTTGACCATCATAGGCGAGACCGTAAAGGGTCACATAGTTATTCGCTGCCGCTGTAAGATCTTCTGTCGGCAAAAATTCATCCATGGTTCCATCGAGCCCTGAATCTCGCTGATAGCTTGAAATGAGTGCCAGATAATCTTCGCCATTCAGACCTGCGCCAACACTTTGATAGAGAGGAACCTTGGTATCGAGAACAGTACATGCATCCTCTTCGAAAGTAATCGACGTGGTCGAACTCTTACGCAGGATATCCATGTTGCACATGCCGGTCGTGTTTCCTTGGAAAATGAAACCCGAATCATCTGGAAAAAAACCTGGGTCATAGAGGGCGTTGATAGAAATAACACGTTGGCGAGGCGTTGCCGAAAGCAAGGGCTGCAGATCGATCATGCCACTTGGCTTTCCACCGAATCCAACAAATCGTCCATCCGGCGAGGACCGTATCCAGTACTGACGCGAACCCGAAAATTCTGTAATCGTTCGCATGCTGCTAGCCGAGTCTAGCTTCCAGCTTTTGCTAACGGCATTGGTGCTTACGTCAGGGAAAATATCTGCGCCCGCTCTTTGCTGGGTAAAACATGCGCCGCCATTGGTCGGACAGGCAAACATCGGAGTTTGCTGAGACTCGATGCGAGTCTTCCAGCTGTCAAGATTTTGAGAAGCGAGATGCGTAGTCAGCGAACTTGTAAAGGTCGGCGTGCAGACATTCGTTTCAACAGGAGCAGGAGACAAAAGTTTGGAAAGTTCGGGCGTGCCGGCCGCGAACCATTTTTGAATCGCAGAGAACTGCGCGGCACTCAGCCTCGCTGAGCTGTTCATGGGCATCGATACATTCGCAAGCAAGTCGTCGAGTATCGTCTTGCCTTTGGTGGCACCATAGGTGCTCGTGATCAAGCTTTTGATCGGATCAAGATGCACAGCCGCTGCATAAATGCCGAGCTGCGAAGGCGTTACGTCAAAGGTCGAATCTACGGAGCTGCCGCTGATACACGCAAGCTTGCTTTTGGAAGTGCCCGTTGCCGACAAACAGGATTCAACGGCCTTAGTTGCCGTGGCCCAGCGCGTGATGGTTCGTTCGGAGTTCAAAGAATGGCAAGAGCTACAAAGACCTTCACGCGCGATACCCAAAACGTTCGCAGCGTTTTCCGCAAGCTCCGCATTCGTTTGACCGAGCCCGATCGAACTCGCTCCGAGTCCGATGAGCAGCAGCATACTCTTCATCTGATTCATCCAGTATTCCTTTTCCTTCGAGTAACGTTTACAAATCATAGACATCGAAATAATCGATCTCCTGGTAAATAATTGAAGACAAAGGCTCAGGACCATTGAGTAGCGACCAGACTTGATCACTTCGCGAATGGACCTTGGCATCTTGCGTAAGCGCACTCAAATTTTCAGTGAGCGCTGTCGTAAAACTCTCTTCGGTCCAAGCCGAGCCCGCATGCTGATGACAGCCCACGCAGTTGGTCTTATGATTTTGCTCGCCCCCTTCGAGATAAGGGCTACTGCACCAGCTGTGACCCAGTTGCGCTTCCGCATCGGCCACCGATTTCTCCCAGCCCTTGGCTAAAGGATTGGCTAGGCCATGAAAATCCATAGATGTGCAGGCTCTATACGAATTGTTTTCAGCCCAGACAGAGCTATAGAGCCACTGAGTGTCAAGACGGGTGTTTAGATGAATACCGACGAGATGAAACACCTGATGGCTCGGCGTTTCCATTCGATAGGCGTTCGTTGACAGCGGAATCCCCGAATCGTGCGAGCGCCACTCACTCCCCGAAAGTTGAGCGAGCAGATCGTCGGTTTGATAGTAAGGCACTTTAAAATCGCCATCAATCTGACCGCGACGCCACGCGGTTTTTAGGAAAGCGGCGCCTTTAGGAAAGGCTAACGAAAGTTCATGGCACGGCTTCGCGCCCTCAAGGTTTCGCAGGCAGGTGTTAATCGCAGCGTAGTTTTTGAGTATGACAACCAGCGCCTCGCGATTCATCAAGACTTTATTGAGACCAGGGATCGCGTTCTCTTTGCCGACGTAGCGACTGAGCCAGCGATCAAAGGAGGCTCCGTCCCAGCCTTCTTCTGCAAACTGCTC
Source organism: Bdellovibrionota bacterium (assembly GCA_040385935.1). GTDB lineage: Bacteria > Bdellovibrionota_B > Oligoflexia > Oligoflexales > Oligoflexaceae > Oligoflexus. Next base: position 2,720 of record JAZKGL010000229.1, read on the forward strand.
GGTATCATGGTAGGCCATGGACTGAGCGATCAAATCTTCGCTTAAAGCCTTTCGTTCAGCTCGCCCTTCTTTGCCAAGCTGCTGGTAGGCCCGGCGGAAAATTCTTTGCAAATCTTCGCGAGTGTACCAAGTCTGCCAGACCACGAAGTCGGCTTTCTCTCTTTTTACAGGACGATTGAGGTCGGCCCAGAGTCGGTTGGCCGTTTGATTTTGCAGAAGCCAGCTTTGTTTGAGTGAGGCTTCATCAAGAGATTTGATCAATTCGATCGAGAAGTCTTCGGCTGTGCCGAGGGCCGCACGACCTTCGCGCGAGGTCTTCGTTGAGCCCGACTCTTCAGACATAGGCTTACACGCGCTCAAAAAGAGCAAAGTGAAGGCCAGATAAATGAATATCGTTCGAAGATTCATAAGTATCCGTCGCTCGTGTTGGCTGCTTGGCCATTGAGTGTTTGTTTTTGCTTCAACTCAGACCTCTGGTCTAGAGGTATTTTGTAACCTAAGTTTGAACCGTTTCCGATGACTCTAAGATTTATAGGTTATTTTGCGGAGGAATTGCAGAGAAAGCTTTTTTGTCCAAGGTGACTTTACCATTTTGAAAGCCTTACGGGGCCTTGATTCCAGGTCAAATTGATTGTCATTTGGTGAATTTTCAGGCTAATTTAAGTCTATGTTAGGAGACGATAAAGATATGAAGCTCTACGGATATAAAAAGTGTTCAAGCTGCCGCGATGCCGAGAAAGTTCTTTTGGCTCACAAGATTCCTTATGAGTTTATCGACATCACCGAGAACCCGCCGTCAGCCGTCGAACTTAAATCAATCGTGAAGAACTCAGGTCTTGAACTCAAAAAGTTTCTGAACACCAGCGGCGAAGTTTATCGCAGCATGGGTCTTAAAGATAAACTCAAGAATTACTCAGACGACGAATTGATCAAACTCCTAGCAACCAACGGCCGCCTGATCAAACGCCCCCTCCTTGTGGATAAGACAAAAGTCACAGTGGGTGCCAGCGTGGAGGTCATGAAGACTTGGACTCTTTGAAAATACTTTTCACTTTTATCCTTCTTTATTCGTCACTCGGCTTTGCGAAGACCGAATGTTACGGACCAAATGAAAATGCTAAAGCGTATGTCGTCTATCTTCACGGTTTCGAGGATGTGAACGCACTCAGTGGCGAGGAGGATGGCAATCGAGAAATCCTGCAGCGCCTGGCATCAGACATGAATCTACGCATTGCACTGCCTCTTGGTCCCGTGTGTCCAGGCAAGGGCAAGCGCTGCTGGCCGGCAAAAAACGAGGCCGAGGTCTTAGCTACGTTCTCGCTTATCACAGCGGCTAAGACGAGCTGCTTTGCGAATAAAGACTATACCCTTATTGGTTTCTCCAACGGCGGATACTATGCGTTCAAGCTCTATAAGGCGCATAAGGATGGGCATTTGAAGAAGATCATAGCTTCGAGTAGCAGTGGTCTTTGGAATCCAGCCAAAGAAAAGGTCAATCCGCTTTCCGAATTTCATCTCATGATTGGCGATAAAGACATCACGCGGAAAACAGCCGAACTCTTTATGCAAGAATTTAAAAAAGCCGCTCCATCCTCAACCTTCCGTGTTTTTGCGGGTGGCCATCGGATGGATTACGCGACTTTGCAGAAACTTATTCTTTAGATGCGAGCATCTCACGCACTCTGAGAGAAGGGCACGTTGAGTTCGAAAACAGTTCCTTTGTGAGCCTTGCTGGCAATTCGAATCGAGCCGCCCAAGGCTTCTACTTCCTGGCGAATACAGGCCATGCCCACACCGCGTCCTGAGGTCTCCGAAATTGCATCTGCAGTCGACAATCCATCGTGGAAAACCAGATGCAATACGTCTTTCACTCGCAAGCCATCGACTTCGGATTCGGAGACGATGTTATTGGCGAGGGCTTTGGCCAAAACTTTTTTGATTTGAATACCACGGCCTGAGTCGGAAAGCGTAACCTTGAGTAGGCCATCGTCTTGCGGCTCGAATTTAAATGTAATAATGCCCGTTGCCGCTTTCCCAAGACGCTCTCGCTCCTCGGGATCTTCGATACCATGGTCACAGGCATTGCGAAGGGCGTGAACCAAAGATTTCAAAAGCGGTCCGTAGACTGCGGGATCAAGCTTTAGATCACCACCGACCAATTGAAATTCAATAGCTTTGCCGAACTTCTCACCCAGCTGATGCGCGATCTCATCAAAACCCGAGAGCATGGAATGGACCGTGCGTAGCTTGGTCTCCTCGAGAATGCGCAGCGCCTCAGCTTTTCCCTCGCCTTCGGCTGTGCGAACAAAATCAGAGATCTTTTCAAGATCGTGGCTACTAAATGTGACATGCAAATCCGTTGAATGCCAATCGATGCCAAGGATTTTCTTGTTCTTCTCTAGAAAATCTTCGAACGCTTTATCGATCATGTCGGCGTACGCATAGAGGGCCGCGATAGAAGATGAGCTTTCGTACTCGTTTTCAATTTCATGGATGAGGGTCGCGATCTCACTCAGACCCATGACTGAGCAGTTGCCCTTGAGCGTGTGAAGGTATCGTTTGCCGAGAGCAACGTCATCGGTGGTGCGCAGAAGTTCGATGTCGCGTTTAGTATCGCCGAGAAATTCTTCGAAGGCCTCGCGTTCACTCAAGATGCGGAGTAAGGCTTCAGAGGCCGCGCGAAGACTCTCTAAATGCGCCTTATCCTTTACCTCAGCTGTAATATCCATCGCGGCTATGATGACCTTTTCCGGAGCGTTGCTGGCATCCAGGATGGGATGATAAGCGAGCGACAAAGTTCGGCCATCGGCCGTGAGAACGCGTGTCGGCAAGAGACTGACATTGACTTCCAGCGGCATGAAATCTTCGAACAATTGGTCAAGCCCATCGCGTAGATAGGCCTCGCGGCCGGGCTGCAAAGAGAGAATATCGCCGAGCGGTTGAGAAGCAATATCATGGCCGAAAATATCGATACAGGCTTTGGATACGACATCCGCGAGCACCAAGTTCTTCTCGACGATCAAAAAGCCTTCGGTAAGGTTATCCAATATTTCTTTGGTACGCTCGTTAGCAAGGGCCTGTGCTTCGGCCACCGCCATGGCTCCCTCGGCTGCAAGGCGGGCCTCCGTCGCCTCGCGTTCGGACTGCATAGACCGAATCATCTCTGCATTTTGAATCTCAACCATACGAGGGGCTTCGCTCATCCTGTAGTAAGACTGCAGGACTTCCGAGAGCACGGGCGCAGGGATCATAGGACTGTGATAATTGGTTGCGCCTGACTTGAAGGCTTCAAGCATGAAGTCTTCATCATCATTGCCACTGATCGCTATAATGGGCTGCAAAGGACGCGCGCTGCGCCAAGCCCGAATGCGCGTCAGATCCTCAAAAGCATCCACCATGCGAATATTAAAAAGTACGATTCCAACCGAGGTTTCCGGCGTCATCGCATCGTGGGACATGAGCGTGATCTCAAACCTTCCGATCGCTTCAATCTTTTGAATCAAGATAGCGACGTCTTCGTCAAGAACCACCGCCGTTACCGGAATTTTTGCCCCAGAACTTTCAGAGGCAAGTACATTGTCGTCGTCTATCCCTGAGTCCAACACTGATCCATCCACCCGTTAATGAGTTCGTCTTAAGCGGCCGAGCCTAGGAACTTATTGACTTCTTCAAGCTTTTGCTGAGCATTCGGAAAGTCCGGAGTAATCTTCAAACACATCTCAAGGTGCTGGCGGGCTTCCTTGATCGCTTTCTTCGAAATGCAGCAAACAGCCATGTTGAAGTATACGCGAGAATCCATCGGAGAAAGCTTCAAAGCCATCTCGTAGGCCATCAAAGCATCATCAAGACGGTTGAGCTTACGGAGTGCGGCTCCCTTGATATTCATCATTTCCGATGTTGCGCCGTAGAGTATAGTTGCTTTTTCGAGCGTCGCTAGACATTCATCAAAGCGACCTTTGGCAAAGAGCAGACGGGCCATGCTCAAAGAAAATTCGGGAAGCTTGAATTCTTTGCCAATCGCATCGCGGCATATATGCTCGGCTTCCTCGATCGACTTGTTTTCCACATAAGTGTTCAAAACACGAACATGATAGAAAGGCGAATCGGAAATCGGTCCTAGCAATTCGAGTGCCGCAGCATGCGCCTCAGGAAACATCGCTTTCTTGATCAAGATCTTGATCTGCATGAGCGCGGCGGTTGGCGTGCTGCCGTTAGTCTTAGCGCTTTCGAGAAGGATAGCCTCGGCTTTGTCCTGCTGACCGCTTTGGGTAAAGGCTTCCGCCAAACCAAGAGAACTTCGAAGGTTCTTTTTTGTAAGGCCGTGCAGTTCTGAAAAGATCTCAACGGCGACATCGGTTTTCGCTCCGAGGAGGGCGGCTTTGGCTTTGGTGAATTTGTTTTCTATCGTGCCCGAAGTCCGGAAGAGTTGAAGCGTCGAGTTGAGAACCATTCCGATTTCGCCCGAGGGAGGAGGCGACTTCAAATACTTTACAAGACCGTATGCGTTAAGCTCTTCCTCCGGTGCGGGCGCGGGCAACTCTCCCATGAGCATCACAGGCATGTTGGGAATTTTATCGGAGGTCTTCATCTCTTTGACGAAGTTCCAACCGGAGATAAACTTTAATTTGTTGTGGCAGACGATGATATCGTAGGTCGTGGTTGCGAGTTGTTTAAGGCCCTCAACGCCGTTTTCCATAATAGTGACTTCCGGATACTCCAGCTTGATGAGATTGGCCTTCATATAAGCTGTGAGTTCTTTGTCACCTGAAAGCACGAGTGCGCGCGGAGTCGGCTTCGACATAAAACTATCCTTTGTCCGTGAGTCAAAGTTTTTTAAGACCTCAACTCGGGTGTTCGATGAATGATAGATTGCGGTAGGACTACTTTAGTCCCTGTTCGTCTATCATCCAATAGAAACTCTATCGGCACTAACCATCGGGAACAAAATAGAATAAAGTTGACCCGAGAGTTTTCTTCATGAGAAGGGCATCTCCCCCAATCGGGGGAAAAAGTAGAAATATTACGCTGTGGAATAAAAAGATTTTAATGCGTAAAGGAAATAGGAGGCACGACGAATTCAATCGTTACGTTTTGCTTTTTTGCTTCGGCCCGAATGAGATCGATGCCCGAACGCAGCTTGTCGAGATATTTGGCAGCGGTTTCCTGATGAAAGCCTATGGACAGATAGCGGTCGACGTTTGGATTTTCTTTGAGTTTCTCAACATTCGCTTGAAATGCCGTAAGGATCTGCTCGCCTGTAACGTAATCAGCGAGGCAGCCGTTGTTCGGTAATTGGACTATACTCTTATCGTTCGAAAGCTGTACGCGGTAAGGTTGTGACGACGAGGTGGTCTCGGGCCAATTCTTTTTCACGACGGGATAAAGTAAGGTTTTACCCCAGCGTTCCTTCAGGTATTCGGCATCGGTTGCAGATGAATCCAAAGTGAAGCCTTCCGCAGCGAGAGCATTCATGACCTTTTTATCAGACTGCCAGGCGCCGGCTCGAAAGCTTTTTGGATGATCGAATCCATTTTTCGTCAAAGTCGCAATGCTCCTACGAATTACCTTACGTAATTCTTTTTCGCTATAGGCCGAGATATTTACGTCGTGTCCACAGTCGGGCGTGCAGGCGTTTAAATCCATTGGACCTTTAAACGCGGGCTCGGTTCGAAACTTTACGCCTGAGGCTTCGATCAAACTTTTCCAAGCGTGAATATGTAAGCCATGCTCGTCGCCCGGAAGAAGTGTGCTACGAATCGTGTCCGTGACAAGTTTAGGATCAGCGTCGGCTTTGAAGTAGTAGGCGGCGTTTAGAAACATTTCGAGAGGAATGTCAGGATAATCGCGACGAAACGCTTTCATTTTTTCGATGTTGTCGGGAGCGAGTTCGCGACCTTCCCAATCCACGCTGACGACGATACGAATCTTTCCCTCGGCATGGGCGAGGGAAGAGAGGAATCCAAAAAAGATGAGGCTTAGGGGATAAAAAATTTTCATCGGGTTACTCAGCGCTCCTTGAGAGTAGAGAACAAGTCCTGATGAATGGCTTGCCACAGCGCTCGCTTTCTTCACATGAAAAAACGTGATAAGTAAGCCGATAGCTTTATCCCGTAGTTTTTAGCCGGAGATTTCCTATGTCGCAGAAGCTACTTCTCTCAGTAAGTTTGACAGTCTCGCTAGCCGCACTGGGAGGCTGCGCGGACTTTGAACAGAATGCCGAAGCTGTCATCCAAGTCGCCCAGGCAAATATGGCGCCAACTCAAGGGGAATCCGTATCGGCGACTAAAGATGCGCTGGATAAGGGGATAGGCGTGGGCATAGATCTTTTGAAAAAAGACGGCGGTTTCTTAAATTCGATACATCGTATCGTGATTCCCACCGAGCTGCAAAAGGCCACGAACCTCGCACGTAATGCAGGCCTTGGGACTTATGTCGATGGGTTTGAAAAGAGTCTGAATGCCGCGGCCGAGCAAGCGGTTGCGTCGGCTATGCCTATTTTCAAAGACGCTGTGAGTAAAATGACGATCAGTGACGTCGTCACGATCTTAACGGGGAGTGATAACGCAGCGACGTCTTATTTCAAAACGACGAGCCAAAAAAAGCTTGTGGATACCTTCAAGCCTATCGTCGCGAAAGCAACGGACAGAAACAACGTCGGACGGCTCTACACGCAGCTCGTGACGTCGGTGAGACCTGTGGCTATGGCGGCTGGGGTGAGTGTGCCTGCGGTGAATCTTGATGAATATGTGAGCAACAAGGCGGTCGACGCCTTGTTTATTGAGATTGGAAATCAGGAGAAAAAGATTCGCGAGAATCCGGTTGAGCGGACGACTGCGATTATGAAAAAGGTTTTCTCTTATTACCAAGGCAAGCAAAAGACAGGGGCTTAATCCTGTTTTTTGCTTTGTTTTCGCGTCAACGAAACATTCTTGTCGATACCGATAGGTCTATCCGAGGGCACCTGATCGTGAATTTTGGAATAGACCTCATCTAAGGCGGTAAAGAGCGGATTGACCGTAATAGGCTTACTCAAAAATCCGTCCATGCCTGAGCTGAAACACAGATCAATATCGACTTTTTGTGTACTCGCCGTGAGTGCGATGATGTAAGGGCGTCTATTGTCGCTAAATTTCTGAAGGATGGCCTTACTCGTTTGAAAGCCATCGAGTACAGGCATATGACAATCCATTAGGATAACATCAAAGCACTCTTTCTCAAGTAGCTCAAGCGCCTCAGCTCCGTTAAAGACCAAGACCGGCGTATACCCGACTTTCTTCAAAAGAGATGAGATAACGATTTGATTGGTTCGATTATCTTCCGCCACGAGGATTCGTAAGGGCTTCACGCTGCCCAAATCAGTCGGGATCTGCGCGAACGGATCTTTTTTCCGGCCTTCGGTGGACGCGGTGGTCTCAAGGGCATTAAAGGTGAAGGTAAAACACGACCCTTGGCCCAAATAGCTTTCGACCCAGATTCGGCCCCCCATCTTTTCACATAGACCTTTGCAGATGGCAAGTCCGAGACCGGAGCCTCCAAACCTTCGTGTCGTGGATGCGTCCTCTTGCGTAAACGCGGTAAAAAGCTTGGCGATATTTTCCTGGGAAATTCCGATCCCAGTGTCTTTCACGGCGAACGTCAAAGTCCATTGTCCGTCATCGGTAGGCGTCGCATCCGACGATATCTCAACGCTACCCCTTTCAGTGAATTTTAACGCGTTACTCAGAAGGTTTAAGAGGATCTGGCGGAAACGTGTGACATCGCCCAGTATCCAAGCTGGAACAGACTTCGACTGAATGTATTTCACAGCGATATCTTTTTGCGAAGCTTTCGTCCCGAGCAAACCAATCACATCTTGAATAGTTTCGCGAACAGACAAAGCCTGCTTCTCAATCTCGATCTTATCCACTTCTAGCTTGGAAAAATCAAGAATGTCGTCGATCAACTCTAAAAGCGTATCACCGGAGCTTTGAATGATGTTGAGCCTCTCGATATTCACTTCATCATCGATACTGCCTTTGAGCAGTGATGTCATGCCGATGATGCCATTCATGGGCGTTCGTATTTCGTGGCTCATATTAGCGAGAAATCGAGATTTGGCTGAGGCGGCGGCCTCGGCTTTTTCCTTGGCTTGTATAAGATTCTTTTCCAGCTCGTATTGTTTCGTCATGTCACGAGCCACGGCATACACGAGCCCATCAACGTTGGAGGAAAGATTCCATGAGAGCGGAACGTAGCGACCATTTTTCGCCCGCAGACGATTGCTTAGACCAAGTTGCACACCACTCTCAAGACTGATGAAGCCATTTATGGTTTGTTCGACGTCTTCGGGATGCAAAAGATCAGTGAAGGGTTTGTAAATGAACTCTCGTTCGGAGTAACCGAGCACTTTGAGAAACGAATGACTGATCTTGATGAAATGACCATTGATGTCGCATATTCCAAGAAAATCCGTTGCAAGGTCAAAGAAGTCATCGAGCTGTCTTTTGGACTGAGAAAGTTGGGTCGAAAGCTGGCGCTCGCTTTCCAGTAGGTTACGTGAATTGAGATGACTCATGATTTGACGCGCGATCGCTTCCAATCCAGAGAGCTGCGCGGGCGCTATCTCACGAGGTACCGTATCAATAACACAAACCGCACCAACTCCGTACCCATCGGCTGTCACGAGAGGCACGCCTGCATAGAATCTCGCCAATGGACCACTTACGACCAGAGGGTGATCCACAAAACGTGAGTCTTTCGACAAGTCGGGCACAACATGGGCCTTGTTTCCCGTTATCGTATGGGAGCAAAACGAGATCTCTCGCGGAACCTCATTGAGATCGGTGCCAAACTTTGATTTGAACCACTGCCGGTTTTTGTCAATCAACCCAAAGAGAGCGACTGGAACACGACAGAGTTCGGAAGCCAGTTGAGTAAGATCGTCATAAATTTGCTCGGGCAGCGTGTCGAGGATCTGAAAAGTTTCGAGTGCCGCGACTCGCGCTTGGTCATTGGTGATCGAGGGGGCGGCCTGCATAAAGTTCTCCAAAGGCATGCTGGGAACGTCATAACGTCCGCGCATCGCAGAGATGAGTGAATTTTGATAAACGGATCCACCCATTATGGCAGAAATTTTATAATTTTTATATGAGGCTGTGTCAATCTTACGGAATAATCAAAATAGGAATAAAACTGACAATGAATTGCTGAAATGAATGTGCTTTTTGTGGGGAGAGGATCGGCTGAACGACCCTCTCAAGGCGGCTAAAGGAGAGTTCGGAAATGACTCAGATTCACTTCGAAGCTTTGGCAGGCAAGACCTTTTGCATTTCTTCCATCATCTTCGGAAGATTCTTCTCATTGAGCTTTTGCATGGTCTCCATCGTCTTACCCATCAATTCCGGCTGCTTTTCCAACATGATTCGACCGGCATCGGAAGCGTAGAACTTACCGATACGCTGCATATCTTCGACCGAATAAACCTCGGAATAAATCCGAACGAACTCGGGAGCCATAGTCTCCCAGGAGAAATACTTGTTAAAGATCGCGGCGACCGCCTTCTTTTTCTCAGGGTCCTTATTGTCTTTGAGCATGATCTCCGCGCTCTTTGCGAACGCTTCTTCAATCTGCTCTTTGGAGCCGGACACATCGAGTAATTCGGTCGCAAGCTTCTGTCGCGTTTCTACATCATCATAGATAGGAACGATCTTCTCGGCCTCGCGATAGGTTTTCAACTCCTTCTCGGCGGTCGCTAACTTCTTTTGCAGATCCTCGACTTGGGCAGAGGGCGAAATTTGAGTTACATCGACTCCCTCAGCCCCAGTCGGAGCCGGGTTAGAGACGGGAGCCACGGCCGCCGACGGTTCATGACTAATAGAAGGGCTTACCGCCGTGGATGAGGCCGGGGCCCTTTCGACTTTCGCCGAAGCGACATAGTGACCGATACCAACTCCGGCGGTTAAGGCAACGGCTGAGGCTAAAGCGATTTTCAAGACAGGTGACGACATACATACTCCCTTAGACGGATAACCCCTCCGCTTTAGCAATTGGCGCTACGCTTGCCAAGGCACACCGCCTTTGCTTATCTACTTATCGTTCTCAATCCTGTTCCCGACTTCAAAGCGGCTAAACGAATTTCACGCATCTCCTCAGTGAATCTTAGCCCTTAGCCCCCAATCTTTGTGAATCTTGCACTGGTATGCACTCAGATCAGGAAAAGTTCACAGAACAGCGTGAGGGTGTTCTGTGATAACACCGCGCAATTCTCTATAAATCTGACACACCGAACGAAACTGCAAAATTCACTCACAGAACAGGGTGTTTGGCCTCTCGTTTGCATCACTCCCCTTAGACAAGGAAATTCTTTTTCACCAGCATCACATCAAGAGGAAACGTATGAGCATGATCAGAAAATTGAGTCAGACCCTACTCCCGGCATTCATCGCATTAGCAGCTACTCAAGGGTTTGCAGGCGATCTTCATCCGCCACAAGGCAGCGTGAAAATTAAGTCGATCGACCCTAAGGGTTCGGGTTGTCCTTCACTGGATAGCGTTTCCACCAACATCTCAGATGACGGAAGAGCTTTCACAGTATCCTTCTCCGAATTTGCAGCGGCGATCGGCCCCGGCCTTTCTCCTAGCGACGCGCGCAAAAACTGTGCATTGGTTGCAACTCTTCAAGTTCCAGCCGGCTGGCAGTTCAGCATTGCAACCTTCAACTACCGTGGTTACATGCAGCTCGATCATGGCATCAAAGCCTCGCATGCAACTCAGTACTGGTTCCAAGGTGAGAGCGACACAGGTTACGTAAAAGCCGAAGTTTCCGGCCCAGCCGCAAAAGACTTCGTTTACTCGGATAAAGTCGGACTCAGTTCGGTTTATCTGCCTAACCGCTGGTCGCCTTGTAACGTCCAACGCGCGCTAATCATCAACCCATCTGTGAGTCTTCGTAAAAATCCTGGTGCAAGCGCAAATGCTCAAGGTTTTATCGCGAACGATACCGTCGATGGCGAAGTGGATAATGTGTTTGGTTTGTCATGGCGCCGCTGTTAATCCGCGAATGCCAGTGATTCGATGGTTTATATTCCTGTGACTTCGATTTGATATGCCCTTTCCCAGTTCGTCTGGGAAAGGGCATTTTCCCATCAGGCTTTCCACCTTTCAACTCTAGGCGAACTCCGTTAGTATGAGCGCCATCGAGCCCAGTGAAAGGAACCAGATGAGCGCCCTCTGTCCTTGCGGAACACTCCAGAATTATTCAGAATGCTGCGGTCAATTTATCGACTCCAACCGACTCGCGCCGACGCCCGAAGCATTGATGCGTAGTCGCTACGTGGCATTCACTAAGGGCGATTGGGACTATCTGAAGAAGACCTGGCACCCCGAGACTCTTCCCGATGACCTCGGTGAGGATGAGCCTTCCTTATGGGTCGGACTTAAAGTGATCGAAGCCTCCGAAGATGGTGACGAAGGCGAAGTGGAATTCGAGGCTCGTCTGATCTTTGATAACAAGCTCGAAGTTCTGCACGAAATTTCTGACTTTGAAAAAATAGAGGGCGCCTGGCTTTATCACTCAGGCGAATTTTTGAACGACCACAAACCTGAAAAAATATCTCGTGGCCAGCCTTGCCCGTGCAATAGCGGCAAGAAATATGCGCAGTGCCATGCTCAAAGATGATTATCAAGAACTCTTCACCACGATAAAACTCGGTCAGCATTCGGTGCCTGCGCTCTGGCGTTACATGATGCCCGAGGACGTCCTTTATTTTCGGGTTGATCCGGAAGCAAAGTCGTCATGTTTTGATTGCCCGAAAGTCAAAGCCGCTGGCTTTCATCCGAATGTCCGCTGCTGCACGGTGATTCCACGCGTTCCTAATTTTATGCTGGGGCTCGGCTTTCTCTCGGGTAATACCCTCATTCCTAAGACTCTAGACGCTGGGATGCTGCTGCCCGAAGGCATGATTATTTCACCGCGCGATCTGCGGTCATCGCTCAGTTATATTTCGAAGCCTAATCAAGGCCTGCCGAATGTTATTTGCCCGTTTCTAAATCACGCGTCCAAAGAATGTCAGATCTATGCCTTTCGCAGCTCGGTATGCAGCACGTTTTTTTGCACCATGGATCGCGGCCCGCAGAGCGAAGAGTTCTGGACCGCCCTCGGCGATTTGGGAACGCAAGTGGAAACAGCGCTTTCGCAGTGGTCGCTCATCGAAGTGGGATTTGATTTGGAGGCTTATTTTAAAGCTCTGGATGCACTCGATACGTTTGAACACTGGACTGTTGATCAAAGGCAAACGCTTTACGGAGACTGGTTTGGACGCGAGCGGCAACTCTTCGAAGCGACTGCTCATGCCGTTGTGAAAAATAAAGAAAAGCTTTTTGAAATTGCGTCTTCGTTCAAGCCTCGGCAGTCGGAAGTCTACGATGCTCGCTTACGCGCGCACTTTCGAAAAGATTACCACGAGGACCTAGTCGCCGAAGCCCTACCTTTAGGCGAACCCGAAGGCATTTCAAGTCTTTGGTACTCACTCCAGCTCGCCTACAGAAATTTACAGCTCGCGCCTAAATCGTGATAATCTATAAGCGTTCTCTATCGACGATTGAGCGGGAGTTCGTATTATGTGCATCATCTGCTTAGAATTCAATAAAAGCCGTGATTTCGGCGATGCCCGTCTCATGATTGAAGCCGCTCGTCGTGAGGCGAGCGCGGTACCCGAGGAGCATTTGCGAACGATAGAGTACGCTTTGCAAAAGATGAAGGATGACGGTGAGGAGCGGGAACTTGATCCAACGGCAGATATGGATCAAGTCCCAGCTTAAAGCGTAGAGCTATTTGCCGTTTAACGAATAAACGATTTTCATATTCGATGCGGACGTTACGCTCTTCTCGTAGACGTAATTGATCGCCTCACCTTTGTTTTTAAGAGCTTCCAAGACGGCTGCGTCTTCTCCAGAATCCCGAACTGGTGGTGGTGCCTCGCCGGAAAAAACTTTACGCGACCAGTGAACCGATGCCTGCTTGGGCGACATGTCTGCGACCTTTTCGTAGAATTCTTTAAAAATAACGGTCGTGCGATCGCGATCATGGAGTTCAACTTGAACGCCAGGAACGGCAAACCTCGTCTCACCGAGGTAGAGAGCTTTGACTTGAGCTAGGGTGAGCTTGGTTAAAGGCGATTTCTTAGGAACGATGACGACGATATTATCGGCGGCAAAGGACTTGGCTGTTAACATTATAAAAATCATGAAGCACAAATAGATCTTTTTCATGGCATCCCTCAAAAGACCAAGCTGTAGCTGAGGCGATAGATCATCGCTTCATCTTTCAGAGGTTTTTCGTCAAATAGGCCCTGACTGTCATCGGGAACCATCACGCGTTTGCCTTCCACCTTAACAACGGAATCCGTGTTGATATCGTAATTCAGGCCAAGAGCGAGAGAACTTTGATCACGCGAAAGCTGAGGCGTAGCGGGACGTTTGGCGGAAGCGAACGTTAAGTGCACAAGAAAGCTTTCGCCTAGGTTCTTGGCAAACGTTGCGTAATAGGCTCGTGAGCCACCGATTCTTTGTCTGAGCAGCGCGGATCGACCCAAAAGCACAGGGGCATCAGCAGCCGATGCGTTGCCAGCTTCGGCAGCAAGTTGATTGGCTTGATCATCAAATTTATCTTCGTCCAAATCCTCCGTCGCAACATATTCGGCCATGATCATGAGCGCATCGAAATCCGCTTTGAAACCGACTGAGTAAATCTCGTAGTTTCTCTCACCGTATTGAATCTGAGGCCCAAGATTGAGGTTCCAGCGCGCGCGATTGTAGGCGGCGCGAATCGAAATCGGCTGAAGATCCCAATTTAAAGACACGCCGAACATATTGCTGCCGCGAATCTTAGAATACTCGTCAGGATCACTTGGAGCGGATTCAATGACAACATCGCCGCCATAAGGCGATAGACTTAATGTGGATTCGCCGAGGGCAAGTTTGTAGACAGCGGAAGCGCCTGTAAAACTCTTGAGATTAAAGAGTCCGTAGACTTCTTCTGGTGGCACAACCCAAGGATAGAGTCGGCCAACGTCGATGTACTCAGAAATCATCCACATCGGAATCTTTTGTTTCCCGAGGGTCAAGGAGTAGTCCTGGTCAGGCTCATAGGTCACAAAGGCCCAGTCAATCTTCGCAGCGCCATCCGCTTGACCCGAGCGACCAAGAATTTGAGCGGCAAGTCGCCATTCCTTGGTCAGCGATTTAGTGAGGTTTAAACCAAGAAAGGTTTCTTCGGTGACTCGCGCCTTACGCGTGATGCCTTGATTATAAGGCGTTTTCGAATCCGAAAACGATGTCCCTGTAGTCAAAAACCCTCGCCATTCCAAAGGATCGGCCTCAGCAAGAGGGCCAAAACTTAGTACAGCCGCAGAAGCCAGGACATAACGACCAGCGCATTTCCAAAAAGACATGAACACTCCCATTACTTTGACTGCAAAAGATTAACAGATGATTTGGGCGTTTCCACTCACATTCTTTTGCCGATTTCGTTTGATTAGGCTCGATTTTGTTAGCCGATCACGCTAAAGACTGGCGTTGGCGGAGGAAACCCACGGTGTTTGATCAAGAGTTTTTAGAAAATAACGAGAGCCTGCCTAACGATCTGGCCTCAGAAATTGATGTGGTTCTTTGGCCCGAACTCGCCCGGCATTTTGCCTTCGGCCGTCTTTACGTTGTGCGCAAGCCATGGACTCTCCTTGAGGCGGCAAATGTGATCAAAGGCGACGATGCCGCTCGACTTAAGAGCGCGATGGACAACGGAGAGTTCGCAGCTCCGACAGTTGACGAGGCCCAGGTTTGGCACGAGCAGCGTCGATCGTTTGATGTTTTGGTATTAGATCCATTTGTGATTGTATCGCCTAAGGAATAGGGACATTTGCCTTTTCTCTTAAGCACGAAATTTATACCGAGCGTAAACAAGTCTTAAGCCCCTCTGCTCTTAACCGATAGGTTTTTCTAGAGTTCTTTGAGGTGTTTTATGAAAAACGTTTCGTCGATAAAATTTGCCGGGTTCTCCCTCGCAGCAGCCTCACTGATGGCCTGCTCGCGCGATGTTAATATCATTGTTCCTGAAGCTGTTCGTCAAAGTGCGAACTCCGAAGTCACGCCTGAGTCTTATCAATCGGTGGCGGAAGAGGTTGATTCTATCGGGGCTACTCCGGCTATCTCTGCGCCGTCCGAGTCCATGCCTTTGGAAACGGGTGGCGTCGCCTCGACTGCCGATTCTATAGCTGAGCCTGTCGTGGTTAAACCCGACCCTACCCCCGCGCCAGCACCTGTCCCAATAGCAAAGGGTCCGATTGCCGACGGCGTTTATCTGATTCAAGGTATAGGCAGTAAGCGCTGCTTTGATGTTCCTAATGGAGGAACAAACAATGGGCTACGGTTACAGATCTGGGATTGTGGTGATACCAATCCGAATCAACTCTTCACGATACAATGGGTGGCGGATCGCAAAGCTTATCGAATCAAGGCGTCAACCGGTAAGCAAATTATGGTTCAAGGGGCGTTAGCCAAATCGTCTCCAGTCGTTATCAGTGATGCAGTGGATGCGGACAATTCCCTTTGGTTATTTGAACGATCCGAAAGCGATGGTGTATATCACATTAGGCTTAATGATCAGCAGGTCGTTATCGATATTAATTATGGCGGATATGAAAACGGCAATCTCCTACAAATCTATTCGATTTGGAATCCTGTTTACACGCATCAACAGTGGCAATTCGTTAAAATCAAATGATGATCGTTTTGCAAAGACCTTTTTTAAAGCCGAAATTCGTAAGCATACTTAGAATCAGCGGTCGCGCAAAACTTTCGCGCGTCATTCACCATAGAATCGCGTACTGTATGATCGTTGATCACGCAGGGACCGCTCATGAAAGCTTTCATAGTCGATATGTTCTACAGCCGAATCCAGGGCCGCGATGCGATCACCGCAGCAGGCCGCCTGGAAAACGGTGAGACCTTCGGCTTTGTCGATTACCGTATCGAAGCTGTGTTATACGTGCGTAAGTCTGATGAATTTGAAGTGCGAAGACATCTACCAAACTCCTATTTTGTTCTCACGCCTTCAAATCAATCGACGATGGATGGCGAAGCGGTAATCAGTCTTCGCGCGCCGAATCTGTTCGAACTGCGAAATATCAATAAACTCCTACTCGAACAGGGCGTTCGGACCTACGAAGGTGATCTCGACTTTGGGACCCGCTACCGCATAGCAAACGGTATCAAACTCACAGTCGATATCGAAGGTGAGGCCCTACCGTCCAAACACGTCGACAAACTATTTATCAATCCCACTCTCACGCCTGCTGAAGGAGACTTTCCTCTCAAAGTCCTATCACTCGATATAGAAACCGATCACGCCGCCAGCAAGATCCTCGGATTTTCCTTCGTCTCGTGGACACTGGGTGGCAAGTCGCTTGAAGAAGTTCATATCCATGGCGAAAGCCGAAGAGATGATCCCGCTTATCTCACCGCACACAAAAGCGAAAAGGATTTATTAAACGCATTCCAGATGAGACTCCTTGCCATTGATCCCGACATCGTCACCGGTTGGAATGTCATCGACTTCGATCTCTTCGTGCTCGAAAAGCTAGCGACGAAATATAATCTGCCCTTCACACTTGGTCGAACTAAGGAAACCTCCCGCTACAAAAAAGGTCAATTCTTCGGCAAAAGCCGGTTGATCATGCAAGGCCGCCAAGTACTCGATGCATTGACTCTTGCCCGACATACACTCTTCAACTTTGACGACCTTAGGCTCGGAACCGTGGCGAAGGCTCTACTTGGTCGAGGAAAAACCTTATTAGTCGAAGAATGGCAAGACGCCGCCGCCGTTATACTTGAAGCTTTCGAAAGCGATAGACCAGCCTTTGCTGAATATGTCCTCGAAGACGCACGTCTCGTCAAAGATATATTAGACATCCAAAAGCTTATCGAACTCACAACAGCCCGCAGCCAATTGACTAGCCTTCCGCTCGAACGCGCCTGGGGCAGCATTGCAGCCTTTGAAGCTCTTTATATTGCCCAACTCAACAAACGAAATATCGTAGCCCCCACCCTTGGCGTCGATCTGAAGTTTGAGGGCTCTGGAACCGGCGGACTCGTTCTAAATCCCAAGGTCGGTCTCCATAGTCATGTGCTGATATTTGACTTTAAAAGTCTTTATCCCTCCGTCATGCGAACATTTAATATCGATCCACTGAGCTACGTCCACGGACATCTTCTGAAATCAAAAAATAAGTTGGACGAGCTAATTCTTGCGCCAGGCGCCATCGCTTTTGATAGAGAGCCGGGGATACTCCCTAAGTTACTCGATGAATTCACCGCACGAAGAGAAGAGGCTAAAAAACAAGGCGACAGTCTGGGCAGCTACACCTACAAAATTATTATGAATTCGTTTTATGGAGTCTTAGCTACCGATGCATGCCGATTCGCCGATATGAAGCTGTCCGATGCCATCACGGGTTTTGGCCAATTTCTGCTCGTCGAAATGCAGACTTACTTTGAAAATTTAGGCTTGAGAGTTCTCTATGGTGACACTGACTCTTTGTTTGTTCAGGTGGACGACCTGCAAGGGTCCACAGGCGAAGAGGCTTGGACATATGGGCAAAACCTATGCTCAAAAGCCAATCAGTATTTGGCCGAGCGTATTGAAACCGATTATCGACTCGAATCGAAAATGGAACTCGAATTTGAAAAGTATTTTCGATACTGTTTTCTTCCTCCGGACCGCCAAGGGGATAGTGGGAGGGCAAAGAATTACGCGGGCCTCAACATCTCGGGCGGCAAAGAAAAGCTGGTGATCACCGGTCTAGAGGCCGTGCGAAGCGACTGGACACCCTTTGCCCGTAGTCTGCAACGCGAGCTGCTCGACCGACTCTTCCACGAGGCCACACCGGAGTCTATGGTGAGCTATATTCGAACTCGTCTCAAAGACATGTTTCGCGGCGCTTGCGATGAAGAGTTAATTTACCGAAAGAGAATCCGTCGCCCACTCGACTCGTATATCAAGACCACGCCTCCTCATATCAAGGCCGCACGTCTGCTGCCGCGTCCTGTTCGAGTTGTACGATATCTAATGACCGACAACGGACCCGAACCTATTGGGTTCGTAAAATCGAAGATTCAATATGATCACTATTTAGAAAAACAAATCAGACCCATCGTAGAGAACCTTGCGCCCTACGCAGGATTTGAGGCCGAGGATGCACTCGATCGAACCAGCGGCCTAAAGTTCTCGGGCACTTTGAGCTAAGTCGATTTATGCAGATATGAGTCATTTCAGTTTGTTAAAGCACTGAGGATTCATTCGAAATAAACCCTTAAGCCTGTTCGATTGCTACTCCATCAGCTTACCTTGCTCCCGCCCCCAGAAGTCTGTAAAGTAAGCGAAAATTTGTCATCGGAGCATGCATGCGCAAACTCATTCAAGGGATTGTCGATTTCCGGGAACATCTAAAGCCTAGCTACCAAGAAACGTTCGAACGTCTTGCGCTCGGTCAAAAACCAGATGTGCTCTTTGTCGGTTGCTCAGACAGCCGAGTGGTCCCTAACTTATTTGCGTCTACAGAACCTGGCGATCTCTTCGTTATTCGTAACGTCGGAAACCTAATCGCTCCCTGCGATGTGACCGGCACTGAAAACGTCCACGAGCATGCGGAAGCTGCTGCGATTGAGTACGCTGTTCTCCAACTCGGTGTCGCCGATATAGTTATCTGCGGTCACTCCGAATGCGGCGCGACGCTTGCAGTCCTTGACGAGTCACGAACACTCAGTCCAAATCTCACGTGTTGGCTGGAGAATCTCCATCCGAGCGTGGTTCGTATGAAAAATGGCGATGTGCTGGACTCCACTTTATCGCCTCACAATCAACTCTCGCAGATCAATGTTTTGCAGCAGCTCGAGCACCTCGCCACCTATCCCGTCGTGCAGGATGCTTTACGCGCGGGCAAACTTCGTCTGCATGCTTGGTGGTTTAATATCGCTAAAGTCGAAGTCGAAATTTACGATCCCACCATTAAGAAATTTCGTCCTATTGATAAGAAAATGGCCGAACGTCTACTCGAAACTATGGACTCCACCGACCCGGTAACGAAGCGTGAGATGTCATCGCCGTTTACAGATTTTATGAGTTGGAAGCCTTGCTGGGATAAGCTATCGAAAGCAAGACCCTTTGATTTGGGTGCACTCATCGCTGATCCTACTCACTGAAAAGCAGAGGATTTGGTTTGAAATGTATCGAACAGTTCAAACCAAATTTCCGCGGTAAATATAACCTAAAAAAATAAGCCAATATTATCCTGATTTAAGGAAATCATGTCGGCCAACTTGTTGATCCCAAGCATGTAATGACTTGCCCTCCACTAGAAACTGACCTGACGGAAAAATCATTCAATTATTTCTCCCACAATATTAGTCACTTAATACAAACTCTGATTAATTATTCTCTTTTCCCCTATATGACGCCCCTAGCTAACCGACACTAGCTCAGCACAATGTGTTGTAGAGGTGAAGTGTGAATAGGTCTGGCTTCAATCCTGGGGCACTCAACGAATATCTTGCCGAGAGTCAGGATCAGCTCGAAAGGCTGACCCTATTATTGACTCCAGGCGCCGGTCTCACGGTCACAGCGGACGGAATCAACTCTATATATAGAGAGTTGCATACTCTCAAAGGCAACTCCCAGCTCTTCGGCTGCACGCAGCTTGCAAGTGTCGCTCACACTCTCGAGTCGTCGATCGACTGCGCGCGGAAAAAAGGCGAAGGCATTTCTCACGAACTCACAGACGAAGTCTTCAAAGGTCTAGGCCTTTTGGAAAAAATGGTTAAGACCCTACAAAAGGATTTTAACGAAGGTGACTTTAGCGCTGACATTACCCGTCTCGTTTCCTCACTCTCTGACATTATCGCTCGCACCATGAACGGCGCCTCGATTTCAATCGGTCACGACTCGATACTCACATCGCAGCCTAGACGCGGTGAGAATCCTATGTCTACCGAGCCCGTGCCTATCGCTCCCCCTAAACCGGCCCCGGCCCCGGTCCCCGCACCCGTAGTCGCAACATCGCCTGCCCCAGCTCCAGCCGCATCCCCTGTCCTCCAGGCTGTAGAGAAAGTAGAGGCCCCGCTTAAAACTGTCGAGGGACAAACGGGCGATGCCGAGAAGAAGTCCACCCCGACGAACACCGCAGCCGTCGAAGCGAATAACGAGACTCTTCGCGTTCAGGTCAATCTCCTCGACAGTCTGATGAACCTTGTGGGCGAGCTT
The DNA here is from genome assembly GCA_040385935.1 of Bdellovibrionota bacterium. Lineage (GTDB taxonomy): Bacteria > Bdellovibrionota_B > Oligoflexia > Oligoflexales > Oligoflexaceae > Oligoflexus. The sequence goes on from JAZKGL010000229.1 coordinate 23,010, forward strand.
GTGCTAGTGCGCAATCAGGTCATTCAGCGCAGCAACTCTCACAGCGAAGACGCTGAGTTTGTAAATCTATCGCAACGACTAGACGTCATCACTACAGAGCTTCAAAACGAGATCATGAAAACGCGTATGCAGCCGATTGGAACTATCCTCACGAAGTTCCATCGACTGATACGTGATATGGCGCGCGATCTTAACAAAGATATCAATCTGAAACTCGAAGGCACAGAAACCGAACTCGATAAAACATTAATCGAAGCTGTCAAAGATCCATTGACACACATCATACGAAACTCGATCGATCATGGTATCGAATCGCGCGAGGAACGCGCTTCAAAGAATAAAGCAAAGTCGGGAACGATACAGATTCGCGCGTTCCATGAGGGCGGGCAGATCGTCATTGAAATCACCGACGATGGTCGCGGCCTTCAGCGGCAGAAGATCGGGAATAAGGCGATTGAACGAGGCCTTATCACAGCCGAGCAGTTCAAAAAAATGTCAGACCGTGAAGTGTGCAACCTTATCTTCCTTCCGGGTTTCTCGACGGCCGAAAAAGTCTCTAATATCTCAGGCCGTGGCGTGGGCATGGATGTGGTTCGCACCAACATCGAAAAAATCGGAGGTGTGGTTGATATCACTTCTATCGAAGGTCATGGCTCAACCATGCGCCTCAAAATACCTTTGACTCTTGCCATAGTACCGGCGCTCCTTGTCAAAACCGATGGTCAATGTTTTGCGATCCCGCAGGTAAAGCTCACGGAACTCGTGCGTCTCCAACGCGGCGACGACCATAGCGAAAACCGCATCGAATATCTCCAGGGACAAGCAGTCTTCAGACTCCGCGGACGCCTGCTCCCGCTTCTTTCCTTAGAGGAACTCCTTGGCCTAAAGACAGACAAGTCTATCCCGCTCAAAGAGCGCGAAGACATCTCGATTGTCGTCTTGCAGGCTGACTCAGGCGTGTTTGGACTGATCGTGGATGAAATCGATGATTCCACGGACATCGTCGTCAAGTCTCTCTCCGGCTTTTTGAAGAATCTAAGTGTTTATTCGGGAGCCACGGTTCTAGGTGATGGCTCGGTCGCCCTTGTTCTCGATGTCATCGGCCTTGCCGATCACGCAAATATCTTCAAAGAAACACGAGAAATCGAATCCCACGAAATGATGTTCGCGAACACGCAGCGAGAAGAGATCACCGAGTATCTGCTCGTCGATGTCGCCCTCGAAGGCAAGTACTGTATCCCTCTTTACGTCGTCAATCGTTTGGAAGAATTTCCGACTTCGGCCCTCGAATTTACGGGTGATCAAATCGTCGTCCGTTACCGCGGATCAATACTGCCCTTGATCAACGTGCCGACAACCATAGGCGCGGCTAGCTCCGGAGTCGTGAGTCTTGCCAAACGAAACTACTGCTCGGTGATTGTCGTGCAGCAGTCCGATCGCCTTTATGGCCTCGTGGTCGATCAAATCCTCGACATTATCGGTCTCTCAGGTCCTATCAACGAACAAGTTCGTAACAAAGACTGCCTTCTTGGAACAAAGATCCATGGGACCCACGTCGTCTCTGTGATTGACGCGTTCAAGGTGATCGATAAGCATTTCCCACTCATTCAGACAAAATCCGAGACCCGCGAAATCCTTTCTACAAGGCCCGTTCGTATTCTCTATGCCGAAGACAGCGAATTCTTCCAAAAGCAAATCGCTAACATGCTCAAAATCCAAGGCTTTAAAATCGTCTGTGTATCGAGCGGTGAGGAAGCTTACAACCGATTGATGACCGATGGTCCGGATGCCTTTGATGTCGTTGTCTCAGACCTCGACATGCCGGTTCTCGATGGTTTTGGATTCATGGAGAAGCTTAGAGCGGCTCCTGGTTTCAAAAACCTGCCGGCGCTTGCCCTCTCGTCTCGAGCCAAATCCCTAACGGAAAAACTCGCGCTACGATCAGGATTCGATGCCTTTATTGAAAAGTCTGATGCGACGCGCTTGATCGATTCGATCAACCACTACACTCAAACCGCCAGGGAGGTGAAACGTGGAGCCTAAGATGGGTTCGAGTGGTCATCCACAAAAAAGCCAGGATGTGCAAAGACAACTTTGTACGTTTTACGTTGAAAAACAACTGTATGGAATCGATGTGACGCAAGTGCAAGAGGTCGTCAAATTTATGCCGATGTCGCGCATTCCCCTATCGCTTCCCTACGTGCGTGGCCTCATCAACCTTAGAGGTCAGGTGGCAACAGCGGTTGGGCTTCGAGAAATGTTTATGATTCCCGGCGAGACTCGGCCCGAGTCGATGAACGTGATTCTAAAACATGAAGGGGCACTCATAGCCCTGCAAGTGGACGAAATTGGGGATGTGATGGAGGTCGATCGGCGCGATATCGAGCAGATCCCGACCACGATTCCGACGTCGATCCGTGTGTATATGTCGGGTGTCTTTCAACTTAGAGATTCTCTCCTTTGTGTTATCGACTTGAGCAAACTTTTTACCCATGTAAGTGAGGCCGTATGAGTACTGCTAAAAAGAAAATCGTTTCCAAGAAATCTGTTGAAACCAACGCTGAAATGCTTTTGACTGCAGTCGGCAGCGCCTTTGCCTTTATCGAATTCACTCCGGATGGAACCATTCGCACGGCCAACGACACGTTCCTTAAAGTCCTAGGCTACTCAATAGACGAGATAGCCGGCAAACATCACCGCATGTTCGTCGATGCTATCGAACGCGATAGCCTTGACTATCGCCGCTTCTGGGACGATCTTGCCCGAGGAGTCGCGCAGACTCGCGAATTTAAACGCATGACCAAAACTGGGGCTGCGATCTGGATCAACGCTTCCTACATGCCACTAAAAGATGATCGCGGCAATGTCACAGGCGTGATCAAACTTGCTCAGGACTGCACAGCAAACCGCCTAAACTCTGTAGATATCGAAGGCCAACTCAGCGCGATCTGCAAATCGCAAGCCGTCATTGAATTCAAAATGGACGGGACGATTTTGTGCGCAAACGATAACTTTTTGAAAACTGTTGGTTATGCCGCTGGCGAGATCATCGGTCAAAACCATGCGATGTTTGTCGACCATTCGTTTACCCGAGCCGACGATTACAAACGTTTTTGGGATTCGCTTCGCGCGGGTCAATTCCAATCAGCGGAATATAAACGCCTTGGAAAAAATGGCAAAGAGATCTGGATTCAAGCGTCCTACAATCCAATCTTTGACATTGAAGGCAAACCCTTTAAAGTCGTCAAGTATGCGACTGACATCACGCTTTCAAAGCTGGCTAATGCAAACTTTCAAGGCCAGCTCCAGGCGATATCAAAGTCTCAGGCCGTAATCGAATTCAACTTAGACGGAACGATTATAGAAGCCAACGACAACTTCCTTACGACGCTTGGTTACTCCATGCAAGAAATTCGCGGCAAACACCACAGCATGTTTGTTGACGAATCCTCGCGCAACAGTCCCGCGTATCGTTCCTTTTGGGAAAAGCTCAATCGTGGTGACTACGATGCGGGCCAATACTGCCGCGTGGCGAAAAACGGTCGTGAAGTTTGGATTCAGGCGTCTTATAATCCTATCCTTGATACCAACGGCAAACCCTATAAGGTCGTGAAATACGCAACCGACATCACCAAGATGATCGAACTCATCAAGGATCTCTCGGATGCAGCCAACCAGCTCGCAACCTCGTCGAGTGAATTGAATGCCGCCGCATCGGAAATGTCGCAAAACTCGGCCCGCACGAACGATCAGGCCACGGCCGCATCAAACACTTCGGAACGCGTCGCCAAAGGCGTCGAAGAAGTCGCGACCAACACCGAAGAGATGCAGGCGTCAATCAAAGAGATCGCACGGAACGCAAACGAAGCCTCCAATATGTCGAGCGAAACCAAACGCCAAGCGATCTCGACCAACGAGACAATCCAAAAGCTCGGTGAAAGCTCAAAAGAAATCGGCAACGTGATCAAAGTCATTTCGTCTATCGCTCAACAGACTAACCTCCTCGCTCTGAACGCGACGATCGAGGCGGCTCGCGCAGGCGATGCAGGTCGAGGTTTTGCGGTCGTAGCCAACGAAGTCAAAGAACTGGCCAAACAAACAGCCAAAGCCACCGAAGAAATTACCTCGAAAATAAGCGCGATCCAATCGGATTCCAGCGACGCGGTCAAAGCCATCTCGGGCATTGGTCACTCGATTGAGAAACTTAATGCGATTGCTGGAGCCATTGCCGCTTCGGTTGAAGAACAAGCCGCAACAACCTCGGAAGTCGCGCGCGTTGTTCGTGAATCGAACTCGGGCGTTCAAGGCATTACCGAAAACGTTCGTTCGGTAAGTCAGGCCGCGACTCAAACGAGCCAAGGAGCACGCCAAGTCATGAACTCGGCGCAGTCCCTCTCGGAACTGTCAGGTCGTCTACAACTTATGGTTCAATCGCTACGTAAGTAATAAAGGGTACTGAGCGTGTCAAAGATATTTATTCTCGACGATCAAATTTCGTATCGAAGTCAGATCGAAAAGCAGCTTACCACTTTACCTAAAGTGGTCATTGCGGGATCGTCGCGTATAAATTCAGGCTCGCTCAGTATACTGGAATCCTCTCAGGCAGACATCTTGATCATTGAACTTCATCCAAGTTTTGAGGCCGGAGTAAGAGTCCTCGAAGAGTTAAAGCAAAAAGAATCGTCGGTTCAGACTATCATCGCATTGGTTCATGAAGAAACTCAAACAAAGCGCGCCGTCGGGCTTGGCGCAAAGCATGTTCTGTGTAAAAAAGTAGGTACAGACGCAGACGAATCGCGCTTAGCGGCTTTGATACTCGATATACTATCTAAGCCCCTCAGCGCATCCGTTTCAACGTCTGCGACGACCCCCAAGCGGTTAAAAGCAAAGTTTGCGGATAACTGGACTCCGCGGGCGATTGTGATTGCCAGCAGTACAGGCGGTCCTCCTGTCCTTGAAAAGATTTTTGCTCAACTGAGACCACCCTTGTACATTCCTGTCTTTTTGGTTCAGCATATGCCCGAATTTTTTACCCGTGAACTGGCTCAAAGACTCACAACGGTAAGTGGGTTAGTCGTGCGCGAAGCGATCGATGGCGAAGAGGCCAAAGCCGGGGTTTGTTATATGGCGCCTGGCAACTATCACATGCAACTCGTCAACACCGCACAAAAAGTGATCATTCGTCTCAATCAAGACGAAAAGCTCCACAGCGTAAGACCGGCAGCCGACTATCTTTTCCACACGGCCGCTGCGATTTACGCGCGTGATTGCCTGGGAATTGTTCTCACCGGCATGGGCGCAGACGGTGCCGATGGCGCTCTCGGAATTAAAAAACTGGGCGGCCATGTTGTAATTCAGGATAAAGAATCGTGCGCGGTTTGGGGAATGCCTGGAGCTGTACATGCTCTGGGAGCTTTCGACGCCATCGAAGACGTCGATAGCATTGCGGCGATCTTAAGGCAGTCCATGGTGAGGAATGCGGCATGAAATTATTTGGCCAATTTTTAATCGAACAAGGTTATATCACAAAAGAGGATTATGTCCGAGCTATGGTGTTTCAAGCCAATGCTTTGCCTGCCCTCCCCTCCGTTATAAACCAATTGAAATTATTAACGATCGATCAGCAGGTCGAAATCTTTGATCACCAATCGACTCATTTGAAAACCTATCAACTGGCCTGTATCGAACTTGGCTACTGGGATGAAGCTGTTTTTGATCACGCCGTGATTCGCTTCTTTTTGAATCACGTTCGCTCGCTCGGTGATATTCTTCTCGAACTCGGTTGTTTAACGAGTGCGAGTCTTTCCGAAGTCTTGGCTAAATATGTGGAGCTAGGTGATTATAAACCGGCCTCTGAACCCAAGGAAATTCCCAAGGCCACGAGCGGCGAACACAAGCACTCCATGACCGAACAAACGGGCCCATCGAAGGATCCCTTCGTCTTGAGTCAGTTCGAAAAGAAGGTGTGTTTCCTCTACTGCCGTCATTTCAATGATCAGCATTATGAGGCTCTGCTAAGGCTGTCCTCACATATATCGCAAGAGGAGCTGACCCATGCTCGTCGCGATCTAACCGCGATACGAACAGCTTCGACTTTAATAAGGGCTGATAAAAGTCATCTGCTATTAGATAGCCTCCTCAAAATCATCGAGCACGGGATTACACCGAGCTTAGATAGTCCTTCGATCAAACACACGGTGAATCTCCTCTGGGAACTCAGAGAAGGTCTTTCCGCGGGCATACCCGAAGCGCTCGCCCTTCAGAACAAAGAACTTCTCAACCAAGTGAACGATGCCCTCGCTTCGCTTTCTAAGATTGGATAGGACATGAAAACATCGACAGTGATCGTAAAATTCTTTGCTGACTACGTCTCTTCGCAGCTAGGCATCATCTATTCGGAAACGAATTATTATCAGCTCGAGACTCGCCTTGCTGATGTGGCCAAAGCTATGAATTTTCCGACAGTGGAAGATCTTTATGTTCATGCGCAAAAGGGAATCTCGGTACAACTCAAGAACCTTCTACTCGACTTTGCGACGAACAATGAGACACTGTTCTTTCGCGATCCACCGGCTTTTGCCGCGATTGAAAAGGCTATTGAGTCAAATGCTGGCCTTTGGAAGTCTAGGCCCGAGCCCTTCCGCGTATGGAGCGCGGCTTGCAGCTACGGCCAAGAGGTTTACTCTTTGGCGATGATTCTCGATCGAATGCGCACACTACTCCCCGCCTCAGGCTACGAAATCGTAGCGACCGACGTGAGTTCACGGGCTCTTAAAGCAGCTGAAGAGGGCATCTATAGTGAAATGAATGTAGCCCGTGGTCTAGACCCCGTACTGCGCGACCGCTATTTTCTTAAACAAGAGAACACGCGTGGCGAAACCGAGTGGCGAGCACGTGCGGAGCTTCGTCGCGGCATGAAGTTCATCAACCAGAATCTTTTGGACTCCTTTGACCATCTTGGTTCTTTTGATATGATCTTGTGCCGAAATGTTTTGATTTATCAAACGACTGATTCCCGAAAAGGCATCGTGTCCAAGCTTTATAATCGCCTTCGTCCAGGGGGAATATTCATTTTAGGTTCATCGGAAAGTCTATTGGGAATCTCCGAAGAATTCGAGACCGAGAGACACGAGCGGGCCACTCTCTATCGTCGAAAAGGTCTTTTGAAAGCCAGCTGATTTCGAGTAGGATGGTAGGGCAGAGGTGATTATGGAAGATGATGATTTCGATTTAAAAATTAAGCATGATTTCATCACCGAATCGCTGGAAATGCTTTCATGGGTTGAAGATCAATTCTTGATTTTTGAACAGAATCCAGGGAATTCGAAAGTCGTCGATGAGATTTTCCGCATGGCACACACCGTCAAGGGTTCAGCCATGACCTGTGGATTTATGCGCCTAGGTGAATTTGCCCATGTGATGGAAACACTTTTGGTGAAAATCCGAGAAGGCCGTCACGAGCCTGACTCTGATACGGTTGATGTCCTCTTACGTGCTAACGATACACTCAGGCAGTACATCGAGCTGCTGAGAAAAGATTTTGAAGCTGTGCTCGATACGGAGTCGATGAAGGAAGATCTTCAGTACTTTATAGGCCCGGAGCTTGCGTCGATGCATGCGGCGCCTGCCATCGCCTTTGGCTTTTTCGATGATGATGAAGCCGATCCGTCTACAGCGCCCATAGCCACACCCGCTTTGGAAGTTGCCACGCACTCATCAGGAACTTTAGAATCGTTTCAGACAACGCCGCTCGATGAAATTTCTTATCTCACGCTCAAAGCATATTTGGGCCTGTCAGAGGACTCATCTCAGGCGGGTGTAGAAAAGTGTTTAAGAACCCTCGAAAAAGCGCTGGCGAGCCTTACGCTTGTTCGAGGCCGAATTTAATTAGTTACGTGCCTTGGCGCTGAAAGTGCCTTGAGCCGCCGCCGGTAGATTGTCATCCCCGTAAAAGCCCCAGGTCCCTTCAAAAACTTTGCGATCGGTGTCGGTCGTAACATCAAACCAATGTTTCATTCCACCCCGAACATAATCCCCTGCTATATGATCATGCGTGACAACATACGTTGTTATTGCCCAGCTATCGCGTCCGGAAACGATATTTAAACTATCGCCGTTTAGAACAGCATCGGCCGTCCAGGCGAGCAAACCATTGACCCCAGGGGTGGGTCGAATCACGACATCCCATTTCAAAGGCATCGTAGGAGGAGCTGCTGGATTACGTTTGCTAATTACACCAAGAGGCTGAGCCCCACTCTCTTCGGTATTTTTAATATTCACAAAGGAACCAAGGACCTTCTCAGCCGACAAGAGTTTAGCTGGATCACGATATTTGGTTTTCAAAAATTCTTTGCCTGCGCTGAGTAGTTCAGCTTTAGTCCCAATATTTTTATGTGCGACGGAGCAAACAGGCAACTCGTTGGTTCCCATACACGCGATATCGGCTCGCTGGCCGCGATAAATGCGCGGAAAGTCTATGGTCGTATCGCGATCAAGACTCACTTCAAGATCACTGCCGACCAATTCTTTTGGCAAGGTATAAAGCACATTGGTATCGGTCATCTTAAAAGACGGCAATTGCAATCGGGCAAATCCTTCGAGTTCTTTAGGCACAGGAACATAATAGTCTTCTGAGAATCCAGAAGCAGAAATAAAGGCCAGACTTAAAGGCAGAATCAATTTCACGAGATTTTTCATAACGAATTTTTCCTTAATTGGTTTCTTTTCGCAATAAACTATTACTCTATAGCCCCCAGAATGTACCGAGTCGCCGGACCTTTGCCCACGCGCTTCAGATGTCCAGTCTTACAAAGCGAAGAAAAGTCTCGAGTGGCCGTGACTTTGGAAATCGCAAAAAGCTCAGCACACTCGTCGAGCGACATACTTTTACGATCTTTTTTCATAAGTTCCAAGAGAGCAAACTGCCTCATGTTAAAGTCGCTTTGCGTCAACTCCTCTTTGTGAGTCGCTGCGACCACGTTAGGTTTTTTCACATCGCCGAGTATCATTTCCACGTCGGCCATGAGCCCATAACCTTCGTCGTGATTTTCTAGCCAATCGGCGCAAGGACCGAGCAAAGAGCGAAATCGTGAGATTAGAGTGTAAAGCAATGAATCGTGACGCAAGGGATTATACTCATAGCCCCAGACATCACGGATCAATTCTTCTTTGGTTCGAAACCCTTTGTAGAGTGATTTTAAGAGTTCAAAGAGCTTTGAGGATGTAGCCGTTTCCTCAGCAAAGACATCGCCGTCACGTCCAAGAACCAATGTTTGAGATGCATGGTGGTAATAGATAAAGAAACGACTGGCAATAGGCGGAAGCCGGTCGCGAAGGAGACCAAGGTAGCCGCTTTTAACAATGTGGTGGAATATACCGCCCGGGGGCGGGTGACTAAGACTATCCATAAAATCGCCCAGAGGATCTTCTCCCGCTGGGACATAGTGCTTTTGGGACAGTCTGCGGGCCGCGATGCGCAGCGATATTCCCGAATGCAGTCTGAGAGTATCGCGTTGATGGTTGGTCAAAAATTCTTCGGAGGTCTCGAGTCCTGCTTTGATCGCTAATCCTTGCCAGAAGACCAGCATAGAGAGATCGACGTCACCATCAATGTCGGCTCGTGCAAGCTGTAGCTTTTCACGAATCTGGGCATCATTTCGCCTCTGATAAGCGATCTCGGCAAATCGCAGATTCAACAAAGCGCGTTGCCAGCGCTGGCCGCTTGCATTCACTTGGTGGCTCACGAGGCGAAGCCATTCCTCAGCTTTAGAAACTTGACCACGAACGGTCAGCTGCCGCGCGAGTTCCATCACCATATAACTGTCGGTAAAGGTATCCTCGACCTTGCTCTCCTGTATCAACTCGCTCAGAACCCCAAGATTATCTTGACCCAGTATTCCATATTGAACACGAAAGCTCAGGATCGCTCGGAATATCGCCTTTTCATAACTCCCGTGTCCAAGTCTTTGGGCTAGCTTGTGGGCAAGCTCAAGATCCTGCAGTCCGCGAGCTATCTCACCCATCTGTACGCGTGAGTGACCTAAGAGATCCGTGGCAAACATTCGAACGAAAAAATGGTCGGCGACAATTGCTGATTCAAGAGCCCGCTCCGCAGCTCTGAGAGCGTGGGAGTAGCGCCCGCAGAAGTATCGATAAAAGGCTTGGCCTTGACGAGCAAACGCTGCAATTTCCGCCGAGTCTTTGTGAGCGCGGAAAAGGAGTAAGTTTTGAACGATATAGGCGCGAGCCTTGGCATAGTTTGAATTTCTTACCCAACCGACAGCCATATAGAAGAGACAAGAGGACTTCTCTTCGCGAGTTAATCTCTGACTGAGACCTCCTTTGTGAAAACGAAAATCGGCTTCTTCCACGCGCCCAAGAAAACTCAACGCGCCTATCGCATAAGGAATGTGATCTTTCATCCACCCGGTTCCGGGACTGTCGACGGAAACGGCGAGCACTTCCTCGCAGCGACCTTCATAGAAGAGTTGCCGGGGATCGAGGGGCTGGCTTGCATTAAGAGTCATAGTATCTCCGCGTGGGCGGGATACTAGCAGAATAGACATAGCATGAAAAGCCGAAGATAAAGGAAATTCCAAGGGCGTTCCTTTTTTGATTGTAGTCAAACATTCCCTTGGAAATAGGGTTTGGCGCAGAAAACATTGCAGAAGATTTTTAGACAGCCAATTCCGCTGGGCTTTTTTCCATATCTCTTCGAAATTGTTTGTTTCATTCTCACTCTTAGCCACTAACGAAAGGACGTCTCCCATGTCGAAGATTTACCCAGCGGTTGATCCAAATGGCCTTACTGAATTCTCTGTTGTGTTTAACGACCGCTCTCTGAATCACATGTCTCAGACTTTCCAGACGGTCATGAAAGATATTTCGAGCACCCTTAAGCGCTGCTACAGAGCTTTCGAAACTATCGTCGTCCCAGGAGGCGGAACGATTGGAATGGAAGCGATCGCTAGGCAGTTTGCCGATGATAAGCGTTGCCTTGTTCTTCGTAACGGCTGGTTTAGTTATCGCTGGTCACAAATCTTTGACAGCGGCGATATTCCAAGTGAACACAAAGCGCTCCTCGCTCGTCCGATTCTACCTGGCAAAGAGTCTTCCTTTGCACCTGTTCCTCTCGATGAGGTGATTAAAGAAATCCGCGCGTTCAAACCGCAGCTGGTGTTTGCCGCTCACGTGGAAACGGCCGCCGGAATTATGCTTCCTGATGACTATCTGAAAGCTGTCGCCCAAGCGGTTCATCAGGAAGGTGGATTGTTTGTTCTCGACTGTATTGCGTCGGGGGCTATTTGGGTGGATATGGAAAAAATCGGTGTCGATGTTTTGCTTTCGGCGCCTCAAAAGAGTTGGAGCGCAAGTCCTTGCGCGGCTCTGATTATGCTCTCGCAGAACGCCGCCAGGCAGATGAAGGAATTGCAGTCGTCGAGTTTTGCTCTCGATCTGAATAAGTGGCGGCAAATCATGAAGGCTTATGAGGATGGCGGTCATGCCTATCACGCAACGATGCCGACCGATGCGCTGGCCCGATTCCATGCCGCTATGCAGGAAATCGAAGGTCTTGGCTTTGACGAGCTTGAGCAAAGGCAGCTTGAACTCGGTTCCAAAGCCCGCAAAGCCCTTTCTGAGAGAGGTTATAAAAGCGTTGCGGCTGAAGGATTCGAGGCACCCACGGTCATCGTGAGTTACACTGCGGATGAAAGTATTCAAAAAGGTTTGGCATTTACAAAAATCGGTGTTCAAACGGCAGCTGGAGTTCCGTTGGCGTGTAAAGAGCCCGCTGACTTCGCGAGCTTTCGTATCGGGCTGTTTGGACTTGATAAACTTGTGAATGTCGATGCCACTATTCGAATGCTGGAAAACGCTTTGGATCAAGTCAAACCGAAATCATAATCTAAGTGATCAGGGCATTGGCTGAGACTACAAAACCATACTTTATGTTTGATGGTTCAAAGTTTGCATGATGCATGCGCAGTAGGTTTCCCTGCGGAGGATACCTTTTTCAAAACAGACAGGACTAAAAAGTTAGCATGAAGGTTTAATGCCAAGTCTGACGATGGCTGTCGCTGTTCAACATTCCGCTTGGGATATGATAGAGCGAGAGGGAAATGATCCCAGTTATGACGATAAAACAAATAATATGAATAATCATGACAGCGGTCTCCTGAACGCGGCTTAGCTCTACTAAGAGTCAAACCTTCAGGAGACCTTGCACGGCTTACAGAAAAAACTTTCCTCAAAGCGCCTAGTGCGGCACGACGAGCTTGGGTGCCACGTGATAGGGAACAGGGATATCGCCTATTTGGCCCCATTGATGGGACTCGACGGTTCCATTTGAACTTCGAATAATGTGCCACATTCCGTCAGACGGTCGCCAGATTGCGTGATCAGCTTTTCCGTCGCCATCGAAATCACGGGCAACCGGAATATCTCCAGCCTGGCCCCACTGCTGATTGATTTGTTTGCCACCAGAGGGTGATGCCCAAAAATCGCTGTGAACTACGTACCAGGTACCGTTTGATGGACGCCATACGGCGATATCTGTAACACGATCGCCGTTGAAGTCAGCGGCGATCGGCTGATCGCTTGACACTCCGAATACCCGCGTCGGTTTTTTCGACCCGTACACCTCATTTATATAAAAGGTTTTATTCGATGGTCGCCACACAGTGTAGGCCTGCATTGGGAAGAGTAGATAGCTTCCTCCAGTCGTGTAAGAACCAACTAAAGGTTTGTCGCCGTTTACACCCCACTGTCTTTGAGCGCTACGCTGCGAGTTGATATTGTAGGTGTACCAAGTTCCGTTCGAAGGTCGCCAGATGGCGAGTTCGTCGGAACTAGATCCGAAATTCCCTGGTACTGGCACATCGCCGGCCTGACCCCAATACCAAAAGTGACCTTCGCCGTTACTACTTTTGATAACCCACCAAGTCCCATCGCTCGGGCGGAACACAGCAAAGTCGGTCGTTCCATCGCCATCGTAGTCAGCGGGTACTGGGATGTCGCCGGTAATGCCCCACTGCTGCGTCTTGACCGCGCCGGTTGCACGATTTCGCAAATAGAACGTACCATTGGACGGCCTGTAAATGGCGAGGTGTTCGCCACCTTTCGGATCGAAGGCATCAGCTGCGGCGGCTCTTTCTGCCGAGAGCGTGGTGCTTAAGAGCAAGAAGATCGGAACCACGGAGCGAGTGAAAGTGTTCATAGCAATTTCCTTATCCATGACTTTGGGTTCATCAGCTTCATTCTAGAATTGATGCGTCAATTTTCAAGACAGATATACGTAGATCTCACACGCGATTTGCTTCACGATAGGCCAATTCATTTTGAGATATTTTT
>JAZKGL010000230.1:0-3586 GCA_040385935.1 Bdellovibrionota bacterium
ATTCGCCACGCTAGTCATGTCGTGCTCGTAAAACTCGGAGGACCTTTGGCCCGTGGTGGTCAAGTCACATCGGAGTTCATGTCGCTCGTTTTCGATTTCTTGCGTTCATCTCCTTCGGCATTAAAATCACCTGGGGTTATCCTCGAGCGTTTTTTTGCACTGATCGTCAGCTCCTGGTTTCTCGTCGCAATCACTTCATTTGCCACGGGCGCTGCTCTTGCCTTGCAGTTTGGTCAAGGCATGTCGCGCTTTGGTGGAAAGCTCTATGTTCCCAATATCGTCGCCTTTGCAATTATTCGTGCACTAGGCCCAGTCTTTGCGTGTCTTATGGTAGCCGCACGCTCGGGGGGTGGTGTGGCAGCGGAGCTGGGCTCGATGAAGGTCACTCAGCAAATTGATGCGCTTAAAGCCCTTGGCGCAAACCCCACGGAAAAACTTGTGGCACCGATCGTCATAGCCTTAGCGCTCGGCATGCCCTTTCTTACTTTTATCGCCGATGTCGCCGGTATCTCAGGTGGTCTCCTTGCTGCCACCGGTTCCCTTGGAATTGCCCCGAGTCTTTATCTGCAAAAGACCGTTGATTCGATTCGCATGACGGAATTTATTATTTCACTCGTCAAAACTTCGGCTTTCGGCGCGATTATCGGTCTTATTTCTTGTTTTGTTGGAATGAGAACGACGACCGGTACATCGGGCATTGGAATCGCAACCACAACCGCAATCGTTGCCGCGAACATTTTTGTTCTAGTCGCCGATCTGCTTGTGACCAAGATACTCTGGATGTTCCAATGGTAAAATCATCGGATGATATATTGCTGGATATCACAAACCTTGAGACGCGATTCGGCTCAAGGACGATTCATCATGGTCTCGAACTTAAAGTCAGGCGTGGCGAACTCCTCGTCCTTTTCGGTGGCAGTGGAACGGGCAAAAGCACTTTGCTTCGCGCGATCATCGGACTCGACCGCGCGGCAGGTGGCTCGATCAAACTCGATGGCCATGAACTCAACGAACTTGACGACAAAGGCTGGCGGGAGATTCGCAGAAAAATCGGCTACTCGTTCCAAAGTGGAGCACTCTTCGACAGTTTGAATGTCGGCGAGAATCTTGAGTATCCCCTACGCGAATTTACAAAGATGAGTAAGGACGAGAGGAAGGCCGCGGCTTCCGAGATGCTTAAAAAAGTTGGATTACCCGGCATCGAGGGACTTTATCCATCCGAACTCAGCGGCGGTATGCAAAAGCGAGTTGGGATGGCACGCACTCTTATGCTTGATCCTGAACTTATTTTATACGATGAGCCAACGGCTGGCCTTGATCCTGCCAACTCCAAGATGATTTCCGAACTTATGGGTTCGCTTAAGAAGACGGGTAAAACCGGAATATTGGTTACCCATGATGTGCCCTGCGCACTCTCGGTTGGCGATCGCATAGCGTTTCTCTATGGAGGCAAGATTGCCGTTGTTCAAACCCGCGAAGAAATCGACAGTCAACCCAACGAAAAAATTTCGGCTTACATGAATGGAGAAATCGAGTGAAAGTCGCGAGTATACGAACCAAGATTAATCTCGGTGTTTTTGTTCTTTGCATCGCTGTCGTTGCCGCGATTTGTATTATCGTCGCGGGTGACGAAGTGAGTTTCTTCAAAAAGTCCCAAACCTTCAAATCGCGTTTTAAAAATACGGCGGGTCTGGTCGCAGGTGCCCCGGTGCGTATGGGTGGGGTCGAAGTTGGTCGCGTGACTAAGATAAGGATCGAGACTTTGCCCGAAGGTGTGATCATTGGTGCGGATTTGAGAATCGACAGTCCCTATTACGAATTGGTTCGAACCGATGCGACCGTTATCTTGGATACGGCAGGTCTGTTGGGCGATAAATTTGTGAGTTTAAGTGCAGGGAGTGCGGCTGACGCTATGCCTCCCGGTGCGATGATACAAACGCTTGAAGCTGATGGTTTGCAAAAAGTGGTCGAACAGTCCAAAGCGATTATGGAAACGGTGAATAGCACGACAAAGAAAATCGATGCGTTTACTGAAAACCTTCCCAACAAAGAATCCATGTCAGCTGTCGGCAACGACTTCGCTGAATCAGCGAAATCTCTTCGCATACTCATGAACCGAATCAGCGCGGAAGATTCTGTTGTGTCAGCGCTAAACGATAAACAGTCGAAACAGCAGCTCAAAAATGCGTTGGCTAGTCTGGAAAGTGCCGCGGCCCATGTCGATTCGATTGCGAAGAAAGTGGATTCTGGCCAGGGCACACTCGGAGCCTTGATCAACGACAGAACTTTATATGAAGATATTCGTTCCATGCTTGGCCATATCGATCGCGGTAAGATTGCGCGAAGAGTCTTTATCGAGGCGGGAAGCCGCGACAATGAAGCCCCAGCGAACAATGCTACGCCGAAGCGCTAATACGCTGATACTCTCATCTTGATCCTTCTGTTGCCAGTCGAAGTCGGAGCCCTTATCATCGGGAGTTCAATACGGTAACGACTGGCCAGAGGACGAAATCATGATCCTTCTAAATCCAAAAAAATATCAGAGACAAAGCGGTTCAAAAACGAACGACCCAAAGACCAAAGAACTGATGGAAAAAACCATTCGTTTCTTTGAAGAAAAAGGCTTGGCCAAAATCAAGTCGGACGATCAGAGCGCAGTCTGGTATCAAGACTTTCTCGATTTTCAAAAGAAGGAAAAGGTGTTTGCCACCTTCCTTACACCGAGCGGGTACGGGGCTAAAGACAGTCGCTGGGATATGTCGCGCATCGAGGAATTCAACGAGATTCTTGGCTTCTACGGTCTTTGCTACTGGTATACCTGGCAAGTTTCGATCCTAGGTTTAGGACCGATCTGGATGAGTCCGAATGAGGAGTTGAAAAACAAAGCGGCCAAAGCTTTAGAAAACGGTGGGATATTTGCTTTCGGTCTTTCGGAAAAAGAGCATGGCGCTGACCTTTATTCTTCGAGCATGCGCCTGACTCCCCAGGCCGACGGCAACTTCGTGGCTCAAGGGAGTAAGTATTACATCGGGAACGGCAACAAGGCTGCGATGGTCTCGATCTTTGCCAAAAATTCGGGCAATGATCAGTACGTTTGGTTTACCGTTGATCCTACGAGCAAACATTACTCGCACTATAAAATCGATACCTCGGGCGTTCGACAAGCCTATGTCGCGGGCATCGATATCAAAGATTATCCGGTTTCCAAAGCGGATGTCCTGTCGGAAGGCAGCGAGGCTTGGGATGCTGCGCTTAACACGGTAAACGTCGGCAAATATCAGCTCGGCTGGGCCTCAATTGGTATTTGTACTCACGCTCTTTATGAGGCCGTACACCACGCGGCGCACCGAACTCTCTATGGGAAAAAGGTCACCGACTTTCCTCATGTTCAGGTTCTCTTTACCGAAGCCTACACGCGCCTTGTCGCGATGAAGCTCTACGCCCTGCGTGCCTGCGATTATTTCCGCGTCGCAAGCGAAGAGGACCGCCGCTATCTTCTCTTCAATCCGATTCAAAAGATGAAAGTGACGATGGAAGGTGAGACCTTGGTCGAACAGCTCCATCAGGTGATCGCGGCCAAAGGCTT
>JAZKGL010000231.1:0-19980 GCA_040385935.1 Bdellovibrionota bacterium
CCAAAGTGTATAGCATCGCCTCGGCCCATCATGAGGTCTTGGATTTTTGCATACAGATGAATGATCCGCAGCTTGCGGCGGCCTCGTTGTCGTGGTCGCCGGGCGTCACTCAGTTCTCTTTGAAACCTGCGGCCGGGAACTTCTATAATCCTCCGTATGAAACGCCCGTGATCCTTATCGCGGGTGGATCCGGCGTCACACCGCTTAAGGCGATATTCGAGGATCGGGCGTTGGCTTCCTCTGAGGTTGCCAAAACTATACTGCTTTACGGCTGCGGCGATGACAGCGAGATTCCGTTTTACGCCGAGTTAAAGAATGTCGTCGCGCTTTCGCAAGGCAAGGCTGAGGTTCGTTTTTTTGCTGAACATGTTCTCGATCGAGCGGGCAGTCGCGCTGAGGTCGGGCGCCCGCTTTCAGTCCTCGCGCAGTACGTGGCTCATGATTCGGAATATCTCATGTGCGGTCCTCCTCCGTTTATGGAAGCGACACGCGCGGCTTTGATTAAGGCCGGTGTTTCCATGCAGCAGATTCATCAGGACAGATACTAACGAGGTCCTCATGTCGCTCTACTACGTGCTCAGCGAGACTCAGATACTCGTGAAAGGGAAGACGTATCCCTATCGAGAGAAAATGCGGCTCCTCGGCGCGCAGTATAATGCGGTCGACAAAAGCTGGACTGTTACTCACACCCCGGAAAATTTAACGATCGTGGCTGAGCTTTGTAAAAGCGTAGGCGGGGGAGCGATTAAAGAAACCGTTTTCACACCTGAGCGCACGGCTTCTGTAAGCTCATCGATGCCGACGACTCTATCGACCTTTAAAACGCCGACTCTCAGCCCACAAGAATCCGTGGCGCTCGAAACAACTGCGGATGTGCCTCAAGGCTTTAGCATCGCAGAACTCATGCGGCAGGCGCAGCTAGCCATCGCGCAGAGCTTTCCGCGCAGTTTATGGGTGATCGGTGAGATTCAAAATATTCGATTTCATGCGTCCGGCGTTTATTTTCAACTGGCCGATAGTAAAGAAGGCGGTTCGCAGTCGGCGACCGTGACCGTAAACGCAACCCTTTGGAAGAGTCAGCTGCGTGATCTTGAACGCAAATTTGGCGATACTCTAAAAGAGATATTGCAGGATGGGTTTCGCGTTCGGGTGTTAGCCGATCTGACTTTATTTAAGGATCGTGGGCAGCTTAGCCTTCAAATTCAGTCGATCGATCCGAACTTCACCAAAGGGTCCTTGGCGCTGCAACGCGAGAAACTGCTTAAGGAGCTTCGAGCGAAAGGTCTTGATAAGCAGAATAAATCTTTGCCTCTCACGCCTTTTCCTTTGAAGGTTGGTCTTTTGAGCGCTGAGGATTCTCGCGCGAAATCCGATTTTATCGATCAGCTCAAAGTTTATGGTTTTGCAGGCGAGGTCATCTTTCGACCTTGTCAAATGCAGGGCGAGGCGACTCTAAAGGATGTGGTGAGCGGCCTCAAATTTCTTCAGGAGGCCGCAGTCGATGTGATAGTGATGACGCGAGGCGGCGGGAGTGCGGCCGATTTAAGGTGGTTCGATTCGCGCGAGATCGCCTTTGCCATCGCTGAATGCCGTGTGCCGGTCGTAGCCGCCATTGGCCACCACGAAGATGTCTGTGTTGCCGAGGATATTTGTTTTCAACGGGAAAAGACGCCTACCGCCGCCGCCGACTTTATCATCAGCGTTTTTTCGCGCACGCGAGAACGTCTCGATCAACTGCTTCTTGCGCTCGATAAGACTTTAAATGACCGCGTGAAACTTTTTGATACCTATCTCATGGGTCTTATGGAGAAGATGCGCGCAGCCGCGCAGGCTCAACTCAGCGATCAAAGGCGACTGACCGACCAAGCAGAAGCCACCTTAGAGCTTAACTGGCAACGAAAGCTCCTTGGCTGGGCCGGGCGGCTTGAGCAGATTCAAAGCGCGCTCAGTCGCGGTCTTGATCTAAGACTCGAAAAGGAAAGGGCGCTGGTTGAACGAGCGGGTGTCACCTTCGGCCGGAGTCTTGATCTTAGGCTTCAACGCGAAGAGTCTATGCTCGACAAAGCTTCGGCGGCCCTGCAGGCGAGGAGCGCTATGCTGATCGATAAGTTTGAGGTTAGGCTTCGCGAGGCCGTGAAAGACCTTAGGCGCGGCGCGCAGGACGCTACCCGTGAGCGCGAATTGAATCTTCAAAGGTTTGAAGCGATCTTCAAGCAAAACGATCCCAAACCGTGGATGGCTCAAGGCTGGACGCAGCTCTTTGATGAGCGGGGATTGATCAAAGAAAGTTCGCAGATCAAAGTTGGACAGGCTGTCAAAGCCCGGCTGACCGATAGTCTACTGAAATTGACCGTGAATGAAATCGAAGCTCCGAGAAAAGGGGAAAGCTGATATGCAAGAGTCTGCCAACTATCAAAAGATGCTTGAGGAAGTGGAAGGTATTGTCCGTTCGATCACAAGTCCTGATATCGATTTGGATCGCATGGTGAATCAAGTCGAGCGGGGCTATGAACTGATTCGTCTGATGCGCCTTCGCCTCGATGAGACCAAAACCAAGATTGATCAGCTTCATCAGCGCTACGAATCAAAAGAGAGTTAAGAAAAGCTCGCTGATTCCACAAAGCAGGAAAACGAAACGCCGCCCTTCTCAAAAGAAGAGCGGCGCCTCGTTTTTTTGAATCATTTGATGTTTGCGCGTGGAGCTGTAAAATCGAGAGTCTTCGCGCTCCGAGCGCGTTGTACGCACTCCCCAGCGTTACCATCACCAACACAGTCTCTGACTCTGTCAATCGATGCTGAATCATCTCCATCATCTTCGCGTTCCGCATCCTCTTCAAAGGTCGGAACCACAAAGGCCGCCGCACGCATCCCGTAATGGCCACCTGAGGTGCTCTTACAAGACACCGAAATCATCGCCAAAACTGCAACTGCTAGGACTCGCATTATGACCTCTGTACCGAAAGTAGGTTGTCGAAGTTGAGCTTCGCCGCTAAACACCGGTAATTATTCAGCGTTCTGCTTCTCTAAACGATGCGGAGCCTTGCTTTCACGCTCCCTGAAGGTCATCCTCAATAAGGGCGTAAAACAACTATCGCCAATTGCTGAGAAGTCTTTAGTCAAGAATAAATAAACGCAAGTTAAAGCTATCATAACGCTATCCTATCGACCTCAATTGAGAGCGGATTTATGGAATTTGATTATACCCAAGATTTTGCTTCGATCGATTTCCGCGCGCAACCGCAGCGATATCAGGTTGGAAAGGGTGAGCAGGGAGTCCTCACGGTTGAGCCTTATAAAAGCGAGATACTTCCGCATTGGAAATTTCGCACGGCTGCCCTCGCGAAGAAATCGTCTGCGGAAATATACAGTCTGTTTCTAAAGTACAAAAAAGATGATGACTTCGTTGGCATGGATATGGCGCGAAAGTTCTTGCAAATGGGCTTCACCCGCGCGCGCCGTTATGCGAATCATCCGAGTGGACGTAAGTATAAAAAAGGGACGAATGTAATACTTCCGTCAACAAACGATCCCGAGAAGGCAAAAGCTGCCCAAATCTTCTACGCCGTTTACCTCAAAGCCCGTGAGGACAAGGTTTACAAGGCTATGAAGAAGGAATGGATGGATCGGGAGCGAAGTCTGCATTAACCCTCCCCCTATACCCTATCTATGATAGACTAGACCTGCGTTTGTGAAGATTCGCGGGCTTAGAATCTTTTTATGCAATTGCACATTGCCTTTTCAGGCTTCAAGCTTGACTCTATAGCCAGTTATAATTCATCAAAATCAAGTAAGCTTGCTTAGGGGGCGAATTTTGTCTACTTCTCGGAAAAAATCCTTTTTACTTACGCTCTCAACTATGCTTTGCGTAATTCTGCACAAAAGTTATCGTTATCGCTTCTTCAATGTCGATAACCGCCAAGAAGCGGAAATCGTTCACGCGAAGAAGTCGTTTGTCATCGCCTCGTGGCATCAAAATTGTTTTGCAGGAATTCTAGCTCACGCGGGTCAAGGATTTGCTTTGCTCGTAAGTCGATCCCTGGATGGTGAAATCGTCAGTCGCCTCGCTAAGGCAATTGGATTGCAGACTGTTCGAGGAAGTTCGAAAAAAGGCGGCCAGGAGGCCCTCGATGTTTTGATCGAACGCACGCACGGTGGACTCAAGTCAGCCTTTACTGTCGACGGACCCAAAGGCCCTATCTTCGAAATTAAACGTGGTGTGTTTGTCCTCGCCGCAGAAACCGGTGCTCCCATACTTCCGATGGCGGCCATCGGCGCGCGCTACTGGACTTTGCATAAATCTTGGGACAAGTTTCGGATTCCAAAGCCCTTCACGAAAGTGTCTGTGCTTTACGGTAAACCAATTCATGTGTCGGCTGATGAACTCCTTCACAATTATGAAGAACTCAGGGCCCGCTTAACGAAAGAACTCGTAACGTTAGAAATACAAGCCGTGAATATGGGCCTTTGCCCGCATCCCGGCTCTCTTCCTCCCTTTCTTGACCCTCGACCGCGCGGCTTCACTCAAGGAATCGCCAGCTAAATCTTTTTCTTTTTGATCCCCTCTCAAGCAGTTCCCGGAGCGCGCTTTGCGATGCTAGAATCATTGGGCACCCCATCCGAGGTCGTCAATGAACAGCCGCACTTTGCTGCTTGGTCTGATCTTTTTGTCTCAAAGTTTCAATTTCGCTCTCACTCTACAGCCTATGCTGCTGACAGAATCAGGTGCGCTTCTTCCTATCCAAGCCGGACTCACACTGGCTTTTGGATCGCTCATTTCCGGCGTTATGCAGCCTTATCTTGGCAGCTTGCTTGATCATGGTCGGGTCAAACGAACTTTCGCACTCATCGCTATTTCTTATGTCATCGGAATCTACGGCTACTGGAGCCCTAGCGCACCGGCTTGGATGCTCGTGCTTTCTTGCCTCGTTTTGGTGATGTCGGGGCTCACGCAGCGCACAATTATTTCCATGGCTGTGGTTGCCAGTTGTCGAGGCGAAGAACGGGCCGAGGCTTCGTCTATGCGTTACCTCGTATCTAACGCAGCGCTTGCCGTATCGTCGGGTATCGCTCTACTCACCTTCAAAGAGTGGCGCCGCGAACTTCTCATGATTGATCTCGTCACAAGTTTGATCCTTGCCGCAGGTATGCTTCGCCATCTGAAAAAGAAGATGGCGCAGACGTGCAACGGACGACCGCGTACGACGATGAAAGAAAGTAAGGATTTGCTCCTTGCGGCTATGAGGGTTCATGGCAAAAGAATTTGTGGCCTCAGTCTGACCACGATCTGTTTCTCTGCAAACTTAACTTATCTTCCTCTTCTTTTTGCCAAACGGGGATCAGCGGATACCGATATTCAGGCGATGATACTCATGGGCAACGCGTTAGTTGTCATCCTAGCGGCCAAGCCTCTACGCAAGCTCACAAAACATTGGACGGGCCATCGAATCGGCAAAGTGGGGACAGCTCTTATCGCGGTCGGTGTTCTCTTTGCTCCACTGACCGATTCGATTCCTTGGGTTCTTTTGGGGGTTCTCATTTGGACCTTGGGCGAAGTGATCTTTATCCCCTGGGAGCAACTGCAGCTCTTCAACTGTTTCGATGATTCCAGCCCCGGCGTGGCCTCGGGTGCCGTGAGTTTTCTTTTTTCGGTTTGCCAGATCCTCGCGCCGGTTCTGACGACTTTACTTCTCGCTTTGCCCGATGCATTATCCGCTTTGGTCATGGTCGGCCTATCGATTGGCGGCTACGCGATTTACCGGCGAAGTTTGTTGACAGTGCCTCGGGTTGATTCAACTCCCACCGATCTTCCTTCGGCCGCCTGAACTTAAGGCGAAATGAGATGAAGAACGAACCTTATCAATCGGCCCGCGGCGTTGATATCAAAGTTGTGGCCGGCAAAGGCCGCGGTGTTATCGCGACTCGTAAGTTCCGCGCGGGTGAGATTATAGAGACGGCGCCAGCCTTAGTCGTACCAAAGACAGATCTTGATGCCTTGGCCAAGTCGTTTCTTGGTAGCTATCTTTTCACAACGGATAACAAAAAGAATGTCGTTGTGGGACTCGGCATCACATCGATGCTCAATCACGGCGACGACGCCAATGCGGAGTTCTTTGTCACGATCGATCAGATCACCATCAAAGCCAAACGAGCTATAAGCAGTGGCAGTGAAATCACTTTGGATTACCGCTGGGGCGACAAGGAATGGCTAAGCGCGGAAAAGTGAAATTTTGTCACGTAAATACTTCACGACATAAGACATATCATTCTATAATTATTCATTTATTCGCTCTATTATCGACTTTTCGGTATGGATAACATTCACTATTGCCTAGGATTCGTGGTAGCGTTTCCCTCGGGTTTTTGCCGTTTTACCGAGCAGATTTTGTTTTGGAAATCTTGACGCATAAGGTTGGTCCTGTGAACAATCAAACATTCCTGAAATGCGAAGACGAACCTATTCATATTCCCGAGAGCATCCAACCTTTCGGTTATCTCTTTGCGCTCGAACCAAACTCCGGCTCGATAAAAATCCACTCGGCAAATCTCAATGATTTGTTTCGCAGTTGGGATAGCGTCAAAGATCAAGGTTTTTTTGATTTCCTAGACGAAGAGTTCTTGGCCCGCGATGCGATTCAGGAGGCGTATCAAAACGCCAAGGCGGCAAAGGTCCGGTTGCCGATCGAGATTCGTTTTAAAACGGATATCGTCAAAGAAAAGGCACACGCCGATTATTTTGCGATCGTCTACGAGAGTTCCGATCTCCTCGTCGTTGAGATCGAGCCGGCCGTGACGTTCAAGGGCAAGATCGCTTCGCGCCAGCAAACTAAGATTTACTCGATGGCGACCGTTCCTCGATTTCGCACGACACAGACTATAACGCAAATTGCTGATTCTATCGCAGAGATGGTCCGCAAGTTCACGGGCTATGAGCGCGTGCTGATCTACAAATTTAATCCGGATATGTCGGGCACCGTCGTCGCCGAATCGAAAGTCGAGGACATGGAATCCTATCTCGGACTGTTTTATCCGGAGACGGATATTCCAAGGCAGGCGCGCGAACTCTACAAAAAGAGCTGGCTTCGGGTGACCGCTAATGCCGAGTCCAAACCGGTTGGGCTAGTTCCGTCCGTAAAGGATTCGGGTCGTAAGCCTTTGGATATGACTAATTCCATCCTCCGAACAATGTCGCCGATTCACCTGCAGTATCTTCGAAACCAAGGCTTGATTTCTTCGATGTCGATCTCGCTCTACTCGCAAGAAGAGCTATGGGGGCTCATTATCTGTCAGCACAGAAATGAATATTATCTCCCCCAAGACATGCGCCTTGAGGTCGAAAGCCTCGCCCACCTTTTTAGCTGGCAGCTTTATGCGAAGGAGGAAGAATCCCTCCATACCAAACGAGAGGCTGCGGACCAGACGATCAATGAGATGATTTCGCAGATCGGCGACGACAAGGATATCACGACGATATTCACGGAGAATGAGGATAAGATACTCTCGCTTATGAACGCGTGCGGTTTCGTCTTCTCTTATGGTGATCTCAGCGTGAGTCTAGGCGATACGCCTCCCGTCGAAATTTATTCCAAGCTCTTTGAAAAGTTCCCTAATCGGAGTTCGACACGCGTAGTGGAAAGCGTGAACATATATAAAAGCCTCGATCGACCTCGCGCCGACAATGTTCTAGGCGCGCTTGTTGTCCCGCTGCTGTCGGAAAATAATTTCTACACGATTTGGTTTCGTAAAGAGGAGATCGTGGAGAGAAAGTGGGCCGGCAATCCTCATGAGAAGACTGTCCAGAGCGATAAGCTGCAGCGCCTTGAGCCACGGCAGTCGTTTGTGATTCACAAAGAAACGGTTACCGATGAAAGCCGGCCGTGGAATGTCGAAGACAAGCGCATCGCGAACCTGTTCAACAAGGTCTTTCTTCAACATGCTCTGCGCTCCCAGGTTCTCATGAAAAGCAATATCGATTTGCTCACGGCACAGGATAAGTCGAAGAACGAGTTTCTCGCGACGCTTGCTCATGAGCTTAGAAACCCTTTGGCTCCGATCTCCAGTGCGGTCGAACTTATTCGGCTTGATCCCTCGACGGAAACACTGGATGAGGCGTCGGCGATTATCGAGCGGCAGATGAAGCAGCTCGTTACGCTGATCGACGATCTTATGGATGTTTCGCGTATCACGCGAGGACGCGTCGTTCTCAAGACTGAGAAGGCGGAGTTTCATTCCGTTGCCCTACATGCCGTCGATTCTATACGTAAACTGGCTTCAGCCAAGGGCGTAACGATCGTTGAAGATTACCAAGACAAAGATGCTTTTGTGAACGCGGATATCACTCGCCTGACCCAGGTAATTGCCAATGTGATCAATAATGCGGTGAAATACACGCAGAAAAATGGCCGCGTTGTCGTTCGTACATTTGCCGATTATCATGATGCGATGGTGGAGGTCGAAGATAACGGAATTGGAATTTCTAAAGAGTACCTACCGAGCATATTTGAAATGTTTTCCCAGGCCGATCCGTTTTCGTCCAAAGGGACAGGCGGGCTAGGCATCGGATTGACCCTTGCGAAGAAACTTGTCGATCTTCACGGCGGAACGATATCCGCGCGCAGCCAAGGAATAGGCAAAGGCAGTACGTTTGAGATTAGGCTGCCAAGGCTCGGAGCGACTATGGTCCAGAGTGATAGCGCTAAAAAAACAGCGCAAACAATGAATAAAGAGAAGAAACGAATTCTTGTTGTCGACGATAATTTTGATTCCGCTCGCATGTTGGAATTGATCTTGAAGTCGAAGGGGCATGAGGTTAAGAAGGCTGTGACTGGCATCGAAGGCCTTGCAATCTTCCATGAATTCAAGCCCGAAGTCGCATTGCTCGATATCGGAATTCCGGATATGGACGGCTACGAGATTTGCAAGGCGATCCGTGCGACAGACTATGGCCAAGATACCTTAGTCATCGCACAGACGGGTTGGGGTCAGGAGGAGCATTTGAAACGCTCGGCTGAAGCAGGCTTTGACCATCATATCGTCAAGCCTATTCAACCAGCGCTCCTGTGGAAAATCTTGAGTGAGCCTCGCCCGTAATTAATCCTTTTTGAAGGGGGCATCGGCCTTAATGTCCTCTTCAAAACTTTGCACCGCTTCCATCTCATGCGTTATGCCATCAGCCTCTGAATCCTCTTCATCGTCTTTTATCACCGGCTCGACGTCTTTGACGAGCGAGCGAGTGGCTGGCGTGAGTGGCTCGCGGAGTATTTCATCTCGAAGCGATGAAGCCGCAGAGCTGAGCTTTGGAATCTTGGCTTGCACGATCGATTGGAGATAGGTGGCCGCCCGGTAGAGCAGACTCATGAGATCGCCTTGACCGAACTTCTCGTCAGTCGTTTGTTTGACGATTTCTGCCCAACTTACCCCTTTTACCCATTCATTGATAATCGCACCGCCGAGAGGGTTGAACTCGCGGAATATATGCTCCTGCCTGCGCGGTGAGGGCGGATCGTATAACTCTTCGAAGAGTTCGAGTGGATAAAACTCGGTGAGCATTTGGTCGACTTCTTCCGAATCGAAGGGATAGTCGTAGTCGCGATTCACACGTGGCTCTTTAAAGCGCGATAAACACATGCTGCCCATCAGTTCGAGGCCAGCGAGTAGGTTAGGAACATCGATATCGCCACGATCGATTAGAAAGGCGATTAGCATGCCGCCTGATTGCGGAAAGTATCGCGCGATCGAACCAAACGAGGTGAGTCCCTCATCTTCGTTCAAACATCCTATCGTGTGGAGGTGGACGTGAAGATGGGCTAAAGGACTGTTCATCTTAGTTTCGATGATCTTATGACAAGCCTCGCGATGAGAGCAGCTGTAGCAGGGCGAAGTGGGGTCTTCCGCTAGGTACATAGCGAAGGCCCGCGCAGGGCTACCGCATTCTAGAGTGTCGAGATGCAAAGCTTTTTTGATCGGCTGTTCGCGTATGAGATCGAATGAGACTGATTTGTCGCCGAAACGCAGAAAGCTTTTTTCGTAGAAGTTCTCTATGTCTCTCAGTTTGAATCCACGGCCGAGTAGGCCGAGGAATGTAGTCGGATCGTTTTTGAGTCGGGACTCGCAGTCTTCGCGACGAGTGCCACCAAACTTTTGATAGGCTGCAACCGATGGCCATAAGCTAAAGCCGACCAAATCGCGCCCTCGTCGGCCCGCTCGGCCAAGCATTTGCAGGACTTCAGATTTTGAATAGGTCGTAAATCCCATCTCTCCTGGGCGCGAGTAGTCGGTGATCATAGCGGATCGCACCGAGAAGTTGATGCCGATACTGAGTCCCATCGTGGCGACGCAGACTTTTAATTGCCCAGCTTTTACAAGATTTTCGATCGCGCGACGCGCCTGGGGAGCAAGACCCGAATGGTGGTAGCCGACACCGTAGACAAGGATAGATCGTTTTAAGTTGGGTTTAAAAAATTTTAGTGGATCTTCATCGCCTGCGTCTTTGGCTAAGAAATCGTGAATCTCCTGAGCCTGAGATTTGCTAATCGGTTCGAGCTGCTTACACATCTCCATAGCGAGGTTTTCGCAGGATAATCGTCGGCCTGCATAGAGTATCGCCGGAGTCAGGCCGTAGGATGGAATCGCAGCGAGTCGTCTTGCGACTTCATCGTGTTCGATGGGGAATTTAGGTGAGGTCGCAGGTTTTTTTGGAAGGATGTCCTCCACTTCTTTAACGAGTAACCACTGTTCTTGCCAGAACACAAGATCGACTAGAGGCACGGGTCTTTCTTTGACTTGAATCAGCCGGCATCGACGTTTTGTTAGAGTTTCAATCCAAGCGCAAAAATCGGGCGCATTCTCCACGGAAGCTGAGAGGAGGAGGAGCTGGCACGAGGGCGGAGTGAGGATGATCGCTTCTTCCCAAGCGCTGCCTCGGCTGGTGTCCTGCATGAAGTGGTATTCATCGAAGACCACGAGTGAACGGCCCAGATCCGGCTCGACGCCGAGCAAGGAATTTCGGTAAGACTCTAAGGTCGCGACGACGATGGGCGCGCTCAAATTTTCTTTGATGTCACCCGTGGCGATTCCTACATTGTGATTGCCGAAGGTATCGCTGAACTCTTTGAGTTTGTCGTTTGAAAGACTTTTGACAGGCGTTGTGTAAGCCGCGCGAAAAGAAGGGTCATCGATATTGAGTTCGAAGAACGCTTCAACGACCCTGGTTTTTCCTGCTGTCGTTGGGGCATCGACGACGACATGCTCACCGTTCATGAGCGCTTCGTAGGCTTCTCTTTGCCAAGGATCGAGGCGTTCGATCAAAGGGCGATTTTCGGGCGGAAGTTTTTTGTATTTTTCGGCAGCGACTCGTGCTTGTTCGAGCCATTCTTGAATAGCGATGTCGGTTGCAATTCGCGCTTTTTGAACATCATCTCGTTGCCGCGGGGTAAGAATGGAATCGCGGTATTCGACCTCTGGTTTGGGCCCGCCCTGGCCAAACCCTTTGCTTTCGCCAGCTTTGCGCGGCTTAAAAAAGGGTCTATCATCGCCGCCTCGTTGGTCGCCGCCACTGGTTCGGCCAGAGCGTTCGCCGCCTTGGGCTGAGCGTTTGCCAGCGCCTCCATCGCGGCTTCCGCGACTGCCTCCTTGGCCCCCACTCGATCCACGTTTTGATCCGTCGTCTCGGCCTCGTTTGCTCACGGCTTTACTCCTGTCTGCATACGGCTAAGGGCATCGGTGATTTGCTTTTCTAACTCATCGCTGGAGCAGTCGGTGCGGATAACCAAGTCTGCTTTTTTCACTTTTTCATCAGGCGGCATCTGAGCTTTGAGTATGGCAACCGCTTGCTCGTGAGAGATGGTATCGCGTTTCATGACGCGTTCGATTTGCAAGATCTCGGGGCAATAGACGACCCAAACGGCAGAAAAATCTTTTTCGCGCTTTCGCTCGTAGATCAGGCTTGCTTCGTAGAACCACAGCCGCGGGTTTTCGAAGAGACCTTCTTTGCGCAAAAGCTCTTCGCTCACGACGGCAAGGCGGTGGTGGATGATCGATTCCAGTTTTCGCCGTTTCTCTGTGTCGTTGAAAACAATCTCTCGCATTTTGGCTCGGTCGAGTTCGCCTGAAGGGAGAAGAATAGTTTGGCCGAAGTAGGCCACGATCTCGGCAAAGCCGTCAGTTCCAGGAAGGACCACGAGTCGTGAGGCTTGATCCGCATCGATTACAGTGAACCCGCGCTCTCTGAGACTTCTTCCGACAGTTGATTTACCCGATGCAATGCCACCAGTCAGGGCAACGCCCCATTGCAAACAGAGATCACGAAAATCGAGCATAAAAAGACCCCCTGACGCTCATCCTAATTGAGCGTGGGGGGTTATGTCGAATTCTAATAATAGGTGGTTTACGAGATGCTACTAAGGTTTTCGCGAAAGCAATTAGGCCACGTATCGGGTCTTATTGATGACCTTTCGTGCTTCAGGAACCTGCGCCTGAGGGTTACCTCCATCAAGCATATGGCGAGCCGATCCAGGTCGCCCTAGCTCCATTCCAAGACGTTCCATTATTAAAATGCAGAGGGACGTTTTCATCGCCTTGCCTTTGAATAGGTTTGTGACTGATCCTTTATGAAGTCCAAGTAGCCTACCAAATTCAGAACGGTTTACTTGCAAGATGTCCTGAATACCTTTTAGTTCCTCAACAGAAATTAATTTTATAAATAATTTTATTTCGCAGTTCAGAGAATGTAAAAAAATGGCCATACCACCGGAAGGTGGGATGGCCGACTAAATAAAGTCTAAATTTATTCCTCACAAGTCCCAGGCATCTGCTTGATCCACTCACGAATCACTTCAACACCTTCGGTATGCACCAAACCTTTAGCGACTTCCGGCATCTTGATTGCCGCTTTCGTCGAATTCAAGCGATCCACGAGTATCGACTTCTCAGGCTTGCCGGGGAAGATATCAAAAAGCGTTCCGCCTGCGCCGCGACCGGCGGCGATGGGCGGCTTGCAGATACCGAAGTTGATATCTTCGGGATGCTCGATGTTAAGAAAAAGAGCCGATGTTGATGCTTTGCCCGTATAACTGTGGCAATGAGCACAGTTGATATCGAGATAGGCTCGCGCGCGCTCATTGATCGTGCCTGAACTCGGATCGTTGTAAGCGGCGTAACGTGGAATACCGTCCGACGGCAACTCACTCAATATGCCAGCATTCGCAAAACGCGTAAGCTGATTCTCACCTGCGGTCTCGCCCACTCCATTGCGATTCAGATAACCGGCTTTGATACCAATCGGCTCGCCACCTGCGTGACAACCCGTACACTGCGCAAGGTTCGGAACACGATAGAGATTACTCTTCAAAGCACCCGTTGAATCGATCCATCCAGTACGAACTTCCGCACCGCCGCGTTTCAACGTCGCTTTGCCTTTGTCCCATAGATAAACTAGGCCCTGCCATCCGTCTTCGCGATGCACGAGCAATCGCGTCTCGACCACCATGCGAAGTCCATTAGGTTGCTTAATATTCGCAGGGAACCAAAACGTCTTGGCAATCACAGTCCCAAGCGGAAGCTCAAACGTCGTCGTCGGATTGTAAATCGCTTGTTTTCCCGGAGGAATAAAGAGATGACGATCCTTTGCGGCATAATCCGAGAAGAGCGGTGTCGTCAAATCATAACCTTGACCACCTTCATTGACTCCACCTAAAGCATCCGCGGGATTCTTGAAAAGATTATACGAAGATAAATCGGAGCAATCGACGGCTAAGGCGTCCCAGTTGATCCCCTCGACTTGAGTCGCGCAAAGCGCACTGATCTCTTCCTCAGTATATTTTGCTGGCGTAATCACAGGCTCCGGAACCTCCGCCAGGATCACAGGCGCGAGTCGAGGGAGCGCGCAGTCGTGAGAACTCAAATCTCGATTCATCTTGCCTGGAAACGGTAGGAACCACTGCTTTTGCCAGAGATTCAAATTACCGAAATAACTTTTGTCGCCGCCGTCATGATCATTCGGACCTACGCAAAGTCTTTTATCGCCTTGCAGCTTCGCTTCTGTTGCATTGCCGTCGGCATCCAGATTCCCTAGGCCATCATAGGTGATATGCGGAATTCGATGCGGAATACTCAGTGCACTCGCAACCACCCCGAGTTGATTGACGCCTTTGATCGGATTTCTCCCGGCCTTTCTCATCACGTTGTCGTGAATGTAAATCGACTCCGGCGTCGCATCATACTTTGCATCATCAACTACGCGTTCGGTGATGTGATAGCTCACGACGGCTATGCTTGTAGTATTGTGCTCCTCAATCGAATTCCCAAAGATCTCGACATCATCATTGCCCATAATGAGAATGCCAGTCCCCTGCGGAACAGTTGCCACGCTGTTACCTGGCGGTGCAAAGTTCTTAAAATTATTCGCTAGCAAAGTATTATCAAAGAGGCGAGTTCCCCGGCCCCCCTGCACGAGAAGATTCGGTAAATTAAAGACTAAAATCCCACTGGTATTGTTGGTCGCATAGTTATTATAAACATCTGCGTATTGAGAGTTCTCAATCTCAACACCCGCAACGTTGTACTCAACGCGGTTATTGCGAACCACGATATTTCGCGACTGGCCTACGTAAATCCCGGCATCGGAAGCACCGATCACAACGCTGTCTTCGACCAAAACATTCGAACACTGCACGGGATAAAGACCATAACCACCATTCTCAATCGCACCCTTTTTTGTCCACTCAACTTTCACACGGCGAATCACAGCCCCATTCGCACCGATTATCTTCACGCCATCACCCGGCTGATCGACGATCCCAAGATCCGACACTGTGATATGATCGGCCGCAGCGTAAACAGCCTGCGCACCGGCTGCATTTTCTCCATAAACAAGCACGGTTTTGTCCATGCCCTGACCCTTAAGCGTGATGTGCGGCGTGCTGATCGTAAGTTCGCCCCGCATTGCAAAACGCCCGGCAGGCAATTCAACCGTGTCGCCCGGCTGAGCTAATATCAAAGCTTCTTGAGCATCGTATTCAAGATTGGTCGAACTCGGAACGACCCACGTTTTCGAAAACGCGAGCGAAGAGTTGAGAAGAAAAATGCTAGTCGCGAGCCACAGACCCACGCGGGATCTGCTCCTAGTCAGAAGCGTCATGACGTACCTCAGCGTAATAAAAAGGCTCTGTTTGCTGGGATTTTCATAGCGCCAAATGGATGATTTAGCAAGGCATTATGGTTGAATTTTAGGCGAGTAATTGTGCGAAACGTACGCGAAGCAAGAGGATCTCATTTGAAATCGGCGTTGAAGGTGATCGATTTATTTTCTTCTGTCAGCTCCATAACACGATTGATAGATTCACCTTCGTGAGCGACGTTCACCTTATAGCTACCGGCTTTGAGGTTGACCTGTAGGGAATGCTTGGTCATCGGAAGCTCACGTTTTCGGCCACCGCTCTTAACCTCTTCGATCGTGACTGTCGCAGGTAATTTATTGACACGAATAGACAGCTCCACAAACTCCGCAAGTTTCGTGAGCGTTACATTGATTTGCCGCATTTCGCCTGGCTTAATCTGTATCGCTTGCTCTTCCGTCTTATAACCTTTGCGTTTTAGACTAAGCTTGTACGTTCCCGCATCGAGCTTGATACCCTGCGTACCGAATTGTTTGTCGTTGGTTGTGCCATGCATCTTGCCATCCAGATAAACCTCGGCGGCAGGCAGAGCGGCTAGGCGAAGCATGCCAGGTCCAGTCGCCGTTGGTTTTTCTTTTTCCTTGTCCTTTGACTTCACCGACTCTTTGTCCGCAGGAGGTACCGAGGCCACCTTAACTTCAGGCACTTTATCCTCGGGAGCTTTCTCCTGAGGAATCGAAGCCAAAATCGTTTCTTTCGGTTTGATCGTCGTGGTTATCGTTTGTCCAAATTTCGGCGTCGATTTAGGCGTCGCAGTCTGGGTTTTAGGAGGCGCTGGCTTAGATGTATCCTTCTTCGGCTTTTGCGTAGTGCTTGGATCACTCGCAGGCGTCGGTGCTGGCTCGACTTTTTCTGCCGCTACTTCCTCAGGTTTGGTCTGAGGTGTTTCCACGGGCGTGGCAGCAGCGGGAGGCTGCGAAGGAGCTTGAACCTCGGGATCGGCTTCAGGTTTCTTCTTAGGTTTTATGGGTGATTCCTGGCGAACCGTCTTATTTGGATTTTGTGTCGACTTTGAGAATCGATCATTACTGACGAGAAAAAACGCCATGGCCGCAATCGCCGTAATGAGGACGATGATGAGAGTGAGATTCGTGGATTTTTTCTTTTGTTCTTCTTCAAACTCACGATAGACCGCGCGATGCTGAGTCGCTCGCGGATTCGAGGGCGTTTTAGGCGGCTGGGTCGGCGGCCGCATGGGATTTTGTACCGACTTGGATGATTTTCCATTCGACGGTGGGACAGAAATTTGCGATTGCCGCGGAGATTTGTTTGAGTTCGATCCCATGCCGGGTGGCGAACTCGTTCCCGGATTTGAACTCGATTTCGCCTTATTTTCTCGCCCGGCTGCCTTGTCGTCCGTCTCCTTTGGAGGCGTCGAGCGACTTACATTTTCCGAATTTACTGGAAAACCTGCCGAAGGACTAAACATATCCTGGCTGCTCGGCGGAAGAGTCGGTAGATTACTTTCGTCGAGTAGAACCGTTGAGTTTGCCGGCGCCGGATTCTCATAACTCGCCTGATAGCGCCCAATCCTCGACTTAAACCCAGGCTCATGGCTATCGAGTGGCAATGCATTCGTCGCCATCGGAGGAACCGTCAGAACTTCTGCGATACGCTCTTCGAACTTGGTTCGATTGAGCGAGAACTCTTCGAGTTCAATGCGGCTTTCGCGAAAGTTCACACTGGTGAGAAAGCTGTCGAGCGCCAGTGCCATCTCAGTGATCGACTGATAGCGCTCGTCTTTATGATGCTGAAGACCCTTTTGAATAATCTGTGTCAGAGGCGGCGGCAACTCGTTGATCAAAAGGTTGGGTGCCGAGTAGCGACCCACCATGATTCGATTGATGACTTCAGCTGTCGATTTGCCAACAAAAGGTAATTGACCGGTTAGAATCTCGTAGAAAAGGACACTGAGTGAGTAAATATCCGCGCGCGCATCCACATCTGTCCCGCGAATCTGCTCAGGCGACATATAGCTCGGCGAACCCATGAAGATGCCGGTTTGCGTCGCATTTGCCCGATGAACTTTGGCGATACCGAAGTCCATGAGTTTGAGCTGACCGTTTTGCAGCATCATGATGTTTTCGGGTTTGATATCACGATGAACGATATTGAGCTTATGCGCTTCGTTCAAGGCCCGGCAGATCTCGCGTGTAATCAAGGCCGCTACGATGAACTGCAGGCGATTCTTTGGAAAGGATTTGACGTATTCGGAAAGATCTTCGCCATGAAGGATTTCCATGACGATCCAGAGCTGCTCGGACTCAAGGCCCGAGAAGTCGTAAACACGAAGAATATTGGGATGGTCAAGACCGGAGACGGTTCGCGCCTCTAGGAGAAAACGATCTCGTATATCGTTGTTACGGGCTAAGTGAGGGTGAAGGATTTTGATCGCGACTTTGCGCTCCAGCTTTTCATCCAAAGCGGAATACACGGACGCCATGCCGCCCTCACCAATGAGGGCTTTCAGGCGATAGCGCTGGCCTATCAACGTCTCTATCATGCCGCAACCGGTCCCAATCCTTGAACACCGTGTGGTGAGGCTCATGCCTCAGTTCGATTCTTAGCTGTCAGGGTTATCGGCTATGTTCAGTGATTTCTTTAGGAATTATGTGTTTTAGACCTGATACGACCGGATTTCTTAGGGAGTAATTTCGGGGGCTTGGGCTAAGGGGAGACGATAAAAATCCGGCCAGGACCTGAAAGGACCCTGGCCGGATAGGGCTGCGTAGAACTTAAGACTTAGAGTTTGCTGATATCGCTTGGCGAACCAAGAGTCTTAGGAAGTTCCGCGTGAAAGAAACGCTCAACGTCTGAATAGTCGATGAATCCACGATCTACGCCGCCGAGAAAGGCAAAGATAAGTTTGACTTCGGTCTCGCCTGCGAATGTGTTCTTCACGTTTTGTTCTTTGCAGATGCCTTCTTTAACCGTTTGCAGATTCTTGAAAGTCAAACGACCGTTTTCATCCGAAATGTCTTTGAGTTTGGCAAGTGTTGCCGAACGTTGGGCGTCGCTGACTTCGCTGCTGCCTTTAGCAAAAGCAAGGCCGCACTCATGCGAAACACCAGGCGCTTTGTGAAGGGCTTCGAGGTTTACATGGCCGAGCTTGCTTGTGAATGTTGTCAATTGGCCAGCAGAAACTGCTGTGGCAACGGCGCCGCAGCTTGTAACTTTACAGCTGAATTCCTGAGCGATCGTCGCGATCTTAATGATGCTGACGGTCAATGCGCTTTGCTCTTTCTTGGAGCTATCGTAAAGGCCTGCGCGCTCGAGCATGCGGTGGAATGGGCAAAGGATTTTTTTGTTTTCAGGCTTAGAGCTGCCTTCTTCCATGCCAGGGTACTTAGCGGCCAAAGCTTCGCGATCGAGAGCAGGCGCCTGAGCCGAAGACGTTTGAGCGAAGATTGGGCTAACAAATGACAGATTGAGGGTGAGGGCTAAGAGAAGTTTTTTCATCGAAATTCCTTAGATGCTTCGGTGATACACCGAACTGCGCAGGGGGTTAATGACTGACGAGGACTGAATAACACGGGTTTTCAGATTCTGGTAGTAAATTCGGATGAGATAGACCTATAAAAGGCGCCTACACTTGAAAGGGATTTCGATGAAAATCAAAGCTTTACTCCTCGGTCTTTTGGTCTCAACACAAGGTTTTGCTGCAAATGATTACGAGTTTCTCTCCGTCCCCCACAGCGATGTGGATCAATACCTCACCATCGGGAGCGATGAGACTCAAACGCCTGAAAGTATTCAGGGTCTTTGGTGGTTAAACGGCAATCCGCTGCCGGATGAAGTCCTTAGTTTTGCTAACATGAAGTGGACACCCATCAAAACCGACGGTGAAACATCGGGCTGGGAAAGCGAAATTCCAGTTTACGATCAGGGAATTTGGACTTGGCATGATTCGTTTGCCGGCCGATTGCTTTACAGTCTCGCGTACAAGACCAAGCTTAATTATCACATCGTTTTTAACTCCGATTTTACTCACGGCAAAATCACGCCGATCGTCAAGGCCGTTTCGTTCCTTCCTGCGGTGGAACTGCCGCCCTCTATGCTCATCGACTTCGAACTTAATTATGTCGATGAGAATGAGTATTCACGTGACAGTGTTTTGCTCGGGCGTCCGCACACTTACCGTTTCCGTCGTATCGTAGACGGTCAGGGTAACCGTTTGCCGGCCTATGATGAGTTTGTTGAAAAGGCTGAAGTCCCGAACGCTCTGCTTCCTATCTTGCGCTAATGATAGCGTGATTGTTATTTGAGAAACCTCTTTGTCGGTTCGACACTTCGCTTTTATAATTTTAAAAGCGTTTGCAAGTCGTCTTACCGTTCAAAGAGGTTTTTTTATGAATCGTGTTCTTTGGCTGTTTCTGTTTTTAGTGAGTTCCAAGGTTTTAGCTTGGGAATCCAAGCCCAACTGCGACAACCCTTCGGCGATAGTCAAAGATTCCAAAGCGGCTAGTCTCGAGGAATGTCAGGCGCAGTGTGAGGGCAACGCCGAGTGCAAGGCTGTGGTGTTTGTAAGCGGCTGGAAGAAGTGTTGGCACAAAAAAGCGGCAAAGCAGGCCAATCTCAGATTTCTCTCAGGTGAGATGCCCGCCGATCACAGTTATGCGGCGGGGGCTTTCAAAGTCGAAAATGATCATACTGGTAAAGATTTAAAACGTGAGGTCCTCGCGACTCCAGATGAATGCGGAAAAGCGTGTGAGAGCAATAAAGATTGCCAAGCCTTCACTTATCTTGAAGGCTACAAAGTTTGCTGGTTGAAAAAAGCGGGTGGACATTTCAATCCTAAGATTTTCTACTG
>JAZKGL010000232.1:0-4303 GCA_040385935.1 Bdellovibrionota bacterium
CGACAAGACACCTTTAGTTACCGCATTTCGGAGCATTTGCCCTGCGGGCAGTGACGTTAAACTATAATACTACGGTAATGGGATGGACGTGATCGAAGCACGAAGTGGTGAGGGGCGAGCCTTAAAAGCAAACATCCCAGAGTAAAAAAGAAAGCAAAGGCGCCCCGCGAAGCGGTAGCCTGTACGGTGGGGGGATACATAAGGGGGGCAGGCGGAGCCTCTCCTCTTATGCCGCCGGAGGCACCAGCGAAGCGCTATCCCGAGGGAAAACGCACCATATAAAACAGCCAGTCTAAAACGAATAAAACTGTCTCACCATCGAGCCAACTCATCCACATGTATGACCCGAACCGGCTCATGCCGACTTCCAAAAAAGCCCCACCAGAATATGCGATTGAGTAGATTCGCATCCGAAGCACTGAGACTCGTCTCGATTAAATCTTCCCGCGCGGCATTCGCCGCCTTGATCTGACGATAGAGCCTATCGGCCAGCTTATTCTCACTCAAGGCCTTCTGCAGATCGCCCTGAGCACTCTCCTCGGCAATCACCCGACCATCAGCCACCGAATAGATGCGCCATCCTTCGCCGACTTGTGTCGCAAGTATCCCCGACATGATGCGACCATCAAAGAGATCGTCTGGGATAATCACGCCTTTCAAATAATCACGAAGCTTATTCAAATAATTTATGCGCTCAGAGTGTTTGGGAAGAAGCTTTAATACCTTCTCCTTTAGTCCACCCTTCAAAGGCCGACGACTTAGAAAGTCGCCTATAATCCGGCCTTCATCCAAGGTGAGCTTTAAGCCCTTCTTACTCGGCTTTCGACTCACAACGTTCGCAAGGTGATCGAGCAGCAAGGTCACTTCCTTACCGCCTCGAATCGGCCCCAGGAATGCCGTGACGCCTTCAACCAAAGGTCCCGTACTCAAACGGTACTCGTCCGCTTCGCGAACCAAAAAGATAAAGTTCGCGGTTCGTTGATGCCAACTCGTGGGATCAAACCGTATGCGGGTATGCGCAAGACTCTGAGCTTCCAGCAAGGAGGCAGCAAACGCCGTAGGCGTCTCTTCATAAGTCAAATCACAAGACGACAGTACCGAACGAAGCAGCTGCTTAGGCAAAGCATTCAGCTTTTGCAGCCGACGAACCTCCCTCGCGATATTATGAGCGCTGGAGAGAAACGTAACCTGACCACTGTAATCACGAAGAAAGAACACGCCGTTGGTCTCAGGAAGGTTCTTCAAAACTTCCGGCTTAACTCCAAACCCTAGTCGCATGCCGGATTCAAAATCACCCTGAAAACGAATCCCGTCAGCAATCGAAGGAATGCCCTTCTCCTGCATCTTTTGCAAAAGGATCTTAAACAGCTCTAGCGTGAGATACGCATCGGCTTCCGCCCGGTGAAGGCGAGCATCACCCGGCAAAGTAAAGTGCGTCGCGAGACCTTTAAGCGATTTATCAGGCGCGGTCGGCGCGAGCTTCTCAACGAGTAAGTGCGTGCAGAGAAAATAATTCCCGATCTCGTGAGCACACTCAACTTCAGCAAAGTAGCGAAGAAACTTCATATCGCCGATTGTGTTGTGACTCACCAGAACGTCATCTGCAATGAACGTAATAAAGTCCGGCATGATCGCTTTGATAGGCGGCGCATCGCGCACCATCTTATCGGTGATGCCAGTCATGCGACGAACGATAGGCGGAATCGGAACGCCTGGATTCACCATGCTATAAAAAGTATCGTGAATCTTGCCGTCTTTATACCGAAGCGCAAAGATCTCGGTGATCCCGTTCTTCTCAGGATTGCCACCCGTCGTTTCAATATCAAAGGCGATGTAGCTGCCCTCTTCGAGCGTAGAATATAAATGTTTCGTTTTGCCGCGCGCAGGCGGAGGAGAGGACTTCTTCTTCTCCTGACCGGGATGACCATTTCGATGATTGTCACGAGATGGATGGCGTTGACCGCCTCGGTGTGGACGACGGGAATTCTCGGCAGAATGAGTTTTCTCGGCCTCTGGTTTTTGCTCGTCCAAACTCATGCACCCCTTTATGCCAAAAAGTCTTTTCTCGTCTGCGGGTCGAGCAATCCATGCTCAAAGAAAGAGAAGAGATAGGCTTATATCTAGCAGAAAACGCCAAAAGAAGCAGTAGGTAATCGATAAATCCAGCTTTGCCTCATGACTGACTCAAAGATTTCGCCATTCCGCCATAGGCAACTCATCTCAGTTGGTTGTAGACTGGCCTTTAGGAGGGACCTGGCGATGAAAATCACAAAATTACGCTTACTCATACCTGTCGTCTTTGCCTTTTCAACGGCCTGCGCACACTACAGCGAACGACTGAAAACAGAACTCGATCCTTGGCTCGGCAAACACCCCGATCAACTCGTGGAACAATGGGGTGCGCCGGATAGTACTTACGCTATGTCGAGCGGTGTGAAAGTCCTCACATATACGTCGGATCGCACCGTAAGCCGGTACTCAGGCATGAGTTACACAGCTTGGCGTTTTGGCAATTATAGTTACACCGATTCGTGTAAGATCAATTTCTTCACCGATGTCGCGCAAAAGAAAATCGAACGTTATGCGACGGCCGGCGAAGCGGGAAGTTGTGTCGAGGTTTTAAGAGACTATCCTAAAGCCAACTGAGAGGAAGGATCGCATGGATTTTCGTTACCTGAAGGCTTTTATCGCGGCTGTGGAGCAAGGCAGTTTCTCCAAAGCCGCCGACGAACTGAATATCGCTCAATCCGCTGTAAGCCGTCAGGTGAAACTCCTAGAAGAATCGATCGATGATGAACTTCTGATTCGTTCAACCAAACACCTGAGTCTAACGCCCAAGGGTAAAAGACTCTACGATGCGCTCAAACATTTCGAGAAAGAGACGACTACTCTTTTAAGCGACGACGAGCGTACGACGATAAGAATCGGTATCCCTCACGGAATGCTCGAAAGTTGGTTTCAAGCTTTACTCGGGGAATATTATAAAGCGCATGACTCGAACCTAACGATCACGGTAGGTGGCCTCAGTGAATTGCGTGAGGGCATAGAGGCGGGACGTTTCGACCTTATTTTTACGCCTTTTGAAATCGATAGTGAGCTGATTAGTTCGCGGGCCGTTCTCGATGAGAACCTCGCTATCATATCCCGCGATCCTATCAATCCCGAAAAGCTATTGAACTACCGATGGATCATCTACGGACCCGAGGATTTGCTCTTAAAGATTCATCGCAAGACGCCCAAACGCGTGGTGCAGGTGAATTCCATCACGGCGATGATCAAGTTGGTCAAACAAGGGATAGGCATCGCCGTACTGCCTGACCACATGATTTATGATCAAAGCGAACTTCGTTCGTATAAGAAAGATACGCTCCCGCGCCAGACGATTTTCGCCTCACATTTGCGCTACCGAAAGGCGCCCGAGTCTCTCGAAGCGCTGATCAAACTCTTGCCGAAGCCTTAATCCTTAGGGCGAAGGCTGAGCACCGAAATCTTCTGCTCTTTATAACCCGTGCCTATCATAAATTCTTCAATGCCCTCCTGATCGAGGGCACACTT
This sequence comes from Bdellovibrionota bacterium, assembly GCA_040385935.1. Lineage (GTDB taxonomy): Bacteria > Bdellovibrionota_B > Oligoflexia > Oligoflexales > Oligoflexaceae > Oligoflexus. Next base: position 3,556 of record JAZKGL010000232.1, read on the forward strand.
TTCTTCCGTATGCTCAAGCAATTCAAAGAGCGACGAAAGCTCCTCAATCGCTTGACTGAACCGAAACCGTTTAGGATCACCTAAGACGAGACACCCATTATCTCTCAGAAGCTGACGAGCGAAAATCGGCAGATGTTTGATATGGCTGTCATCATAGAAAACATCAGCTCCCACAACGAGGTCGGCCGTATGAATGAGGTCGCGAGGTGGCGACTCTCGCCAATCGATGGGCCGAAATTCCACGCGATCCGCAACACCCCACATCTGTGCATTCTTCATCACAAACGATTCGAGATTTTCTTCGTAGTCACAGGCATAGACCTTGGCGTCAGGATAAAGCCGCGCGAGCACACAGCTTAGAAATCCTACGCCGCAGCCAAGTTCGATAATGGTCTGAGGAGAGCGCACGGGCTTCTCGCGTGCGAATAGATCGGCTAAAGTTCTAGACGAGGGCCAGAGCAAGACTCCAAAGGGGCAACGTTCGTCCGAGAGATTTCCGCCGACCTCGTGGGCAAACTGATCGAGAAAGCCGTCAAAATTATCGACAACGAAGACTTTCTCGGGCTGACCATTCCAATGAAGGGCGATTGCTTTATCCTGGAGAACAGTCATAACTCACCTTAAGCTATCGGGAAAGTCGCGGCCTTAGACCAAGACGAAATTTAAAATTTGACAAGACGGAAATGCACCTTACGTTTTTATTATCGCTGATTGAAGAGGTTTCTATGCTGAGCGGTCAAAATCCAGT
>JAZKGL010000232.1:4403-10031 GCA_040385935.1 Bdellovibrionota bacterium
CGTTTTTATTATCGCTGATTGAAGAGGTTTCTATGCTGAGCGGTCAAAATCCAGTTACTTATCTTGAAGAACAAGCCCTTGCACGCCCTATAGAACCTAAAGCCGCTCAAGGCGCCCTCTTCTTCATTCTTCTGTTTCTCGGCATGACCCTCTACGCCTGGGCCCATCCTGATAACGGCCTGGTTGCGACGCAACGTAACGTCTTTATGCAAGGCGAATGGTGGCGACTCATCACCTCGCCCTTCGTCCATGCCGACCTCGTTCATCTGCTCGCCAACTCTATGCTCTTTTTAGTCTTCGCAACTTTACTCAATAACTATTTTGGTCGCTGGGCTTTCCCCGTTTTAAGTGTTCTCGGAGCAGCTGCGACCGAAGCCTTCGCGCTCATGACTTATCCAGCTGATGTGCGCCTCGTCGGAGCCTCAGGCATGGTTTATCTGATGGCTGGAATGTGGCTCGTTTATTTTGCTCGACACTCTTCGCATCTCACACCACTGCATCGCGTGATGCGCGCACTCGCCTTTGTGCTCATCGTTTTACTGCCGACTTCCATTGAGCCGCAGATATCGTACAGAAGTCATGCGATAGGATTTGGCCTTGGATTTTTCATGGCCTGGCTCTCGCTGCCTTGGCTCAAACCAAAGCCTCTGAGTGCCGAAGCCGCCGCGCGTGCGCAGGCCGTAAAAGAGAGACGTCGCCACATTCTTGAAGATGATGATGAAGTGCTTACGTATCTTGCGCTACGGGACCAGCCCAGGCTGCAAAGCCCCCTGGGAGATCCTGAACAGATGACAAATCCCACCCCGCGTCGCGAACATAATTCATAGCCAATCGAGAGCGAAGCCCGCTTTGGCAGTAAAGGACTGTAGGCCGCTTTTCGTTTTGTTCGGGGAACTGCCCGTGTTTCATGCGTGACAAGGGCCAAAGAGTGGCATCGGGAATATAGCCTCGCTCCCACTCATCCTCCTCACGCACATCGATAAATTCATAATCCTGCCAATTATCCAAATCCAGAGTGCTGACGCCACAGGCCACAGCGAGTTCGGTTTCAGGCAGAACGATGTCCTCGACTTTTTTCGAACACACCGCACATTCAGGATCTTTTTGCAGGGTGACGGACCGCTGCTGAAACGTCTTAGCATCAAACGTAATAAATCGCCCGACTAGCGATTCATCCAGACTCCATCGTTTATCCGACTTTGCCAGTATGAGTTTAATTACCTCTAGCGCCTGCAAACTACCTATCACGCCTGCTAAAGCACCTAAGACACCGGCCTCGGCACAATTCGGAACATGATCTTTAGGCGGCTCGGGAAACAAGCAGCGATAACACGGTCCATGACTCGCCCAGAACACCGAGGTCTGCCCTTGCCACCTGAGGATAGAGCCGTAAACCAAGGGCTTATCGAGTTTGACCGCAAGATCATTGAGTAGATATTTCGTATCAAAATTATCGCTCGCATCGACCAGAATATCGTACTGCGAAGCGATGCGAATAGCATTGGTTTCGTCAAGGAACTCTGGATAGGTTTTCACAAGACAATCGGGATTCATGCGCGAGAGCTTTTCCTGAGCCACCGTCGTCTTAAGCATCCCGGTTTCATCGCTAGCAAACAAGATCTGCCGCGCGAGGTTTGAGAGACTCACGTGATCGGCATCCACCAATCCGAGCTGTCCGACACCCGCCGCAGCTAGATAGAGTGAGACAGGCGACCCAAGACCACCTACGCCAACGATCAAGACTTTAGCGGCAGCCAGAGCCTTCTGACCCGTAGCCCCCACTTCGTTCAGTATCGTTTGTCTTGCGTAACGCATCACGGCCCTCCCTCGAACTTGAACCCAGATCCCTTTTACGCCAAAGCCCTCGTGGACATCCAGTCCGCCAGACTTGCCGTGACAAAGAGGCGAAAATTTCAGCGGAAGTTTGAATGCGAAAATGATAGATTGAGAGCACGATTTAACTTTCATCCGAGTGTGGCAATGAGTGATAAAATGGTGTCCTTTCGTGATTATTTGCGCGAATGCCTCAACCCTCTTCGCTCCCAGCTCGGTTCGCGTTTCCAGGGGCCTGATTATCTGACCGAAGTGATTCTGATGATGGCAAGTTATCAGGAAGAGGGCACCGATCTTTTCCCCGTCGTTTTCATGGCTGACAGTATGGATCACTTTAAGAATCATCTCGGCGCGCGCGAGATGGTTTTAGTCGGTGAGGGACAGCCTTGTCGGGAAACCTTCATTCGTGCTTTCAAACTCTGCGCACCCTTAGCCGAAGATCGCCTTTGGGCGGTTTATATTTTGCTCGAGGAGCAAGGCGTGCGTTATGGAATCTTCCGCTCCGATTCCTCGCCGCTTTCCCCTTCGGTATTCGAGCGCCTGCGTGGTCTCAAAGCGCCAGGAACCTCTATCGTTGGTCTGACACGACTCGGCGGAAACTTTGTCGAGATTCGCACAAGTCTTGGTCAGCATAAATATGTGAACGTCGCCTCCTCCGATGAAGATGACTATCATCCCGGCCAGGTCATTCGAGATTTTGTCGATAGCGTGTGCAGTGATGTTTCGGATTCGGTGCGGCCTCTGCTCAAATCCTTCTATCAACGATTTGGAATGGACGTTTTGCATGGATCACACGGCAGTCTGATCGCGATTATTCGTAAGGGCGAAAAGATTCCTGAAATTTTGCAAGACGGTGTGCCCCTTAATCCACCGATCAGCATCGTCGCCTCGATCGAAGGCATTATCAATGGATCCGACGACCGAGACGCCTACCTTCGCCTGTTTTCCTACGGTCAGCTTTTGCGTAAACTCACCTGGATGGACGGCATTACGATTCTCGATACCGAAGGCTGTATCCTAGCTTTCAACTGCTTTATCAAGACCTCGGCCTACCGCGCGGAAGATTCCATCATTGGGGGAGCCAGACGTCGTGCCTACGGCCACATGCAAACCAATGTTCCGGGAATTCTCGCCGGCTGTCTGTATAAATCCCAGGATGGTCACATCGAATTCAAAGGTGACCGCTGCGGCCTACGTTCGAGCTGAGCTTCTTTCGCGCCGTAAGAATGCCTTAAGACCCTTGAACCCCTTTGGAATCTCCAGACTTTTATTTTTCTCTCAGATTTCTGCCCAAGCTGCCGAAATATAGAGAATTATAGGAGACTGGAGTGAGCCTCTCTGCCCTGACGCCCGAGCAGTTGCACCTCGATACTTTGCGTGAGTATCACTGGTTAACGATGGACGAAGACAAGTCCTTCGATGGCCTTTTGCGTGTTGTGCAGACTCTAACGGGAGCTTCGGCGGTCGGTGTGAGTGTTCGCAGCCTCGATGCGGTGGTTTATAAAACCGTATTGGGCGCCGATGATTTGCTCGATGGGCGCTTTTTGGTTCACTGCGAAGACGTTATAAAAAGCGGCGAAACTCTACGCAAACCACGCTATTGGGGTCTGCCTCTGCAAACGCCCGATGGTCTGGTGATAGGCACTCTGTTTGCCATTCGTAAAGCCGGACGCTGGTCAAAGTCCTTTGGCCCGGCACTCGAAAGCATTAGGGCCCAAATCATTTTAGCTCTCGAAGCGCGGCGTGCCGATGCTCGATTGATTGAAGCCAAAAGTGAGTTGAACCTCAAATCCAAAGCTCTAATGGAAACCAAGCGCCTGCACCGCGATTTCATATCGCATGTTTCTCATGAGATGCGAACGCCCTTGCACGCGATCCAAGGTTTGACGGAACTCCTGCAAGATGATGTTCACCGAACCCACCATCCAAAGCTCCTTGCAAACCTCACCAAAAGCAGTCAGCACATGCTTGAGACGCTGAACGTTCTGCTGGAGCATGCAAAGCTCGAATCAGGCGCACTCAGGCTCTCGACCTCGACCTTTAGTCTGAAAGAATTTCTTGAAGAAACTTTGATGCCGTTTGAAGTCTTGATCAAAGGTCGCGGGTTGGATTTTATTCAATCGTTTGACATCGCAGACAATGCAATGTGCACGGCCGATCGCGTTCGCCTTCGTCAGGTGCTCAATAACCTCATAAGCAATGCTTTAAAATTCACCGAGAAAGGCTCGATCCGTGTTGAGGTCGAAGAACTGCCTGGTCACACCGAAGACAGCGCGAGTCTCTTCGCCTTTCGCATAATCGATACAGGCCTTGGCATTCACAGATTCAATCATAGCCTCCTCTTTGAACCCTATCGTCAGGTCTCGGGCGATTCGAGCAAAGGCGGATCGGGCCTTGGTCTCAGTATTTGCAAACGCATCATCGAATGCATGGAAGGTCAAATCGGTCTCGACAGCGACTTCGGCGCGGGCAGCACCTTCTGGTTTAAAATTCCGCTCAAGATCACGCTCTGCGAAAGTAAACCGGCTATCACACTCATTTCAAATAGCGATCCGATCGAAAAAAGCGATGCGCGAGACGGCCGCATTCTGATTATCGAAGACAACAATATCACCAAAGCGATCACGACCCGCACCCTGCAGAGTCAAGGATTCACCGTATCCTCTGCGGAGACCCTGGCCGAAGCGGTGGAGCTTCTCGATGCGCAGATTTTTGATTTGATTCTGATGGACCTTCATCTGGGCGAACTTTCGCCAACGACTCTACTCCACGAAGTTCGCGCGCGCTGCTCCTCCCCGATCGTCGTGATCAGTGGTTCCACGATTTTTCCCAAAGAAAACGTCGATCGCGCCATCGACGATTCTCTGCAGAAGCCGTATTCGCGGGAAGACCTCATAGTCGCGGTCGATTACTGGATTTTTGCCAAGAGTCAGGCGGAGCAACTTTTTGAAACTTGGAAAGAGAGCCTGAGTAGTCTTGAGGAGACCTGCGGGAGCGACTTTCTCCACCAGACGATAACCGGTTTTGTAAATCGCCATCCGGCCGAAATTCATAAACTCCAGCGCTACCTCGATGAGGAGAATTGGGCTAAACTGGAACTCGCGGCGCATTCAATGAAGTCAACCCTCGCCACTCTTGGGCTTATCGATTTAAGCAAACTGGCGATTGAACTCGAGAACGTCGCGCCTACGCATGACCGGGCGCATCTGGAATCTTTGTTGGAAAAATTCCGAATCGATGCCAGGCGAACCTACCCTCGCCTTCTCGGATATGTGCGGAGTACCTTCCCTTTACTGCGCTGTGAGATTGCATCATGACCCTCAATCGTCTGTTCTTCGCCCTCTTTCTCATGCTTTTAACAGCGTGTCAGGCCTATCGCGCCAAGCCCGAGAGCAACGTCCTATACACGCGGCACGATTTGACCAAAAAAGGGTTTGTGCTTGCGCCTATCGCAGTAGCGGAAGCCAAGCTCAATCCGGGAGCCGCTGAGCTTTCAACTTATGACTCTATTCTCACCAATACTTTGGTCAGTCGATGGCCAACGGTACCCGTATTATCAAGTGGTGAAGTCTCAGTTACCTTGGGTGCTGATGAATTGGAAACTTGGCGAAACGAGATAGTGGGCGAAGATGTGGCGATTGCCTCACCATCGAGCCTGGCCATTCTTAAGAAAATAGCGCAAGAAGGTAAGCGTTATCCGAAGCAGGTGTTGCTCCCGAGTCTACTGATGAACACGGTGAGTTGTGGGCAAAAAGAAGCTTTTGCAACATCGATGAGCCCGAACCCTCACGGCGT
>JAZKGL010000232.1:10041-12625 GCA_040385935.1 Bdellovibrionota bacterium
TAGTCAAAATGCGTTTTCGTATCATGTCGGTCGATAGGGCCGAACTGCTTTGGAATGGTCTGATCTACGCAACGCAGGAATCGGTATCCGCCGTCGAAGATTCCAATGATCCCGACGCGGAGCGAAAGGCACTTGATCCTCCCGCCACGCAGTCATTAATTCGAGAATGCTTTAATAATTTTGCAAAGCAGTTCAGCGAGCCTTAACCGGAATCCAAAATTCGATTCCGCCTTTTTGCGTTTTAGGATCATAGTCCTTCGTATAACGCTCATAGGAAGGCGTTCCAGTCGTCTCCCACTTAGATTCCGGCAACCAGTTGTCCCACACGTCCATAAAAGCCTGAGGCAGAGTACTGACATCCCCCGTGTGTGTGAACACAGCGTATTCTTCAGTCGGCAGTCGAAGCTGTTTGAAGTCCTTGGGTAAGTCAGCCTTAGCTTCGACGCGAACGCAGGCCAGATAATCAAACCCCGTCCCCGGCTTCTCATTCCAAACAACGCCAAAGGAATCTTCGCCGATTTGCCCCGGAATTTTCCCTACCATGGGTCCAAATTTATGCCAAAGCTGTGGGATCTGATTGGCGGTCGCGTATGTGTAAGTTGCGTTGAGACCGGCTACGGTGCGTTCTGCGAGCTTTTCCAAGCGTGGGTTCCATTGGGTCTTGGTCATGGCTATCCTCATGAAAGATAGTTAGTAATAGCGGTAGAATCCCAGAGTATACTCCCGTGCGTCCACATATTTTCTCGCTTCGGCAAACACTTCATAGGCATCGTTATAGGAATAACGAAACTCCTGCGACCAGTGCTCCGTCCAAGCTTTAGTTTCTTTGCTGTAACAGCGTTCCACCCCGATTTGGGTAAACGACACGAAGCGCTTTAATACGCTGAACCGCCCGCCTGTACTAAGCCCAGGACAGCCCCAAAGCTCCGCTCGCTCAACCTTTGCCCGTGAATCAAACATGAGAAAGGCAAAGTCCTCGCGTGAGCCCAGTGACCACGATTGGCCTATCGAACCAAAGAGATTAAATCGCTTGGCGTCGGTGTTTTCAAAATTATTCTGCAGCTGCCATGACCAGGGCAATCGGCCCGATCGCGAGGGGTTAAACGATTGTATATGAAAGAATTCGGCGCTTCGAATGCGGGCCGTTTTACCTTTTTCGAAAGCAAGCCGCGTTTTACCCAGCTGGATGCTCAGCTCCGGTGGATAACCAATCGCCGGCGATAAGAGATCGTGTTGGCCTGGTCGGTACTCAAACTGAAGCTCATTGTTATTTTCAAACTGTCCTAGGGCGAATCCGAGTCGTCGTCCTTTGTGTCCAAGATGGGGCGCCTCGAGTTCAGGCGTAGGAAAATGCGTGAGAGGAGCTGCACTAAGACTGGCTCGCGCCTTTAAAATTTCATCGTAAAGTGCAGTATGTCTCTTAGCCTTCTTTGCCCCATGAAGATTCTCATCAAATTCAATAAATGCAATAAGAGTATCGAGTAGCAAAGCCTGTCTGTCCTCAGGCAAGCTAAGATATTCTTCGTCGGCCAAACTCTGTTTTTTCACCAACGTTTCGGCAAGATCGCGTTCGGCAACGCGGAGTAAATCTCTTTGTGCGAGGTAACGGCTACGCGTCGAAGGTCGATAGACCACGCCTTTGACGATATCACCCTCCTCCATCAAGTAACGCAGGGTATCCGAGGGATGCACCCAACTTCCCAAGCGGCGTGAGACGTACAGATTCGTCCGCCCGGTTTGTACCAGATACAAAAGCACAGCCGAACAGTTTTCATCAAAGAAGTAATAATCGATTCGCTGCGGTGCAATTTCCCAAAGACTCGCCATCACGCGCAGAGTTTCGGCCTGATTAAACGCAAGATCGTACTCCCATAGATCACGACTTTCCGCGTTAGCATACTCTTGCACTTTTACGTAATAATGGAGCATCGAGAACAGACCGGGGAATCCACCGATCAGGCCATCGATATTGTAGAGGATAGGAATATCGTGAGTGGGAGCGGCCGCGAAGTTAACCGACTGATCAAGCAGGGGTGAAGACTTTGCATCGCCGCGCCGAATGCGAAGAAATGTGTGACCCATCATCGACGATGGATTGTTTACAAAATACGAGGAAAAAATAAGGGAGAGTCCAAAAGGTTGGCTAAGCGAAAGCCAGCTCTGGTAGAGTGGACAATCGATTTTAGGACTATCAAAATCAGGAAGCTTCTCACGCACCCAAGCAACGCGCGCGGGAAACCGGCAGCTGATGCGCTGCTCCTCAGGAACGTTCATCGTATCGGTCCGCAGGCGCGAAAGAAATTCGTTGAGCTCCGCTTGAGCGTCTGAGGCACCGTTTCGCGCAAGAAAAAACGTCGGACTATCGACGAGCGAAGTATCATCGCCGATCCATCGTGACGAGTAGAATAATAAATTCTTCCAGCTTCGCATCGACTGAGTATCGAGCACGACGGGTTCTACGGCATAAGCCGAATCAATTTTTAAGCAGACGAAAAACAAGGCCCAAAGAAGGGCCTTGCCAAATCGTGAGTTTAGATTGGACTTTAGATAAGACGTGAGCATTGATCGTTCAGAACCGCCTTAT
>JAZKGL010000233.1:0-1513 GCA_040385935.1 Bdellovibrionota bacterium
CGATGATGGGCTGGATCTGGATGGAATGAAGTTCTTGCATAATCTACCTCTCCCTCTTGGCTGAACACGAGGGACTTTGCTTCACTTGGGTTTACTTGTCAACGAGGAGGCGGGTGCGCTCCGCGCTCAACTTCTCAATTTCGCGCGAGAGATATTCCCTGGCCAGATCGGCGAAGTTTTTTCGACAATAGTCCTCGACTGTTTGACGCACAATCTTTTCCATTTCGGCCTTGAGCATAGGTTCCAGCATCGAGGTCAAACCCAGAGGATTGTAAGAGGATTCGCGGTTTTTGGTGTAGCTCCCCTCCTCGAGCAGCGGCAAAGGCGCTGACCTTTCTCGCTCTTTCTCTTTCTCAAAGTGGGTATCGGCGGCGATCATGTCGGACGCTATCGCTTGGATTTTGCCGCGCAACTGCCGCGAATCAAACAGTTCATCATGACTGATCGGAGACGGCTTTGGCTTAAACGAGGGTTCGGGCTCGCCCCCAAGTCCAAGGTCAAACCCATCAGTCCCGTCGAAGGGATTCTCCAGTTCTTCATGAAGAGAACGAGGCGGCGTGTTCAAAAGGGATGAATGCGATGAATGAGACGAAGGCGGAGGAGGAGGCGACCTAGCCGGGACATCTAAGCTAAACCCGGTAGGCGGCGGAGGCGCAAAATCCTCTTTGTCCTTTTCAGAGCGATGAGCCGTCACGCGCCCGAGAGCTTCGCGCGTAATCGAGATAAGTTGCTGGGCATCGAAAGGCTTTTTCAAGAAGTGGCGAAACCCGGCCCCGCGAAATTGATTTTCATCGATGTGATCGTAGCTGCCCTCTAAAATCACGTAAGCCGCGACCGGGGCCGTCTGCTGAAGACGAGAAAAGTCTTGCACGCTTTGCACGCCGGCTAGCGCCGCATCGGCAATCACAAGGCTATAAGGCGCGCGCATAAGTTCGCGCAAGGCTTCCTGAATACTGTCCGCCTCGGTGATCTGCACATCGTGATCCTGAAAGGCCAATTTAATGACCCTTTGGATCGTTGCGGAATCATCGATCACGAGCCACTTTTCAGCCATGAGGGTCTCCTAACAAAATCAGAAAATGTCTATGGCACCGCAAGATTACTGAGAGCATTCTACCAGAACTTGGGCTTCACTCTGGCCTCAATTTTGTAGGGCAAGAAAAAAGCGTCCGAAGCTTTGGCTTCGAACGCTTTTACGAGATATAGAAATTTATGAAAACTTTAGTCTTTGGAAGGAATCAGCAGGCCTTACGGCAGTCGAGCTTCTCAGAGATCGCAACCATGATGAGGCTGCGGACGTGGCTGCCGTTCTCTTTGATCGCGCGGCAGATGAGATGATAGTCGTCCCAGGTAAAGTGGGAGCTGCGTTTAACGCTGTTTAGCTCTTTGAACGATTTGATGCGCAGATTTTCGAGGTAGACGGCCTTGGATTCGTAAAGGCTCTTTAGCGTTTCGACGTCGAGTCCTTCCGCTAGGATGGGTTTGATCAGCTCACCCATGATTTCACGGTAAG
>JAZKGL010000234.1:0-4438 GCA_040385935.1 Bdellovibrionota bacterium
GCAATAAACGCCAGCACGACCATGGCTAGTACCCAGGACGGCGAGAACTGTCTGAGAAACCTTACGGTTGTCAGAAGTCTCTTTCGATCTATGGAGAATAACGCTCGTTGCATGGGCCCGCCTGGAAAACAGTCTTCGCGCTTTGTTACATTCTACCATTCGGCACTATCTCCGCGAATAGACACGGAAATGATTGCCTAGGTGAGGGGGCTGATCGAAAGGATCAGTTTTGGGCAAAAGGAAAATTTAGCCAAATCGTCTCGAGGCCTACTGTACTTCGCCTTCGATGAGGAGTTGCTTAATGAACTGGGCACAGGTATCGGCGGTCGCAAATCCTATGGTCACCCGATGATCGGCCTGACTGTAGATTGATGCCCGGCGATCTTCGAGTTCCTTAAGTTTAGTCGCGAGAAAGGATTCGCGTGCCTTAAGATCTTCAATCGCCAGAGCATCGGCGAGCAAAGGGCGCTTTTGCAGCTCTTCGGGAAACTTGATAAGCCTCGAAACGATCTCGGCTATCGGAGTCGCGAGCCAGATGGAAGGTCCGATGCTTTTGAGAATCTCCCAATTCTTCGGAGTTTCGATGGCTCCTGCACCTGCGACGATCACATGATTTAAGATCCCGTTAAGAGATTCTAAAATTTCTGTTTCGATCTCGCGGAATCGATCGGCCCCATCCTGGGCGAAAATCTCTGGGATAGAGCGACCAGTCTTCTCTGCGATGCGCTGATCGATATCGATAAAACCGAATCCCAAAACTTTTGAAAGCTGATACGCGACCGTTGTTTTCCCACTCGCCGTAGCACCGACAATGACGAGGTTTGGAAACTTCTGACGATCCAGAGATTTATTTTCAGGCAAGTACTGCATAAGGTCCAAATATGAAGGAACGCTGTTTCGCATGCGAGAAGCGTTTCAATTTGCTAGGGTGAGCACTTACAAAGGGTAATTATTGCAAGGCTTTTGCCAGTATGTATCTACCATTGCGCGAGTAAAATCGGGAAGGAAATTATGCATATAAAAAGCGAAATCAAAGATTCCGTCCTCATCTGGCAGTTGAACCGGCCCGATCGTCGCAACGCGCTTGGTCCTATTCTAGCAGAGGAGTTGTGGGTAAAAGTAAATGAACTCACAAAAAATCTGTCTACCTGGCCGGACCCTGCCCAAGCTCCGCGCCTTCTTGCTATCAAAGCCTTGTCGGACATGGGCGACAAGGACCCGATCTGGATTGCCGGCGGCGATCTTCGTGAGCTGAGCGAACTCAAAAATTCGATCGACGGCAGAAATTATGCAAAGCGCATGGCCGAGGTTTGCCAGGCTCTTCAAACCCTGCCGATTCCTGTCGTGGCCTTAATTGATGGCCTAGTGATCGGCGGCGGCATCGAATTTGCTTTAGCGGCGGATCTAAGGTTTGCAACAAAACGTTCTCGTTTCCACTTTAAACAACTCGAACTCGGTCTTTCGACTGCCTATGCGAGTGCCGGCCGCCTCACTCATCTAGTCGGTGCGTCACGGGCGATGAACTGGCTACTTCGATCTTCCACTCTCACAGCACGCGCCGCGTGGGACGCCGGTCTTATAACAGAATTGGTTGATTCGGAAAGAGGCCTAGAAAAAGAGCTACTGCGACTGCGCGATGACATTGTGCCATTAAATCCAGCGAGCGTAACTGCCCAGAAGCAACTCTTCACACTTCATTCATCAAATCCACGCACCGAGTCAGAACTCGATATTTTTGAATCTCTGTGGATGAATGATTTTCATCAGGAAAGTTTACGAAAATTTCTTAGACCGAAAGGGAAGTAAAAAGATTGATTGGAATAAAAGGGCTCTTCGACTGCTGCCAATGGATGAGTTCGAGCAACTTTTCCTTTGGTCCAAGGTCGATGCAAGCAGCGGCTGGGATTGAAGGCTCGGATTTTAAGACCGAGATATTAAGATTCTGCCCAAGGCGTTTCCAAGATGGATCGGCAGGAAACACTTGGATCGAGCGCAGAGGAAATGCGAGGCGCACAAGGAACATGTGCATCAAAAATTGTACGTCGCAGTCCATACGTTTTAAATAAATCGGAACTACCCCTGTTGAAGCGAAAACAAGACGAACAGCTTCGATCAAACTTAGCTTTTGAGCCAGAAATTTTTCCTCACTCCAAAATTCAGAAACATCTTCAATCGCTAGAGTGGACCGGCTGAGTCCCCACTCAAACGAAGGCCCAGGCAGAATCAAATCCACCCACCGACCTTCAGCCCAGCGCCCAAAGATGCCATCGCACCAAACGCCTTCGGAAAACCCTTGAAAACTCATCCAGAGTCCGCGCTCGCCCCTGATCAAAGGCAGATCCGTCCACCAAGGCTGTTTCGAAAGAAAAATCGGACCAAGATCCGCATGGTCGTAACGATAAAGCCCGTCCGAAAGCCTAACCAAAGTTTTGCCCGAAAGCGTAGGAAAGTCCCCCTCCCAAACAAACGACAAAGCCGCTGACGGATGCGAAGATCCATCGACAGCTTTCGTTATTCGTCCTCGGGAGAAAGACAGCATCATACGTTGAAACGGAATTCCATGACGTCACCATCCTTTACAAGATAGTCACGACCTTCCTGACGAATCTTGCCCGCTTCCTTAAGTTTAGGACGCGCGCCGACTGCGACGAGATCGGCGATCGTGAAAACTTCGGCACAGATGAATCCGCGTTCGAAGTCCGAGTGAATGACACCCGCGGCTTGAGGCGCTTTATCACCTTTATGAATTGTCCAAGCGCGAATCTCTTTCTCGCCCGCCGTAAAGTAAGTCATCAGACCCAAAAGCTCGTAGCCTTTACGAATCATACGGTCAAGACCAGGCTCCGACATGCCCATGTCTTTGATCATTTCAAGGCGATCAGCACTTTCCATCTGACTTAATTCTTCTTCGATCTTGCCGCAGATCACGACGGCTTGAGCGCCTTCTTGGGCCGCGTATTCCTTGACCTTCAAAGTCCACTCATTATCAACCGAACCATCCGCCATCGTCTCATCGACGTTACACACAAACAAAACCGACTTGGCGGTGATGAGGTGAAGCTCATCGTAAGCTTTAGCAACCAAAGGTTCTTCACCGACAAAGCTTGCGAGCGGAAACAAACGAGCGGGCTTAAGTTCATTCAAATGTTTGTTCAAGGCTTCGAGCATAGTCGATATCAATGCGACTTCTTTTTTACCGGCCTTGGCGAGCTTTGCATAACGGTTGACCGCATTCTCCACCGAACTCATGTCCGCGAGAACCAGCTCCGTGTTGATGATCTCAATATCGCGCAAAGGATCGATCGAACCTTCAACGTGCGTGATTTCACCGCCATCAAAGCAGCGAACGACGTGAGCGATCGCATCGGTCGAACGAATGTGACCCAGAAATTGGTTACCCAATCCTTCGCCGGTCGAAGCGCCTTTAACGAGGCCCGCGATATCGACAAATTCCATAAAGGCCGGAACGATACGCTGGGCTTTTGTATACTTATCGAGCGTTTGAAGTCGTGGGTCCGGGACATCCACGCGACCGACGTTCGGATCGATCGTACAGAAGGGATAGTTAGCCGAAGCCGCTCCCGCGGACGTTAGAGCGTTGAAAATCGTCGACTTGCCGACGTTGGGAAGACCGACAATACCGCACTTGAAACCCATGGATTAGCTCCGCATATTGATAAATTGTAGAGGAATTCCGATGTCGGAGGTTCCTCTAAGCATTTGAATGACTGCCTGCAGATCATCGATCTTTTTCGCGGTAACCCGCACCTGATCGTCTTGAATCGCAGCTGTGACCTTGAGACCGGAATCTTTGATCGCTTTGGTGATCTTCTTAGCCTCTTCTTTACTCACGCCGTTCTTCAAACTCACTTCTTGGCGAATAAGATTGCCACCCGCCGTATCTTCTTTCCCGTAGTCGAGCCAGCGCAGATCGAGACTTCGTTTCACAAACTTTTGTTCGAGCAGCTGATGAATCGACCGCAGTTTAAAATCATCGTCGGCTACGATCTTGATGATCTTTTTTGCCTTATCTAGCTCCACCGAGGACTTGCCACCGCGGAAATCGAAACGGCTCTCCACCTCTTTCACCGTCTGATTAACGGCGTTATCAACTTCTTGTAGATCAACTTCGCTTGCGATATCAAACGATGCCATAAGGGAAGGGCTCCTAAAGAGAATATGACGAAATCGAAAAAGACGCTTTCCAAAGCCTGTCGTTTTCTTTAACCTATTGAATTATGAACAATAAAATTCTATTCACAAATCTAGTCTTTCTTTTGGCCGGGCTAAGCTGGGGGCTCGATCGAGCCGCTATGGCCGAAAAAGGTCAGCTTAAAATCCAGCTTCCACAGAAAGCCAGTCAAGAGCGCGAAGATTACCAGGAGTGCCTTGCTGCGGTCATTAAGAAATATAAAGCCGTAAAATCCGACAAGATGGA
>JAZKGL010000235.1:0-3283 GCA_040385935.1 Bdellovibrionota bacterium
TCTGACCATGTTTTAGGATCCTTTTGTTCACTTGGGTTTGGCCCGGAGGCCGATTTATTCTCTGTTGTCGCGAGCACGCACTGATTTTTGCCGCGACGTTTACTTTCGTACATACATTCGTCCGCCACTGCTATCAATCGCTCTTTTTCATCGGCATGTTCAGGAAACGCTGCGACGCCGATCGAACTTGTAACCCGGGCTATGGCATCTTTCGCCACGACAAATTTCGAGGCCTGGATACGCTCCTGAATACGAACGGCAGTCTTAAGTCCTGTGGCCGATTCCGCTTCGATTAAAAGTACAACGAACTCATCGCCTCCAAACCGAAAGACTAGGTCTACATCCCGCACAGTCGCGCGAATGATGGCTGCGACCTCGCGAAGGACTTGGCTGCCGGCAAGATGTCCGTAGGTGTCGTTCACAGGCTTAAAATGATCCAGATCGATAAAAAGCAGGCAAAAGCTTGAATTATAGCGTGCTGAGCGCTTCGTCTCGCGGTCCAGTGCGATATCGAGATATCGGTGATTATAAAGACCAGTGAGATCATCGAGGTGAAGCAAAGTCTGGGTTTCGGCGATGCGTGAAAACCAGCTGTAGGTGTTTTGCAGCTGCCTCACTAAAAAGTCGACGGCAACCTCCGCACTTTCATGCGCTTTCTTTGCATCTAGCCAAAGCAAAAGATAAGGCTCCTGCTGCTGATCACCGAGCCGCGCAAAGTGCACGGTTTTATCCTCGACTTTGAGGGATTGAATGCCATCGGCCGTCTCGGGTGAGAGCATCACAGGCCTAAGGATTGCACAGATTTCAGCTAACTTTTCCGAAGTAAAATACTGGCCGATTCCACTCCCAGGAACTTCCGACAAAGGCTTTTCGTCGCCGCCCGAGAGCTTAAGCACCGCAACCGAGGGGATGGCAAAGTTTGAATGAAAAAGCTGCATCGTCTTTTCGATCAGACTCTCGATCTGCGTTTCGCGCCAGAGAGCTTCCGCCCCTGCCAAAGTCCGGGCGAAGACCTCTTCGGTCGTCCCGGGTCGTGCCTTCAAAGTCGGTGTGGGCTTAGGCTTGATAGGCATATGCAAAGCTCCGCGAGAAGGTTAGGGAAACAGCACTTTAAAACGAAATGATGTAGTTAGAGAAAAAGGTGCCAAACAAAAGATAAAGAACAGCAGCGATTGAGAGAAAGGGTCCAAAGGGTAACTTGAGTTTAAGGTTACGGCTGCGAGTGATAAGAATCGCCCCCACACCAACGATAGAGCCAAGGAGTGAAGCCCAGAATATAGTGGTCAGGACCGACTGATAACCAAGCCAGCCGCCAATGCCAGCCAGGAGTTTGACATCGCCTAATCCGAGCCCATATTCTTTTCGGACCAAAAAATAAATCCACGCCACGGCGTAGAAGATCCCGCCGCCGAGAAAGATTCCAATAATGCTGCTTTTAAGGTCAAGTTCGGGATGAAAGGCCGCTACGAGAGGAGACAGCGCGATAAGAGGCAGACTCAAGACATCAGGAATAATCTGATGTTCAAAGTCGATCACAGAACAAATGAGCAAAACGCTGGCAAAGACCAAGGCATGAGCAAACCTAAGGGTTTCGTTGGTTTCGATTGCCCACCGTCCCGCTTCAAACGTAAGAAATGGGAAACAGGCATAAACAATCACCCAGAGAACACCCGTACCGAGTTCGACAAGAGGGTACTGAATAGAAATCCGCGTGCCGCAGCAGGCTGCCTTGCCTCGCAGATAAAGCCAAGACAGCACAGGAATATTGTGCCACCACGGTATAGGCGCATCACAATTTGGGCAGTGCGAGCGAGTCTTCTTCCAAAACATCTCGCGCGGTATGCGATAAATACATACGTTAAAGAAGCTACCAAAGAGGCACCCGGTGAGGAAAATGAGCCACGCAGCGGGGTCCTGGAGTAGCCTCATAAAGTCAAAACTGTGCATGGAGCCTCGCCGAGCATGGATTATCAGTCAAAAAGATAACTGAGCTATTATATTCGCTCTCAAAAAAGAATGAAAACTTATATAAAGAAAAGCCCTGTGGAGTCTTCTCCGTCAGGCCAAAGTCAAGGAACGTAGGTGCCCATGATAAACGAGCTGACCTTAGAAAAACTTCAATGGCCTTCGCTTTGCGAAGCACTTGCCTCGGAAGCAAGAACCGTCGAAGGAAACCATAGCTGTCTTAACCTCAAACCTGAGTTCGAAAAAATCGATATCGAACTCCGGTGGCAAGATGTTGTTCCCCTTCGCGACTTAGTGAGAGCCGGCTACAGGCCTCCGATCGGTGAACTACCGGACATGCATCGCACCTTTCGCGCAGTATCGCTCGGCCAGATTCTCGAAGGCGAGGAGGTCTGGAGCGTTTTCGTCCTCTTGCAGATGGTGCGTAACGTTCATCAGTTCGCTATGGACAAACAAGATAAATGCCGAACGCTGCAAAAATTTTATCGCCTGTTACAACCACTGCCTAAGCTATCGCGCACGATCGAGAAGACCATTTCTCCCGAAGGCGAACTGCTCGACGACGCCTCGCCCGAATTGATGCGTATTCGCCAGCAAAAGCTCTCGATGCGAAGAAAAATCGAATCGACGATCAAACAACTTTTGACTGCCCAGGATGTCGAAGCCTATGTGCAGGATACCTTCTTTACCATCCGCTCCGATCGTTATGTGGTGCCGATGCGCCTCGACAGCCGTGGCCGCGTAAAAGGGTCTATCTACGACACCTCCGCCTCCGGGCAGACGATCTATATGGAACTGGCTGAGGTCCGCCCACTCAACGATGCGCTGCTTGAACTCGAAAGCTCGGAAAAGCTTGAGATCCTTCGTATCTTTAAAGAGTTGAGTGCGCTCATCGCCACCGAACTCGAAGTGATTGATAACAACTATAAGCAGCTTGTGGAACTGGACATCTTATCGGCCGAGGCCGGGCTCGCCGTTCGCCTCGATGCCGGCGTCGCACATCTTCGCGATCAGGCCGGCATTTCCCTTTTCCGCGCAAGACATCCTATCCTCGAACTTCGCCAGGGGTTTAAAACCGTGGCGAACGATGTCGGTCTCGAAGAAGGTCAGCTCTCGCTGATCATTTCCGGACCAAATGCCGGTGGTAAAACAGTTGTTTTGAAAACCGTGGGCCTTGTTCACCTTATGGCCAAAGCCCGCTTGCTTTTGCCAGCTGATGATCGTTCAGAGATTTTTCTCTTCGATAATATTTTTGTTGAAATTGGTGATGCGCAAAATCTCTCGGCAAATCTCTCGACCTTCTCCGGTCATTTGATTG
>JAZKGL010000236.1:0-3096 GCA_040385935.1 Bdellovibrionota bacterium
AAGGCCGGAGATCGCCATCAAAAGCACGATACTCGCCCACATAAAGCGCGATTCGACGAGTAGACTCTCTTGTTTGTGTATTCTGGTCATTGGGGAACGGGCTCCTCAGCATCGATACGCATCCATTCACTTGACAGATACATTCCAAAGCCAGTGGCTAAGGCGATTTTGAAAATTTCCTGCAGCACATAGGTCGTTGAGAAGTTCCAGGTTTCGTGATGAAAAGCCAAGACAAAGGTTTCAAACAATGCAATCCAAAGGGCCGAGACCGCATAAGAGACAACCCAAGGCGTGCGATAACGCCAAGACAAAGCCGGACGCATTTGAAAGAAGACGTTAATCATGATCCAGTAGGAGCAAAGATAGATGCCGGCTGGCACCGCAAGTTTGGTTTCGAGAGCAAAAGCCGCGACGAGAGCAATGATCGTTCCTTGGAGCGGTCTTTGGCGAACCGAAGTCACCACGATCCAAGGCGTCACGAGATCAAAGATTCCAAAAGAACCAAAGAGAGTGGGGAAAATTGTCGTCTGAGCGAAAACCAAAAGGAGGACGAAGATCATATCTTTAGGAAGAGAACCCGAGTTCGGTCGTGGTCGCCACGATCGCGCGATCTCTTTCCAGGTGGCAAAACCATCACGACGAAGGACAGAATCCATCGATTATCCTCCTGCCGTTTCGTTTTCACGGAAAGGTTTGTTAAGCCAGTCTTCACCAGCAGTCTCCATGATTTTCTGGAGTTCTTTATCGTGATTCTCAAGCACTATGACTTCTTCGATACGATCAAAGTTCACCCAAGGCTCAACGGTGATGGTTTGCGAGATATTATCGGATTCATAAGCAATCCGAACGACCTTGCCAATCGGCAAACCTTTGCTAAATCCACCGATAATCCCTGATGTTACGAGCGTATCGCCGATCCGGACCTCGACGCGGCGATTCAGCTTTAGTACGCAGTCGTTCTCAGATCCTTTGAGAACACCGCGAATCCGGGTTCGTTGCAAAAGAATATCGATGTTGAAGTTGGTATCGACGAGCAGATGCACATCAGAAAACTTCTGGCCCGAGCGAATAATCCGGCCTACTACGCCTTCGGCTGTCACCACCGGCATTCCTATGCGAACGCCATCAGCCTTGCCTTTAGAAATCCGCATCGTTCGAAAACTGGGATAGATCTGCGTGCCGACGATTTCAGCGATGATGTGTGTGCCTTGGAAGTGTTGGGCAAAACCATGGAGCGAGCGAAGACGACCGATCTCGTTTTGTTTTTCCTGATAGTCGAGCATCTGGCTCTTCATCACCGAGATCTCTTTGGTCAGCTTGGTATTTTCTTCAGAAACGTCCGTGAGATCGATGTAATGATTCCACACGCCGGAGATGAGACGCGTGCCCGAGTCCCACACATATTCAAAGGGATAAATGATTTCCTGCGCGACAAGCAAGGCGCTTGAGGAACTGACCCAGGGTTTTAAGGTCGAGGATAAAAAGACAAAGGGAGACAGCAGGGATAATCCGAGTATTACTCTCCACACTATCTTTGCTTTGCTTCGAGCCATAGGACCTCTGCTCCATAACACTAAAGGGGGAAATCAGCGCTTGAATTGAGCTAATATAACACGGCCTGCATGTGCGCTGAATAAGAAGAGTCAAGGACTCTGCCAATCACCGCCACGGCCTAAAAACGACGGAATCCGAACCCACGAAAAAGGCCGCCTATCGGCGGCCATATTCATCTCACATGAGATCAGGACGGCCCAAGGATTAACGAATCGCTACGTTACTCAGGATATCGATCTGATCAAGAGCTTTCCCGCTGCCCAAAACGACAGCTGTCAAAGGATCTTCAGCGATCATGATGGGTAGCCCTGTCTCTTCGCGAAGAAGAATGTCGAGGTTACGAATCAAGGCGCCGCCACCCGCAAGAACGATACCCTTGTCGACAATGTCTGCCGCCAATTCTGGAGGTGTCTTCTCAAGAGCGATACGAACGGTTTCAACGATCGTGTTAATCGGCTCAGCGATGGCCTCGCGGATTTCCTCAGAAGCGATCTCGATCGTCTTCGGAATACCAGCCACAAGGTCACGACCTTTTACATGCATCGTCTGAATGTCGTCATCAGGGTAAGCCGTGCCGATAGCAATTTTGATCTGCTCAGCCGTACGTTCACCGATGAGTAAGTTATATTTACGTTTCAGGTAGTTGACGATGGCCTCATCCATCTTGTCGCCGCCGACGCGAACCGACTTCGAATAGACGATACCAGCAAGAGAGATAACCGCGACTTCTGTCGTTCCACCGCCGATGTCGACGATCATGTTACCGCTAGGCTCAGAGATAGGAAGACCTGCACCGATCGCAGCAGCCATCGGCTCCTCAATCAAGTGAACTTCGCGCGCACCAGCTGATTCAGCTGATTCCTTAACCGCCCGCTTCTCCACTTCCGTGATGCCGTATGGTACGCAGATGATGATGCGTGGTTTTACCATAGTACGGCGGTTGTGAGCGCGTTCGATAAAGTAGCGAAGCATAGCTTCGGTAATCTCAAAGTCAGCAATAACACCGTCTTTCATAGGACGGACAGCAACGATCGAGCCGGGTGTACGACCAAGCATGTCTTTGGCTTCTTTGCCAACTGCTAAGATCTTCTTGCCGCCGCGAGCATCACGCTGAACCGCAACAACTGACGGTTCGTTGGTCACGATGCCCTTGCCCTTAACGTAAACAAGAGTGTTTGCTGTTCCCAGGTCGATTGCTAAGTCATTTGAGAACATACCTGCGAGCCAGTCGAATATCATCTCCGATCTCCTGTTTCCATTTGACGTTTCCATTTGCAACTTACTATTTAACCACGAAGTCGGCGCCGGGCCAAACGAAGAGTTGGTATAAGTTTAAAAAAATGAGGCCCCCTAGGGCATATCTGCTCTCTAGTATTCACTCTTTTAGGGCAGCTTGGGAATGTGGTAGAACATGAGCTTTAGCGAAAAGCTCCGGCTGCTAAGCGTGTATGTCAATTGGAAGCCGTCTCGAGTTTGAGACTCGCAAGCGTAATGAGGGTGTCGATGATTAAGTGGAAAAAGAGTTCGGATATCGATTCCAAG
>JAZKGL010000237.1:0-3633 GCA_040385935.1 Bdellovibrionota bacterium
ACCATTTCTTTTCATATTTTTTGGGATCGTAGGTTGAATCCATCTCAATCATAGGGCATGAGCTCCTTAAGGCACCGAGTTCCCGAACACTATAGGTCCGAAAAGCCCCTCAGTCGACGAAATTCAGCCCCAGCGCGCCCTTCCCCTCGCCTGCTGGCTTGGCGGGCTCAGAACGCCAATTCCGACGTTTCAGGGACCCAACGATTCAAAAATTTGAACAAAGAAAAACGGCGACCCCGAGGGACCGCCGTAGCTTCTTGTTTTTTAAAGATCGTCTGTCTTACTGCAGCTTGAGGGGCGGTGACTGTTTCGAACCAGTGTCCACCCACTGTTTGGCCGTTAGAGCCAGACTATCCCAGTTTTTCTCGTCCTGTTCTTTGAGAAGAGCGTCGATATCACACGCACCGCCCGTGCAACCATAGATCTGTTGAATCCGCTCGATATCGCTTTTCGCGAGCTTTCTCGACGAGAGGTTCTCGCCGATAAATAGAGTCGGATTCATGATCGAGGTCGCATCCACGTCTTCTTCTATATGGCCAAGGCCAAGGAGATGTCCGAGTTCGTGGAGTGCGAGTGATTGCATATCAACCACTTCTTTGTCACCATCGGCCTTCTCTTCAAACGCATCGCCGATGACATAAAACTGCTGGTTAAAACGCAGGTCAGATTTAGTAATCGTCGAATAGTCTTTGCCGTTGGTCCAGATGGTAGTCGCCAAAACATAGTCTGGCTTCTTAGTCTTAATCCAGTCCGCATCGAGATAGTGGCCGTTAACACCATCGTCGAGAGAACTGTACAAATCTTTGAAACTGTCGCCGGTTATACCCTGATGATTCCCATCAAAAGAGAAGAGCGTCTTACCTGTTGCCCACTCCCAACGTTTCATCGCCGACATCAATTGAACCTTTTGATTCTCATTGAGGTTCGGATCGAAACGGAACGGGATGGGCAGCTTAACCCAACCTTGGGGAGCGTGGATTCCGTAGAGGTTCGAAGATTTATCGGTCGAAGCGGGGAGCGCGGCCGCGGTCTTGCTTTGATCGAAGTCTTCTTTTACAGAAACCTTATAGAGACCAGTACCGCAGGCCACGAAACTCGAGAAGATAAAACCTATCCCGAAAACGCCGCCAAGATACTTTTTGACTAGATCAGTCATGATCTCACTCCTCAAGACTTATGCTGGGGAACTTCTAACAAGAGCCTTATCGCACCTAGGCAAAGGAATCTTGAATTTGCTCCGAAAATCCAGCTGAAACAGTAACTTAAATCTTGATCAGTGAGCGACAGCAGCGCTAGCCGCTTCGAGTTCTGCAGTGCCGACATAGGAGAGGCTCATGCCGACTGCGATCTTGTTCGGGTCAGTGACTGCCGCTTCATTCCAGCGCCAGATCATTTTCCAGTAGGATGCGCTACCCATAACGCGGGCTGCGATCTTGCTCAGAGTGTCACCTTTTTCGACAGTCACAGACTGTTTCGCAAGGCCTTCAAACTTCGCTTCGAAAGCGGCTGTCTTCTCGCTCGCGACATACTTGATAGCGTCGCCTGGGAAGATCAGTGATTTCGCGCTAAGGCCGTTCAAATCAGCCAAGTTTTTCCACTCGCCGCTCGTTCCGAAAAGGACCGCAGAGATCGCCGCAAGCGTGTCGCCCGGTTGAACGATGTACATCTTTTCGTTGCCGCTCAAAGTAGGCATTTTGCGAGCGCGTTTGCCTTTTTTAGCTTTCTTTTCTTTTGTTGGCTTAGGAGCATCGGCGTGAGTTGCTTCGGAGTCAGCAACGACATCGGCGATTGTAGGAACGGAACTCGAGTCCTCGGCAGCAAGGGTCGGTGAAGCCATAGGAGCGTCGCCAATGGGAGCGGCTTCGGCGAATGAAGGCGATTCCATAGGAGCTTCGGCAACCGCGGCAGCGGCTTCTTCAACTTCTGCGCCTGGGACTGGAGTCGAAGCGATTTCTTGGCCCGCGCCGTTGGCGATACCGGCTTGTGCGGCTTCGTCGACAGCGATTTGCTGATCGCTAGGGAGAGCTTGTACGTCTGCGCTTGAGCTTGAATCGATAGACTCTACGCCTTGCTCAGCTTCGACAGAGGCCGCTTCCGCTGTGGGAAGTGAAGAGTCCGATACTTCATCACCTTCTTGTGATGGAACTTGATTGTCTTCCTCTACGGCTTCTTCGGTGTCTTCCGTACCATCCGAAGTACAACTGAACGAACTGAAAATGAATGCTGTCAGGGCAAGTGCTCGTAGACCATTAACTAACTTCACGGACTATCCTCCTGGATCAAGAAAAACTTGAAGGATATGTCGGCGTTCTCGCTAATGTCTTTACAAGGCCCAGCATAAGCGCCTTAAAACAAAGAAAAATTTCTTTTCGTAAGAATTATGCGAGGTCCTTTGCGAGCATGGCGGCGATCTGATTGTAGGGATCTGCGCTCTCGTCTGTCGCCTGCAGAAGACGGGGGCTCGTAAGATTTATCTCCGAAACAAAGCCGCCAATCACATCGAAACCTAGGAAATAAATGCCGGCCTGAAGAAGTTTTCCGGCGATGGCTTCGATCATATGTATTTCTTTTTGGGTCGGATTATAGGGTTCAAGCGTTGCACCGGATCTTGTGTTCGCTAGGAAGTTGTCGGCGTGCGGTTTTTTCAAACACCAGGAGATCGCTTTGCCGCCAGCTGTGAACACGCGGACTTCGCCATCGAAGATTCGTTTATCGAAAGGCTGCATCAAGCGGTGGTCGATGCCTTTAGCGGTTTCCTCGATCAAAGTCTTATAGATCTCGGCTTCGTTTTGAGCGGTGAGAGTCAGACGAATCACACCTCGGCCGCCAAAGAGCGTCAAAGGTTTAAGAACAGCATCACCTTTGGCTTCTTTTTTGAGAAAGCTCATAAAGCTGTCGGGATTGGTTGAAATCAAACCATCTTGAATGGCTTCGGGGAATTGAAAGATGCTGAGCTTCTCGTTGTAATCACGCAGTGCGCGAGGCGAGTTCAGAACCTTTACTCCAGCTTTCTCAGCCGTATCGAGGAGCCAAGTGCAGGTGATGTAGGTGAGATCGTAAGGCGGGTCCTTACGCATGTGTATCGCGCGGAAGTGAGTAAGCGGCAGACGCGCGATTGGATCGAGCGTGTAGCGGCTGACGTCTTTGTCATCGGAGTGAAGATTCTGCGCATAGGCGACGGCCTGGCCTTCGCGACTGGCCCATTCTATTTGACTCGGAGTGCAGATAAAGGTCTCGTGGCCAATTTTACGTAAGGCGCGAGCGATTCTTAAGCTGGAATCGAGCGGGAAATTCAAGGTCTCGATTGGATCTATTACAAATAGGTGTAGGATCTTGGCCATAAAGGACTCTCTTTCACTTGCAAGACTTTGCCAGCACTGTATGTTGCGTGAGTCTACAAATAGCTATGGGGCCTTGCAAGTGCCCACCTGGCCCGATGAGGAGCAAACATGGATTTTCGTAAGCTCAGTGAACTCGATCTCAAGGATAAGAAAGTTCTCCTACGCCTAGATCTCAACGTTCCTCTGAGAGATGGCAAGATCACCGACGACACTCGGATTCAAGCTGCGATTCCGACTATCAAATATCTTCTTCAGCACACCAAAAAAATTGCGATGATGTCGCATCTCGGTC
>JAZKGL010000238.1:0-1336 GCA_040385935.1 Bdellovibrionota bacterium
ATCCCGAGAGAAAGCGCACCGTATAAAGCCCCCCAGTCTTAAACGAATAACATTGCCTTACAAGGAGGCCGTCTCTATCGCCTGAGATTTCTGAAAAATGCTGACCTGATAGTTTAAGACGGCTTTTGACACAGTCTCAATATCTTCGAGCACCATAATCGAATCGCCATTTGTAAAAAACAGAAGCGTGTCGGGAACCGACTCGATGTATTTTATAGTCTCAAGATTGATAAGAATTTTCTGATGATTAAGCTTCGTCAGCAGTATCATGAAAATGTCCCTTCATCGCTGGCAGATAGGCTAGGCTTATGGTACGGTCTGGGTCCTATTCGCGTCAATGACCACGCGTAAAAGATAAAGTTAAAGGACTGTTCTTATGCAAATAGACGCTATGTTAAGCCGCGCCAAAGAAGCATCTGTCAAGTTCGAACGCGTATGGGGGTTTCTTTGACGTCGCTCGCAAAGAGCAAGAACTTCAAGATATAGAAGCCGAGATTGAAGCCCGTCACGACTTCTGGTCAAACCCTACGGTTTCCGCCCCTATTCTCAAAAAGAAGCGTGCTATAGAACTTGCGCTCAACCGGGCCAAAGCACTGCGCGCAAATCAAGACGATCTGAAGACCGCACTCGAATTTGCCGGCGAAGGCGAAGAGGAATACCTCGTCGAGTCCGAGACGCTACTGAATCGTTTTGAGGCGGAACTCAAACAACTCGAGACCCAGAGCCTGCTCTCGGGCGAACTCGATGGCAACGATGCCCTCCTGACGATCAACTCAGGTGCCGGTGGTACAGAGTCCTGCGACTGGGCCTCCATGCTCATGCGTATGTATCTGCGCTTTGCCGAGCGTAAAGGCTGGGAAGCGGAGATTCACGATATTCAGGAAGGCGAGGAAGCCGGTATCAAGTCGGCGACGATCGAGATCAAGGGCACCTTCGCCTTCGGCCTCTTGAAGTCGGAAACAGGCGTTCACCGCCTCGTTCGCGTGAGTCCCTACGATTCCAACGCCCGCCGCCATACATCCTTTGCCTCGATCTTCGTCTCTGCGATGGTGGATGATGAGATTGATATCGAACTCAATGAGAGCGATATCAAGGTCGACACCTACCGGGCCTCGGGTGCCGGTGGACAGCACGTTAACCGTACCGATTCCGCTGTTCGTATGACCCACATGCCGACCGGTATCGTGGTTGCGAGTCAGCAGCACCGTTCCCAGCATCAAAACCGGGACCAGTGTATGAAGATGTTGAAATCGCGCCTCTACGAACGAGAAGTGGACGAGCGAAAGAAGATCGCTGCTGCGATTGAAGGCACCAAGTCCGATGTAAGCTTTGGTAG
>JAZKGL010000239.1:0-3816 GCA_040385935.1 Bdellovibrionota bacterium
AGTGGTGAGGGGCGAGCCTTAGATTCAAACATCCCAGAGTATAAAAGAAAGCAAATGCGCCCCGCGAAGCGGTAGCCTGTACGGTGGGGGGATACATAAGGGGGGCAGGCGGAGCCTCTCCTCTTATGCCGCCGGAGGCACCAGCGAAGCGCTATCCCGAGGGAAAACGCACCTTATAAAGCAAACCAGGCTTAAACGAACAACCAAGAAATTTAATCCGCGTCCCGGTTATTCCCATCAATTGATCGTTGGTTTCTCTTTCCCGTTGAGTTTCATCCAAAGGTAGCTGAATTCCAACGCCGAGCGTTTGGCTCGCTGTTGCAGATCAGCACTAGCGCTATGGCCACCTTCAATATTTTCGTAGTAATAAAAAGGCTTTCCAAGCTCTTCCATCCGCGCTGCCATTTTACGAGCGTGAGAAGGATGAACCCTATCGTCCGCTGTCGAAGTCACAAAGAATACTTCTGGATAGGTTTTTTTTGCCGTCAGGTTTTGGAAAGGAGAATACTTCTCGATCACTTTACGCATCTTTGGATCGTCGGGATTTCCGTATTCGGCCATCCAACTCGCGCCGGCCAGGAGTTTGTGATAGCGAAGCATATCTAACAAAGGCACCTGACAGACCACAGCATTAAACAGTTCTGGATTTTGTGTGAACGTCGCGCCCATGAGGAGACCGCCGTTGCTGCCGCCTTGAATCCCAAGATGTTTCGGCGAAGTGATGCCTTTTTTGATTAGATCTTTCGCTACGGCGGCGAAGTCATCAAATGCTTTTTGACGATTTTCAAGAAGGGCCGCTTGATGCCAGCGAGGACCAAACTCTCCGCCTCCCCGAATGTTCGCCAGCACGTAAACGCCGCCTTTTTCAAGCCAGAGTTTTCCTGCTACAGCTAGGTAACTTGGATTAAGAGAAACTTCAAATCCACCGTATCCATAAAGAAGAGTGGGATTCTCGCCGTTGTTTTTTAGCGATTTTGGATGAATGATGAAATATGGGATTTTTTCGCCATCAGTCGAGGTCGCGAATTCCTGAGCGATAGTCAATCCCTCAGAGTTGAACCTTGGAGGCAACTGCATGACAAGCTTTTTCTCTAGCGTGCCGCCGTCAAAGGCATAAAGACTGCTCGGCGTGAGGAAATCTTCGTAGGAGACGAGCATTCGATTGGTCTCGTCATCGATCGACGTAATGTTGATCGAACCTTTGCTCTCAAGTGGAAGTTCCTTTTCTATCCACTTACCGTCTTTGAGTTCGAGACGAACCACGCGGCTGCGAACATTGTCCAGAAGACTCATGTACACAAAGCTCTTCGATGTCCCTACGCCGTCAAGCGCCTGACGATCATTTGGTGTGAACACCAGCTTATAAGGCGTCTCGCCTTTGAGAAGACTAGCGATATCAACAGAAATCAATGATCCTGCCGCAAAGCCGTTCAGCTCTTTACGATTAGAAATGAGGAGCTGACCTTTCTGCAGACCTTTAATTTCAACGTCGATAGGCAAAGGAAGCTTGAACGACTTGCCGTCTTTTGGAACGTGGTATTCCGAAGTGTAGAAACTCAGGCCGCGTTGATAGATCGTATAGTCTTTGCCTTCCGCTTCATCGCGAATCACAAACCCCGTAACGGATACATCAGACTTCTCGCCACGGAATACGACAGGCGCGTTCTCTGCTTTTTCCCCGCGTTTCCAAAGACGAACTTCGATCGGATATCCCGAATCGGTCTGCGTGGCCGCTGTAAGGGCGTTATTAAACAGAACTTCGTTTTCGTTCACCCAAGTAAGCGAGGATTTGGAAGCAGGCAGTTCAAAGCCATCCTTCACAAAATCTTTCTTCGCGATGTTGTACTCACGTTGGTAAGAAGCGTCGCTTCCACCTTCCGAAAGTCGGACGATGCAGCGATTCGGATCGTCGTGCAGACACTCGGTGCCGCCGTAAACATAGTTCTTGCCCGATGACTTAGCCAAAGCATCGATATCGAGAAGTGTTTCCCACTCGGGTTTGCCTTCCGAATACTTGGTCCAAAGGCTGCGGCGCCACAACCCTTTCACGTGATCGGCGTCTTGCCAGAAGTTGTACACGTACTCCTTGCGAATCGAACCGAAAGGAATTTTATCCTTCGCTTCCAAAATAGCGAGCGCATCCTTTTTCATCGGTGCGAACGTGGGAAGCGATTCGAGTTTCGTCAAACTTCGGTCGTTCTGTTTTTTCACCCAGCCAAGGCTCTTGTCCGTCCTCAGTTCTTCGAGCCACGCAAAATCCTTATCTGTCTTCAGGGCTGCCGCCCCGCCTATTGTCGATGTAGTCACTATGATTCCCAGCAAAACGTTTCTGAATGAGCTTCTCACTTTTTTTGCCCCCCGATTCATTTGAAGGGTCACAGTACATGGCCTACTGTTCCCCTTCAAGCGGATTGACACCGGTCTCTTCAGGCACTTGTGGAGGAGAAGGCGCATCACTTTGCGGCACTTCGGGAGGATTTTCTGTAGGCGAAGTGGCCTCTTCCACAGGCGAAGCAGCCTCTTCGGTAGGAACAGGTGCTGGCGCATCTGACTTCTGCGACTTCTTGGCCTTTTTGACTTTCCCTTTTTGAACCTTCGGCTCAGGCGCGGGCGCAGGTGGAGGCGGTGGAACCGGATCAGGAAGAGGATCTTTGAAAGTTTCGGCGAAGCTTTCCACTTCCATGGCCTTCTCACCATCTAAGCGAAAGAGTTGAAAGTTCTCCGTCCCACTCCAGGTTGTTTTTAGAAGGGCGTAAGCCCCCCCGCTTTTATCAAAAGTCATGACCGGTGAAACCTTTTTATCCCGAGTAAACCAGTCACCCTCAAAGCTCTGCGTATTGCCCGCTTCAAACCAACAGCCCTGACCCTCACTCGTCTCAGTCTTACGAGTCTCAAAAGTGCCATCGATCGTGTTGAGCTGCTGCCAGCCTTTCAAGGTTTTGACGAGAGTCTGCGCCTGGCAACTTTGTCCAATGCGCGTTGTGAGTATGGTAAAGACAGTCGGCGGAAAATTCCCGACGTTCCAACATTTTTGTGCCGACTGATCTTTGGCAAAGGTTTCGATGAGCTGCTTTTTATCGCTCTCGCTGCAGTCCTCGACCATATTGTTTTCGCAACGCACATCGCCACAGAATCCCGTCGATTTGAAATTCTTCATGTCCGAAAACAAGACACAAACACTCAAGGGTTCCGCTCGGAGTGAAAAGCGTCCGCTCTCATACTCCAGATCATAAATATTCCCATCGCTGCACAAGGCTTTTTTAAATCGCTCGGGCTCGCGAATCATCATACTATTAGCCGAAATCAAGCTTGCGACTGTCGAGACGCCAAGAGCCGGTTGTCCGTCATCTGGGGGTGAAGCTGCTTCCACGGGTGCAGAAACGAATTCATCCTCTATATCTTTCTCAGCGGATGAACACGAGGTGAGCGCTACGCAAAGGAGAACAGGCGAAAGAATTCGTTTTATCACGGTCATCACCTAAAAAAGTATGAATAATTTTCTTGAATCTTAGCAGAATTCATTTAGTTTGTTGAAGTATTTTTAACCGTCCCTGGGCTTTGGCAGTGGGGGCGGCATGGAAAAAGGCGTTTCCCGTTGGAGCAATGCATTCGTTTAAGACTGGTTGTTTTATAAGGTGCGTATTCCCTCGGGATAGCGCTTCGCTGGTGCCTCCGGCGGCATAAGAGGAGAGGCTCCGCCTGCCCCCCTTATGTATCCCCCCACCGTACAGGCTACCGCTTCGCGGGGCGCGTTTGTTCATTTTTTTTGGTTTATATTTTTTCGTTTTTTCTTTTTTTCGCGGCCCAACTCAATGG
>JAZKGL010000240.1:0-8641 GCA_040385935.1 Bdellovibrionota bacterium
CCAAGAACCCTTTAGCCGTGATCGATCTTGGATCGAACACCTTTCACCTTGCGATCACGACGCTTGATGAAGATGGTCACATTCATGTGATCGATACGCAAAAGGATCATCTTCGTTTAGCGGAGATGCTTGAGGACGGCTACATTCCGGCCAAGCTTTTCAAACGAAGCACCGACGCTCTCCTCGCGATGAAGAGCATCGGGCAGAGCTACCACGCTCAGTTTCGCCTTGTGGCCACGCAGGCGATTCGTTCGGCGCATAACCGTCTCGCTTTTATCGAACACGTCCGCAAATCCACTCAGCTCGATCTGGAAATTATCGATGGCGTGGAAGAAGCTCGTCTGTCCTTCTTAGGAGTTATCCAGGGTCTACACTTCGGTGACGAACCTGTGATGACTGTCGATATCGGAGGCGCCTCGACGGAGATCGCGTGTGGGAAAGCGAGTGATTGCCACTATCTTTCATCCCTTAAGATCGGCGCTCTTTTACTCTCGAAACGATTTTTGTTTTCAAAGGTTGTCAAAGACAGCGCGATTGCTGAGCTTAGGCAAATCGTTGAAACACGTATGGCGCCAGTTCAAGACGATTTGTCCAATGTCCATATTCAGCACGCGGCAGTTACGTCGGGAACCGCTAAGGCTATTGCACGAATGGTTCACTGGGATAAGAACCACGAAGTGCTTGATGATGCTCATGGCTATGTATTGACAGCCGAAGAACTTTTTCGCATTGAAAAAGAGATCAACGAACTCAAAACATCGGAGCTTATCGCGGTTCGCTGGGGTCTAGATCCTCGCCGCGCTGATATTATCTTAGCAGGTGTTGCGATACTCGCTCAGCTCACCCGTATGCTAAAGATCCCGCGTTGGAAAGTTTCCTCGAGTGGCCTTCGCGAAGGCGTAGCCCTTGATACTTACGAGCGCCAAGGACTATTGCCGGCCAATCGCTGGCAGGACCTTCGGGTTCATACGATAACCGGACTCGCCAAGAAGTTAAACCTCGATCCGCAGTTCTCGCTGAGCACATCGAATCTTGCGATCCAGATCTTTGATCGATTTATCGTGCATGAAGATTTCAAGAAGTGTTGCCGAAATCTGACGATCGACAGAGATCTTTTACGCGCTGCGGCCTATCTACTCGAAGCGGGCAAGTTTATCAACTTCAGTAGCTATCATAAGCATTCCTATTATCTGATCACTGAGATGAACCTTCTCGGCTTCACTCAGGAAGAAAAACATATCATCGGTCTCATCAACCGATACTCGCGCAAGACACCGGCAAAACAAGGCAAATCGGATGCCTTGCCTTATCTCGACCGCAACTTTAACCGGGTGAGCTTTCTCTCCTCTTGCCTTAGAATTGCGCGTAGTCTCATGCGCACGCGCAGAATCAAAACCAATGATCTTGAAGTGATAAAGACGGGTAAATCCTGCATCCTGGTTATCAAGGTCGATCCGAGTCAAAGCCTTGATGCCGAAAAAATCGCCCTGCAAAAAGAAATCAAAAACCTTGAAAAGTCGTTACACCTCAGCGTCGACTTTCGCCTGGAAGTCTAAGCTATGAGTTATAAAGCCTACCAAACGCAGTATCAAAAAGCTCTCGATCCAAAGCACCCCGAAAAGTCTCCCCTGATGGTTATCAAAGGCAGTTCGGACTTTATGCTTAATCTGACCCTTAACTCTCTGAAGTCCCTATGGCAAAGCCAAGGGTGGAGCGTCGAACGGATCGAAGGTCACTCGTTTACAGGCGAGAGGTTTCTACAAGCGACGTCCACTCGCTCGATGTTTGAGCCGCAGCAGATTACTTTGGTAGGGCAGGCCTTTGCCTCAAGTGATCTTGCCGACAATCTAAAGTCTTTGGACTCAGTGCGAAGTATTCAGCCAGCTTTGGTTTTAGTTAGCTCAGGCGAAGTACCCGTGCGTTTTGCGAAAGAACTCACTCGCCTCGCAGCCTTCACCCTAAGCTGTGACGAGCCTGCGCCTTGGGAAATCAAAGACTTTCTGCTCGACCGAAGCCGCGCCCATAAACTTGAGTTAAATCCAGAAGCGCAGAGTTTATTCCTCGAAGCCATAGGCAGCGATCTGGCAAAGGTAGAAAACGAGTTGAGAAAACTCTCGTTGATTTTTCCTGATGGAAAAATCACAGCCGCCGCGATCAAAGAGCACGTGGATTTTCTGCGAGAAGACACCGCGTTCAAACTCGACCAATTCTTATGTCAGGAAGCGTATCCGCAAGCTATGCTGCTCGTTAAAGGACTGCTCGATCGCGGGGAAAGCTCACTCGGTGTCCTTGCAATACTAAGCATGCACTGCCGTAAATCACTGCAGATTCAAGCGGGACTGAAAGCCGGCCAATCTCCGGCCGACATCAGTCGAGAGCTAAGGCTGCCGACTCAAGTCGTTCAGCAATATATGCCCTACTTGCGCAAAAAAAATGGGGCGGTTTTCCAGCGAGCATTAAACCTCTGCCATGACGCGGATCGAAAGTTAAAATCGATACGTCATGGAGAGGAGACTTGGCTACAAAGAATAGTGTGGGAGTTGATGGGCTGATCAGCCTTTCAGAAGCGCTTTTTCTTTAGGGGAAAGCGTGAGGATCTCGACCGACCAATCGCTACGAATCGCGATCGTGTGTTCGAACTGCGCCGACAAGCTTCCGTCCAGAGTCAAGGCTGTCCAGCCATCTTTTAAGACTTTCGTGCGATAGTTGCCTTCGTTGATCATCGGCTCGATGGTAAAGACCATGCCGCGTTCAAGACGTTGCCCACGACCTTTTTCGCCGTAATGAAAAATCTGAGGATCTTCGTGAAAGACTTTGCCGATGCCATGACCGACGAAGTCACGGACGACGGAATAGCCTTGAGCTTCCGCATAACTCTGAATCGCATGGCCGATGTCACCGACACGCGCGCCCTCTTTCACTTCAGCGATGCCTCGATCAAGACATTCTTTGGTGATTTGAACAAGCTTTTTAGCTTTCTCAGAAACCTGTCCGACGAAGTACGTGCGCGAGGTATCGCCGTGATAACCGCCAAGGATGGGCGTGACATCGATATTGATGATGTCGCCCTCTTTAAGTTTGGCTTTCGAAGACGGAATTCCATGACAGACAACATCATTGATCGATGTACACATGGATTTCGGAAACCCGCGGTAATTCAAAGGCGCGCAAACCGCACCTTTCTTAACCGTGTAGTTGTGAACGATATCATTGAGTTCGAGAGTCGTGACGCCTGGTTTTACATACTCTTCGATCATATCCAAAAGCTCACCTGCAAGTTCTCCCGCAGGGCGCATCTGATCAATCTCGGCATCGGTCTTCAGGTAAATCACGGCAAATCCTTTAATTTCAAAAACTTATCTTTCAATGGCGGCGCGTATCCAATCGGGATCGCGAACGTTCGGCTGGCTCTGGGCCGCCTTCACGCCCTTGCCGTATTGCATACAGCTTTTATGCTGAACGAGCACGGAAAAAGGTTCTCGTTTTATCACGAGTTCGTGAATCTTCGACAATAACGCAAAGTCAGGCTTTGGTTGCGTTAAACTGAGGTTGTAGTCGGTCAGCGCCGTGTCGATGTCAGGGAAGTTGTAGCGCCATGGCCATACTTTCTGACTCTGATTGCTATGCAAAATCGGCGCTAAATCATTCTCTGGCCAGTTGCCTTGAATGCCGGTGAGAATACCGTCGGCCTTGGACTTGTCCGTCACCATGTTAAGGCGCATGCCTAAAGCCCGAAAGCTATCATCCAATATTTTGCGAAGAAGACCGGAGTTTTGCGAAGGGTCGGTGGCAATAGAAATTTCCAAAACCTCGCCTGTGGCCGTGCGGCGATAACCATCCTTCTCTGAACGCACAAGATTCATAGCGTTGAGTATCGCATCGGCCTTCTTCAGATCATATGGCATCACCAGTATCGATTTTTTGTACCCAGGATGCGCGCGAAGGATAGGTGCCGAGATGAGATCACCGAGCGATCCTGCGCCAGCTCTCAACAAAGCTCCGCGAGGGAGTATGGAAGTGATGGCTCGCCGAAATTCTTCGAGCTTCGTATAGCGGCCTTCAGGATTCCACGCAATCATCGTCATCACCGGTAAATCGAGTGGAAGTTTACAGGTGAGTTCTTCTTCGATCTGCCGCTCCCAGGTAGGCGGGTGCAATTCGTTTCCGAATTTAAAATAAAGCGCGCCATCGCTCGTATCCGCCTTGGGAAACTGCCGTGATAAAATAAGCTTTCTCGGCTTCTCACGGATTGTGCCCTCAAGCACCAGATCTTTGCCATCCTCGCGCGCTTTCAAAGGGCCGGCACATTCCACCCCACCGTCAACGCGGCGATAAAATGCGCTGCGATTGAGTAAATATGGGCCAAACCCTGGGGCCGATTCAAACTTAACGATAAGGCTCTTATCCGTTTTTTCCGTAGAGAACTTAGGCGCTTTGATATTGGGCCCAAGGACTCGATCGACGAGCGGCGAAAGCTCGGTCGCAACAAAGCTCTCCAGGTCGGAGAGGGTCACTTGTTTTCCGTCCGCCCAAAGCACCTTGTCCGATAGGGTCAAAGTCCATACTTGATCTTTATTTGCCGTACTAATCTTAGATAGAAGGACTGGTTCTGAGACACCGGTTTTGAGGTTCAATCGACTCAAAGAAGGGCACACATAAGTTGCCATCAAAGCGTCTTGATTCAGAATAATTTCATTGAGACCTTTTTCGGCAAGAGGCCAGCCATAAATAGTCCACGGTGTTTCACTTGCATAAAGGGTTTCGTTCGCTGCAAGATAAACACAGGATAGCGCCGCTGCAAATAGGCATGTGGATACACGTTGTCTTTTTAGCCGAAGACCGAGCATGAGCACGTCTCCTGTCGGGAGGATTGGCGACTTGAAAATAAGGCAGGACTATACATTATGCAGTCCATGAAACATTACGATATTGCCATAATCGGCGCGGGGATCACAGGGCTTTCTGCCGCCTACCATTTGAGCGAAGCAGGTCATCGCATCTGTCTTTCCGAAGATGGGAGCGAAGACAGCACGACGGAAGTGAGTGCGCAGATGATCAGCGGTGGATTCATCGACAACTACACGCGCATCTCGCAAAGGCATGGCGCTGAGTTTGCTCAACAGGCTTGGACCTATTCCAATCACGCCTTCGACGAGACCATCGCGTTCGCCAAAGCGCACGATGTTCCTTACAAAATGGGTAAACGCGTTCGACTAATCGAAACCGAAGATGAAAAGTCGGAGAGTTTAAAAGCGGTCGAGCAGCTTAAAAGAGCAGGATTTGAAAGTGCGTTTGACGATAGGCTACCAGTCGGAGCAAGCGCCCTTTTAGGTCTTCAAATCGACGAGCCACGAGCCGCTTGGATCGAGAAAAATAAGCTGATCGATGTCTTAAAGTCTCGATTGAGCAAAGTTCCACGCATCGAATTCACAAGGACGATAGTGCGTGAGAAGAATCATTTTGTGATTACCTCAGACTCATCGACGACTCACGCCGAGGTTGTCATACTCGCCAATCATTTGGGCATTCGAACTTTGGTTCCTAGTCTCAAAGAGGTTCTCATTCCGAGCCAGGATCAGTGGGTTCGTTTCCAAACGAAAAACGAAGCGATCATTCCCTTTCCTGTTGGAACCCTACTCACGTGGCGGCACGGACACTACTGGGCTCACGTTGAACGCGACAATCAGCTATGCATGGGAGGCGCTCGCTTCTTTCGGCCTCTCGCTGGATTCGAAGCGGATGCGCCGGAGCTGAGTGCAAAGATCAGCACGCATTTGCCAGAGGCTTGGTCTAAGTATTTCCCTAATATAAAGCTTGAGACTTTGATCGATCAGAAGCCAGGTCTTGATATTCGGCCTAGTGATGAGATGCCAGTCATCGGACCGATGTTCGGTGAAGTCGGTTTGTTTATCGGAGCCGGCTACATGGGGCAGGGGCTTAGCCTCGGGTTTAAAGCTGGTCAATCATTAGCGAACATTGTATTAGGAAAACCAGACGAATTACCGCGATTTTTCTGGCCTGAGCGACACCGAAGTTTGGAAAGTTCCGACTAATTTTTGTTCGAATATAAGGGAGCGTGGATGAGCAAGGAAGGTGGAGATAAAGTCCCGGCGGCTCGAATTGTTCGTTGCCCCAGCTGTGGTAAAAGCACTCGCTACGATGCAACCAATCCCGATCGCCCATTTTGTTCAGACCGTTGCCGCACGATGGATATCGCGCAGTGGGCTGATGAGGGTTATCGCATTCCTTTAAAACCGGAAAACAGTGATTCCGATCAAGAGGTCAAAAGGCATGTCGATGACGAGGATGAGGGTTATTGAGCCTCGCTCATGATCTCGTAATAGAGTTCCAACTCGTCTGAGTAAACCGTTTCCGTGGCCTCAATGCGGCTTTCCATAAGACGACATTGAGCGGAGAGGTCAGCCAGTACCGCATCGCGGTAGGCGTCCTCTTCTCCATAGGGAATCGCGCCCTGAATGAGCAGTCGATTCATCACATAATCAATATCTGAGAGCTGGTTTTTGAGAATTTCAAGGCGGAGCTGGCGAAGCTCGCGAATGGAAAGTAGCGTTTCCGGATCAATCGGACATTCAATGATTACGGCGGCCATGGGAGCTTCCTTTCCAGGTTGAAACCCAAAGCCTTAGCCCGGGGTTATCCAAGGAAAGTGCAACTACCAGGCCAGAAGGATTTAGCCTAGAACTACGTCTCGAATCTCAGGGATTTTGTCTTTTAAAATCGGAACGATACCGTTGAAAAGGGTGATCTGTGATGAGGGGCAACCGGAGCAACCACCGAAGAGGCGAAGTGTCACGATTCCATCATCGACGTCTAAAAGCTCACAGCCACCGGCATGAAGTTCAAGCATCGGGTTGATGTCGGTCGCTATGATTTCTTTGATTTGATCTATCATGACGAATGAGTCCTTTCTTAAGGCCCAAGTATTTTATAGTGCGAGAGGATGCCTCGGATCGCTGCTTGGCCCATAGCTTTCACAGCTTGTTCGCTGTTGCCGGCGGTATGGGGAGTTCCTATCAGCTTCTCTGACTCGGCCAATTCTTTATCATGAAGTGGCTCATTTTCGAAGACATCGAGTGCAGCGCCCCGAACTTTTCCTGACTTTAGCGCAATTTTAAGCGCTTTCTCGTCGATCACCTGTCCGCGGCTGGTATTCACGAGATAGAGGCCGTCCCTAGCTTTCTGAAAGGCCCTCTCGTTCATCATCTTATAAGTCTGATCGGTAAGGGGAACGTGAAAACTCAAGAGTTCGTTCGATGATAATAGATCATCAAAGCTAAGTCGCCTAATATTTAGGCTTTTTTCTTCGACGAATTTATCTTCGAGTTCGGTGTAGGTTATGTCCGCTCCGAGCATTTTGAGTAGACCTGCAACCTTAGAGCCCACATGACCAAGACCTACCAGGCCGACTTTCATGCCCGAAAGCCCCCGGCCACCGTCTTTATTCCAGACGCCCAATCTTAACTTATTAGAATTATTATTAATATTACGCATCATGCCGATGATAAGGCCCAGCGTGTGCTCGGCCACAGCCATGGAGTTCACGCCGGCTTCAAAATGAACGGACACGCCTCGCGCCTGACAGGCCTTAAAGTCGATATTGTCGAGACCGACCCCGTATTTCGATACGCGTTTCAGATTTGGTAAGCCCTCGAGTTCAGCCTCACCCACCGCTTCACCACCGACAAGCCAGCTCGTCACCCGAGCGGCAAAGAGGGGATCCATCAACAAGGTTCGGGCAGAGATTTCTCGAAGATCGAGATAATGGGCTTGAACGGAGCCCGGCAGATCACGCAAACCCTCTTCAAGCTCAGCGCGAAGACTCGCGCTGCGCATAAAACTCGTTGCTGTGACGAGGGTTATGGAACTCATCCGTTCATAAGCGTGACGATGCGATCAATCGTGAGCGCACCGAAAACACCGAAGAGATAAAAGCAGGAATAAAAGAAGAGTGGCATCGCCCGAGCGTTTTCTTTGGTGCGATAAAGCTTAAAGGCCAGCCACACAAAATAAAGCGTAAGCCCACCAGCAAGCACTGAATAAATCCAGCCCGCCGCTCCAAAGAAGGAAAGCGCGAAGACGGTCGGGATCAAGAGCAAGGTGTAATAGAATATTTGCGTACGAGTGACTTCCAAACCTTTGACAGTGGGAAGCATAGGAATGTTGGCCCGCGCATAATCATCTTTGTACTTGATCGCAAGCGACCAGAAGTGAGGCGGTGTCCAAAAGAATATGATTCCAAAGAGTACCCAAGCTGGCCACTCGATGGTTCCGGTCATCGCTGCCCAACCGATCAGTGGGCCTACGCAGCCGGCAGCGCCCCCCAAAACAATGTTCTGCACCGTGCGGCGCTTCAAATACATGGTGTAGATCACGACGTAAAAGAAGTTTGCGGCGACGCCAAGCCAGGCGGCTAGGGGTGTCGCGTAGCGATAAAGAAGTACGAATGAGAGTAGAGCCATGGCAACGGCAAACGTCGCGGCTTTAGCCGTCGATATCTTACCGGCAGGAATCGGGCGCGTGCGCGTCCGTTTCATGTGCTGGTCTATATCTTGATCGACTAGGTGATTAAATACCGCCGCCGATCCTGACGCCAGGAACGTTCCAAGAAGAGCGACAAACG
>JAZKGL010000241.1:0-17685 GCA_040385935.1 Bdellovibrionota bacterium
GGTCATAGGCACCCATAGGCGCCATCTCCATCAGATTGCCATATTGCTTTTGTATCCGTTGATCAAACTCAGGATCTTTTTTAAACCAGCCCGCCTGCTTTTCTTTCTTCTCCGGCATGCCTTCCGCATTCAAAGGTCCAAACCAAAAATCAAGTATCCCCGACACTAAAACTTCGCTCATATTCTGAGTCCTCCCTGGATCAAGGGGATATCATAATCGCACCAATTGTGCTACGAAGAGAACAGATTCATCTACGTTTGCCATAGCTCATTCAACTGACGAAATGCAGGGGAAAAAAACTTATGAGTCAGGAAAATATTACGAGCGTCCTGCAAGAAGAACGTCGCTTTGCTCCGCCCAAGGATTTTCAATCCAAAGCTAAAGTCAAATCGATGGCCGAATATGAAGCCGTGCAAAAGCAAGTGCGCGATAATCCCGATGCGTTTTGGGCCGAAAAGGCCAAAGCGTATTTGAAGTGGGATAAACCCTTCACCCAAGTCCTTGAGTGGAAGAGTCCGCATGCTCGCTGGTTCAGTGACGGCATGCTCAATGCGAGCGTTCAATGTCTCGATCAAAATATTGCCAAAGGTCTCGGTCAGAAGACGGCTCTGATCTGGGAAGCCGAACCGGGCGAAATTATTCGTTACACGTATGCTGAACTTCTATCTGAAGTTTCAAAAACAGCCAACGGACTCAAAGCGCTCGGCATCAAGACCGGTGATCGCGCAACGATTTACATGCCGATGATACCGGAACTCATCTTTTCGGTCCTCGCTTGTGCAAGACTTGGCATCATGCATAACGTGGTCTTTGGCGGTTTCAGTGCGGAGGCTCTTTCAGGTCGCATCAATGATTCGGGTTCTGCACTTCTTATCACGGCTGATGGCGGCTATCGCCGAGGGGCTGTGCTCAACCTTAAGGAAAATGTGGATCAGGCCGTAGCCCTATCCCCTAATCTTAAAAAAGTTCTTTTGAAAAAGCATTTAAAGGATGGCGAGATTCCATCTTACAGCTTGAAGAAGGATCGCGATTACGATTGGAAGGAATTGATCGCCAAACAATCGAAAGAGTGTACGCCTGTCTCGGTCGAGAGCGAGCACCCCTTGTTTTTGCTCTACACCTCGGGGAGCACGGGCAAACCCAAGGGCATACTCCACACGACTGGCGGTTATCTTCTGGGAGCAGCTTACACTTTCGATATGATTTTTGATCATAAGCCCGACGATGTTTACTGGTGCACCGCCGATGTTGGTTGGATCACCGGCCATTCGTATGTGATCTATGGCCCACTGATCAATGGCTCGACGGTTCTTATGTATGAAGGCGCACCCAACACGCCGACGCCTTCGCGTTTTTGG
This sequence comes from Bdellovibrionota bacterium, assembly GCA_040385935.1. Lineage (GTDB taxonomy): Bacteria > Bdellovibrionota_B > Oligoflexia > Oligoflexales > Oligoflexaceae > Oligoflexus. The sequence continues at coordinate 1,360 of JAZKGL010000241.1, forward strand.
GAGATCATCGATCGGCACAAGGTCTCTATCTTCTACACCGCACCGACTGCGATTCGTTCCTTCATCAAATGGGGTGACGAGCATGTGAAGCCATTTAGCTTATCTTCCCTTCGTGTCTTAGGTACTGTCGGTGAACCTATCAATCCCGAAGCCTGGATGTGGTACCACGAGATGATCGGCAAAAGCCGTTGCCCTATCGTTGACACGTGGTGGCAGACGGAGACCGGAGCGATCATGATTGCGCCATTGCCCGGTGCAGTCTCGACAACGCCTGGGACGGCGACTGTGCCCTTTTTTGGAATCGAAGCCGCAGTCGTAGATGAACAAGGGCAAGATGTGGCCGCCGAACAGGGAGGATTTCTCGTCATCAAGAAACCATGGCCGTCTATGGTGCGAACCATTTATGGCGACGATAAACGATTTGAAGAGCAGTACTGGTCGCAGATTCCGGGTATGTATTTTACCGGCGACGGTGCGCGGAAAGATAAAGACGGCAACTTCTGGATCATGGGCCGCATCGATGATGTCTTAAACGTTTCCGGTCATCGATTATCCACGATGGAAATCGAAAGCGCACTCGTCAGTCACGAGGCCGTCGCAGAAGCAGCCGTGGTTGGCCGCCCCGATGCGATCAAAGGCGAGGGTATAGTCGCTTTTGTTACGCTGACAGCCTCCGTAGCGGCGAGTGATAGCTTAAAAGATGAACTGATAAAATATGTAGCCAAACAAATCGGTGCTCTGGCCCGTCCTGATGACCTTCGTTTTACCGACTCGCTGCCAAAGACCCGATCCGGTAAAATCATGCGGCGACTCCTCCGTGACATCGCTGCCGGCAATGCTACGAAGGGCGATATGTCGACGCTCGAAGACCGTTCCGTGATGGATCGATTGCGTGACTCCGACGCCTAAAGACCAATTTTTGCTATGGCGTCCCGAGCGAAAAATGACTAGAACCAAATTCTATTTACTGCAAAAAGCTTGAATTGAAATCAGGAGACCTCATGAAACTTTGGACTTATGCGATGGCAGCCCTTGCTCTCTTTTCTGTCGGTAGCGCGCAGGCAAACACTTCGCTGACAGGCGGCAATCGGTTTACCGGTGGGCTATTGCTTCAAGATACAGGTTATGATGCAGATTTTTCGGATGACACGCTTGACGTCGAAGGTACTATTTTAGTCGCGGGTTACAAGGCCAGCGTTACTCCACGCTTTTCCATCGGCGGTGGATTTGGCTTAATGATTGATGGTGAAGCGGGCACCAATGATCAGGCCGATGACGGTCAGGGCTTTCGCCTGTTCGTAGATGCCGCGTTTGAGGCTCATCGTTTCAACAATAACAAAATCATTGTGACAGGAACAATTTCTCATGACCGCTTTGGTTTTGAGCTAGGGGATCAGGACGTAGATTTCACAGTGACCGAGCTTAAAGGCGGCGCACTCTTTATGCACTCGGTGGATGGCTTTGATCTTTACGGTGGACTTGAATTCGTTCTTGTTTCCGATGGCGAAGTGGAATTCTCCAACGGTGACTTCGATGCCGATCGCGATGATCGTCTGAATCTTCGCCTCGGTGTCGCATACAATCTGAGCAACTATGTAGCTCTGAAAGCTGATCTGCTAATCGTTGGTGAGCAGACTCTTCTCCTCGGCGCCGATTTCGCGCTCTGATTTTTTTGAAATCTATCCATCCCTCAATGACTAAAGCGCGGGCTATCCTTCGGGATTAGCCCGCGTTTCTGTTCGCAGAGAAGCGCCCACGACAATATTCTCACTTAAAATCACCGGATAGCTGTGTTAAAACCCAGATGTTTCGCCAGGGGTGCCTTTTTATAGGCTGAGAGGATGATTGGCCAGGAGCACAGTCATCTAACTCTAGAACCTGAACTGGGTCATACCAGCGTAGGAAGTGCGAAAGGATGCTCCTTTTTTCCCAGTACCGGTGATCGGTAGAGGAGTCGTCATGTCAGATTCACTAGAGCCCTCCACTTTTCAAAAAGTTTACGTGCATGGCACGATCCATAAAGACATTCGTGTCCCGATGAAGCGCGTCCAGCTTAAAGAGAAGCTGGCCGACGGCTCATACGCCTCCCTTCATCTCTATGACACGTCCGGGCCTTATACGGACCCTGATCTTCAGCTCGATGTGACTAAGGGGATTCCGCGCCTTCGTGAGTCGTGGATTTTGAATCGAGAAGACACGGCCGAACACAACACCACGCAGTATCTTAAACTGATCGAGGCTGTTGGCAGTTTGCCCTTTGATAGTCACAAGCCTCGCCGCGCAAAGCCGGGGAAAAACGTCACTCAGCTTCACTATGCGCGACGCGGCATCATCACACCCGAGATGGAATATATTGCGATTCGCGAAAATCAAGAACGCGCCATCCTTCGCTCGCAGGCAGAACTCACGCCAGTTGAGAAGGAAAGAGCCACCCGTCTTCGCGGCAATAACTTCGGAGCCCCGATGCCTGAGAGCATCACGCCTGAGTTTGTGCGGGACGAAGTAGCCAGAGGTCGGGCGATCATTCCGGCGAATATCAATCACCCGGAATCTGAGCCTATGATCATCGGCCGCAATTTCCTTGTGAAGGTCAACGCTAACATCGGCAACTCCGCTATCAGCTCAACCATCGAAGAAGAAGTTGAGAAACTCGTTTGGTCGGCACGCTGGGGCGCAGACACGGTCATGGATCTATCCACTGGCAAAAACATTCATGCCACGCGTGAATGGATATTACGGAACTCTCCGGTGCCCATCGGAACGGTTCCTCTTTATCAGGCTTTCGAGAAAGTGAATGGCAGGATCGAAGATTTCGGTTGGCCCATTTTCCGCGAGACCTTGATTGAGCAAGCTGAGCAAGGCGTGGATTATTTCACGATACATGCTGGAGTTTTGAAAGATTACGTAGCTCTGACCAAAGATCGTGTGACCGGCATCGTCTCGCGCGGTGGATCGATCATGGCTCAATGGTGTCAGTACCATAAGCAAGAAAACTTTCTTTATACGCATTTCGAAGAGATTTGCGAAATCATGGCGGCCTACGACATCACCTTTAGTTTGGGTGATGGCCTTCGTCCTGGGTCGATTGCCGACGCTAACGATGCGGCCCAGTTCGCCGAACTCAAAACTTTGGGTGAGCTAACGAAAATCGCTTGGGAGCAAGATGTTCAGGTGATGATCGAGGGTCCTGGTCATGTGCCTTTGCATATGATTCAAGAAAATATGACGAAGCAGCTTGAAGAATGTCACGAGGCTCCTTTCTACACGCTAGGCCCTCTCACAACTGACTTTGCGCCTGGCTATGACCATATTACGAGTGCTATCGGCGCCGCAATGATCGGTTGGTTCGGTACCGCGATGCTTTGTTATGTAACACCTAAAGAACACCTTGGCCTGCCGAATCGCGAAGACGTAAAACAAGGCATGATCGCTTACAAGATCGCAGCCCACGCGGCCGATCTTGCCAAAGGCCATCCCGCAGCAAGACTTCGTGATGATGCTCTGTCTCGCGCCCGCTTCTCTTTCCGCTGGGAGGATCAGTTTAACCTTTCTCTCGACCCGGATACCGCGCGCAAATACCATGACGAGACTTTGCCGAAGGATCGCCACAAGTCAGCTCATTTCTGCTCGATGTGTGGACCTTCGTTCTGTTCGATGCGTATTTCGCAGAGTATAGCCAAAGCGGAAGAGGCCACGGTTTGACCAAACACGCCGCGATCGTCGGAGCAGGAATCATGGGCCTACTCACCGCGCGAGAACTCCTCTCGCTCGGTTGGCGCGTGACCGTCTATGAGAAGCTCCCGCAGCTAGAATACCGTCGATCGACGAGCTTTGCCGCGGGCGGCATGCTCGCCCCATTTTCTGAGCTTGAATCAGCGGATGAATTGATTTTTAAACTCGGTGTGCAGTCGCTTTCTCTTTGGCAGGAGATTATCGATGAGTTACCAGCGCCGATATTCTTCAAAACCAATGGCACTTTGTTTTTAAGTCATCAGCGTGACATTCCGCATTTTGAAAATGCGACGAGACGGATTTTTCATCATAGTTTGGAAAGCGAAGTCAGTTGGATTCAGGTGGCTGATCTAGAGCCTGAACTGGGTCAGACGTTTAACCGCGGTGTGTATTTGCCGAAAGAGGGGCACATCGATAACCGTCAACTGATACCTCTTCTGGCAAGTCAGCTGGAAGCCGATGGCGTGCGTTTTCTTTTCGGTGAGATTGTTCAAGAGCTTCGGCCCTATGTGGTGGAGACGGCGAAAGGCTCTTTGCTTTACGATATCGTGGTCGATTGTCGCGGCATTGGAGCCGCTTCGGATACGGCTGATCTTCGCGGCGTTCGCGGTGAAGCCTTTCTCGTCCATGCCCCGGATGTGGGGATTTCACGACCTGTCCGCCTGATGCATCCGCGTTACGCCGTCTATATCGTGCCGCGTGCGAACAATCAATTTTACATCGGCGCGACGAGCATAGAGTCGGCGAGCGAATCACCTGTGACGGTGCGTTCGTCCCTTGAACTTCTATCGGCCGCTTACTCGGTGCATTCGGGGTTTGGTGAAGCGAGTATCCTGGAAGTTCTACACGGTATTCGCCCGGCTTTTAAAAACAACGCGCCGCGCATCAGCTTTGAAGCGGGTCTCGTGTCGATCAATGGTCTTTACCGCCATGGCTTTTTGCTGTCGCCGGTTCTTGCGCGTGCGTTTAAAAATTTCCTTGAAGATGAAACGGTTGAATACGCCGAACAGATTTTTAGTTTTGTGCGAGGCTGAATATGCAAAGTCAAATTGAAGTGAAGATAAATGGCAAGCCGAGGGCGTTTCATCAAACTTTGAGCATCGATCAGCTCCTCAGTGAGCTGGGTTATAAAGATCATTTTGTTGCGGTCGCTGTGAATTCCCAGTGCGTGCTTCGCAAGAATTACGGCACCCATCAAATTCAATCCTCTGATGAAGTCGAAATCCTCGCGCCGATGGCGGGAGGTTGATATGTGGACTCTTGCCGATAAAAAAGTGAACAGCCGGCTCCTACTCGGAACCGCGAGATTTCCTAGCCCGTCTGTTCTTCAGGAGTCGATTACGGCCTCGGGAAGTGATGTGATTACCGTTTCCCTTCGTCGCGAATCCGCTATGGAAAACGCGAACGGACGATTTTGGGACTACCTGCGCGAGAGCGGGGCGCACATTCTGCCCAACACCGCGGGTTGTCACTCGGTGAAAGAAGCTGTAATTACTGCGCAGATGGCTCGGGAATTGTTTGGCACGAACTGGATCAAACTCGAAGTCATTGGCAACGACGATACGCTTCAGCCTGATCCGTTTGCGACAGTGGAAGCAGCACGAATATTAATTCACGACGGCTTCGAAGTTTTTCCTTACACCACCGATGATTTGATCGTGGCTCAGAGGCTTCGTGATGTGGGCTGCAGAATTATCATGCCTTGGGGCGCTCCCATTGGAAGCGGACAAGGCCTGCGAAACATTGAGTCGCTGAAAACTTTGCGACGACGACTGCCTGAATTAACGCTCATAGTGGATGCGGGAATCGGCGCTCCGTCCCACGCTGCTCATGCTCTTGAACTCGGATTTGATGCTGTGCTTTTGAATACAGCCGTGGCATTGGCCCGTGATCCTATCGGGATGGCCCGCGCTTTCAAAGCCGGTGTCGAAGCCGGACGCATCGCCTATGAAAGTGGTTTGATGGAGTCCTCTAGCCGTGCTCATGCCTCATCGCCCACAGTTGGACTTCCTTTTTGGCATCATGAGCAAACGCTATGAAATCTGTTTGGGTACTCGCGGGCCATGACCCGTTTGGTGGGGCAGGCGTACATGCGGATATTCGAGTTGCTGCTTCTTTTGGTGCTTCCCTGCGCACGATTTTGACCAGCGACACTTCACAAAACGATCGAAAATTCTATGCGGCTCAGACACCATCGCTGGACTGGCTCACGAATCAGCTTCGTGCACTTTATGATCAAGAAACTCCCGCTGCGGTTAAAGTCGGGCTGCTCGTGGACGAAGGCTCGGTTCGATTCATTGCGGAACAAACATTTGATTGCCCTCTCATAGTCGATCCTGTGTTTGCATCGAGCAGTGGCAAAAGTTTTGTTTCCTCAGAAATTATTTCGGCACTGAAAGAATATTTGTGGCCGAAGATTTCTTTGCTCACACCGAATCGTCCTGAGGCCGAAAAACTTGTCGGCTTTTCTATCGAGACACTTGCTGACGTTCGCCGAGCAGCGGCCGATCTTCGTCGGCAGGGATTGAAAGCCGTGCTCATCAAAGGCGGTCATGCTGAAAGCGATAAACTGTTTGACTTCTTTGATGACGGCCAACGCAGCTTTATTCTCGAAGCCAGGCGAGTCGAAGGTAGCTATCGTGGAACGGGCTGCACACTAAGCAGCGCAATTGCCTGCAGCCTTGCTGAAGGTCACGATTTGCGAGACTCAGTAGTCCTTGCCCATTCGTACGTCCAAGCCGCCATCCGGCAAGCGCATGCGAAAGGTTCCAATCATCTTCCTTCACTACACACAGCTCCTCCGTTCAGTCCGCTTTTTTATGATGAACCATTCGAAGTGCAATTTCCTAAAATGCCTAGAGCCTTAGGTTTCTACGTAGTCGCGCCTGATGCTGAGTGGATCGATCGACTCGCTCGGGCCAAGGTTCCGACTCTTCAGCTCAGAGCAAAAGACTTCAGCGGCGAGGCTTTGCACGATGAAATTCGCAAAGCAAAGTCGGCTTGCGAGAGATCGGGTTCAAACTTTTTCCTCAATGATGATTGGCAAGCGGCCATTACCCACCAGACCTTCGGCCTGCATTTGGGCCAGGAAGATCTTGATGCATTAAGCCCTGTGGATCTCGCTCAACTAGCCCATGCCCAAATCCGTTTGGGTATCAGCACACATTCGATTGAAGAAGCCGCACGCGCCAAAGCGCTGAATCCTTCCTACATCGCATTAGGTCCAGTTTTCGAAACAACCTGCAAATCGATGCGATTCGGACCACAAGGGATAGAAAAGGTCGGTACGTGGGTAAAAAGGCTTGGCGGTATCCCAGTTGTGGCGATCGGCGGGTTGAAAAGAGAACATGCTGAACCACTGATTGCGGAAGGCGCCGACGGAATCGCCGTCATCTCTGACATAACATCATCTGCTGACCCTGAATCTCGCGTGAATGAATGGCTAAAAGCGTGGCGCAACTGAAAGCGCCTTTTTCTTGACGTAAACCTTGTGTTAGCATCCCCTACGACCTGAGGAAAGGATCTCACTTCTATGACTTCCCCACTTTTATCTCTCGTAAAATCCGGAACCAAACTTTGGCTCGATTCAATCGATCCGGGTCTTGTCGCTCTGAGCAAATCGCAGGGAGCGACTGGCGCAACATCGAATCCCATCATCGTTGCGAATTTGGTGAAGTCAGGAAAATTCGATAAAGACATCGACGCTCTTAAAGCCAAAGGCAAAAAAGGCGAAGAACTCGCTTGGCTCCTCACCGATCAAATCGTCAGCGCAGCCGAACAGGTTTTCCTACCTATTTATGAAGCGACGAAAGGCAACGATGGTTACGTGAGCTTTGAAGTCGATCCTTTGATCGAAGATCCGGCTGCAAATATTCCTCACGCGGAGCGCGTGGCTAAGTACATCGAACTCGGAACCAAGTGGGCCAAAGGTCATCCCAACCGTCTGATCAAAGTTCCGGCCACGCCAGCCGGCATCGAGGCTCTCACCGAACTCACTGCAGCAGGCGTGAATCTCAACATCACGCTGATCTTTTCCGAGCGGCAGTATCTCGCCGCCCGTGATGCTGTAGTCAAAGGACTCGAACGCAATAAAAACGTGAGTAAGTTCAAAAGCGTTTACTCCATCTTTGTCTCGCGCCTTGATGTCTATACAGACGATCAGGTCAAATCCCTACCGGCCAAAGCACAAGGCTGGGTTGGAATTGTGAATGCTAAGCGCATCTGGAAGAAGAACAAAGACTTCTGGCAAAAGAAGAATCTTCCCCTCGAGCAGGAGATGATCTTTGCCAGCACGGGCACCAAAAAACCCAATGATCCGAAGTATAAGTATGTGGCAGCCTTTGCCGGTAGCGACATCGAGACCAATCCACCGGAAACCAACGAAGCCGTTGAAGCCAGTGGTCAGGTCTTCAAGTCATCGATCGGTGACTTGCCATCCAAGGACATCCTCGATGCGATCGACAAGCATGTCGACTTTCAAAAGCTCGAAGAGTTTTTGATGACAGATGGTATTAAGAAGTTTGCCGATCCTCAGAAAGCCTTACTTTCGGTCTTTGGCTGAAGTTTAGACAAAAGACCCGAGATCGGTGTAAGATAATTCTCTGCAAGTTCATGTGTGAGAGGGGACTGAGATGTTTGGAATAGGTCCGATGGAAGCCATCATTATCGCTCTTATAGCCATAATTTTTGTTGGCCCCGACAAGCTTCCCGGAGTGCTGAAGAAATTCGGGCGATTCTATGTACAGGCCAAGCGCCATGCCAACGATGTGAAGAGTGGATTCGATCAAGCGATTCATCAAGCCGAACGCGACCTCGAACTCGAACGTATTCGCGAGCTGCAAAGAGAGATTCAGGCTACGACCAATCTCGCCAATATTATCGACGCTGATCATTCCGATTCCTCCAAACCCGCATTAAATGCTCCTGATCACACCGATCCGACTCATACGGCCGATGGCCGATTGATACAGCCGCCTCCGGCTCAATCGCAAAGTGCAATGCCTCCGGATGAAGTGGAACAGACGACTCGCGAGGCTTATCATGAGGGGCATCTTCCTCCTCAAAACCGTGACGAAGATCACGATCCTTTTAAGGCTGACGCATTAAAGAACAAAGATCTTCACGAAGAGAAGAAAGTTTAAAGAATAAAAAAGGCGTTCGATGATTCGAACGCCTTTTTTTTATTTTGTAGTCTAATTAGCGGCTCATGGCTTCTTTCACAAGATTACCGATCGTCTGCTGGCCGAGAGCGCTTGGGTGGAAACAATCGACTGCGAATTCTTCTGGTTTAAGCTGCCAAGTCAAGATCCCGTCAACAAAGACGACCTTTGCGCCTTTCGCTTTCAAAGCTTCCGACTGGGCCTGAATACCTGCGTTGATTGCCGCAATTCGTGCTTTCACTTCCGCTGGATCACCGTTCACGCGTTTGCAAAGGTTGTCGCGGAATTTACGACAGCTGAGTTCTTCGCCCGTAATGCCCTGCAAAGCCGGACCGTAAGTGAAGTCGATAGCGGGAAGCTGATCGATAGGAGGCGAAGGCGCAATGATGATGCGCGAAGACGGCGAATCATTATAGATAGCAGTCGTCTGCTCGTTATAGACAGAGAGGATCTCTTCAACCGTCATCTCTGAGCAAAAGTCGTTGCCGCCTAGCATGATGAAGATATCGTCTGGCTTTTTCTGAATCGTGTTTGCGTTCTCAACTGTCCAGCGGTTGAACATAGCCGGCAAATCGCGGGCTTTCGCACCGAATTTCGCAAAACTGATGATACCGACTTCGGCTGGCGTGACGCCTGCTTGAGTGCCGATTGTGGCACGAAGTCCATAAGGCTCTTTAGTTGAAGAAGCCGCGAGATCGCTGTTCGAAAGATTGGATTGAAAGCCGGTTGCGTTGTATTCCTGCTCTTTCAAATAATCGACGAGTTGAAGCGCGAGCGAATTATCTGGGTTTTTACCGAGTGTTGTGTTGGCAAGAACTCCAGTCGAAAGGCTATCGCCATAGACCACGAGTAAAGGTTTAGCCGGATCCAGGTTTTCTGTGAAAATCTGATCCTGAGCGTTTTGGCCGTCGGGAGTCAGAATATCTTCTTCATCGTCTTTCTTACAGCCTACAAAATTCAAGCCTAGCGCGAGTACGAGCACACTACTGAAAATTTTCACGACTAGAGACCTCCTTAGTATTCAAAATCCCTTATACGAAAAGGTACTCGCTAATTCCTAGAGGGCACTCTTTAGACTTCCTGCTTTTTATCAGTGATATCATATGTTTGAAAGGATTTGATTAAATTAAGGCAATCCCCGCCGGATTGTGATATCACTTGCGACCTTGAACCCACGAGATTTCCCGGGGAAAACAGCATGCAATCCAGTGCAACACCTACGGTAAACCCTAAGATCCTAAACGTCGGAAACCTCCGCGTGCCCGAAATTCTGGCACCAGCCGGGGGTCGCGAGCAATTCTTTGCCGCTCTGCAGTCAGGCGCCGATGCCGTCTTTCTTGGTTTGAAACAATTTAATGCTCGTGGGCGCGCTGAGAACTTTACTCTCGATGACCTTAAAGAACTTGCGCCTCTCGCGCGTCGCTACGGAATGAAAATACTCGTGACGCTCAATATTCTTTTAAAAGAATCTGAGCTGCCAAGACTAAGGCTAGAACTCGCCGAACTTCAGTGGATCGGTATCCATGCGGTGATCGTGCAAGATCTGGGCGTCGCGCGATTTATCCGCAAGAACTTCCCCTCGCTTCGTCTGCATGCATCCACTCAACTCGCTGTGCATAACCTCGCTGGCGTTTTAGCCGCGATGGAATTTGGTTTTAAACGTGTCGTGGTCGCACGCGAACTCACGGCTCAAGAACTTCGCCGTATTCAAACAGCCGTCGAAGGGCTGGACGTTGAAATCGAAGCCTTCTGTCACGGCAGTCTTTGCTACAGTTACAGCGGCCTTTGTTTCTTCAGTGGCGCCGAAGACGCGCGCAGCGGCAATCGAGGCGAATGCGCCTACACCTGCCGTAAGCCGTATAGAATTCTCAATGAACCGGGCCACGGCTTTCTCTTCAGCATGAAAGATCTCAACACGAGCAAAGATCTGGGCAAACTTGTTGAGGCGAATATTCACACGTTGAAAATCGAAGGCCGGAAAAAGGATGCGCAGTACGTTGCAACTTCGGTCGGCCTGTATCGGCAAGAACTCAACCGAATCTTCGGTCGAGAAACAGCTCCTGGTGGACGCAGCATAGTGCGCGACTATCAGCATGATATGTCTTTTAGCTTTCATCGCGATATGACTTCGCTCTTCGTCAACGGTCGGTATCATGAAAATGTGATCGATCTGAACAACCCGACTCACAAGGGCGTCCTGATTGGTCAGATCGAAAAGGTTCGTGATCGCACGATTGAGCTTTTGAGCACAGTTCCACTCGAACGATTTGATGGCCTTCGTATCGATTCGACTGAAGACCTCTTTCATTCAAAGCCTCAGCATGGTGAGAAGGTCAAAGGTTCGCTTAAGGGCGCACAAAACAAATATCGCAATAACGTGAGCCAGTTCTCTCTACGCGAATTCGCGATCCGTGGTCGGCGCATGAACGAGACCAATGCGAATACGCGCGTAGAGATTGAGCTGCCTGCCGAAATCGAGCTGCCGAAGATTGGCGACAAGGTTTATAAAATTCGTTCCAACGAATTAAAACGCCATACAGAGAACTTGATCAAGGCTCCCGCTGACGCGCGTCTGCGTCCGCTTCTTTCCATCGATCTAAAATTCCAAGCTGTTCGCAGTGACGAAACTCTAGTCCTCTCTGTTGAAGCCACCCTCGCAGGCACTCACATCCTCGCAGAAACGGTGCAGCTCGACTATCAGACAGCTAAGAAACCAAATCTTGCGGCCGATATCTTAGATAATTTTACGATCCTTGGCGATGCGGCGTGTGATTGCCACGTGAGCTTTCAAGGCGATGGCGAAGCCTTTGTCCCGCGCAGTGTTTTAAAAGAACTAAAGCAAAAGCTTAATGCTGCGCTTCCTCAGGCGATACAACGAGTCAAAGATGAGTCTATTCAATCCAGCTTAGACACACTTACCCATAAGCGTCGTGAGTTGCCGGCAGCCACTCACGCGGCTTTCGCAATTAAAATCGATCGACTCGAATACCTTGACGCCATAAAAGACTTTGCAGCACAAAATCCTGGTTTTGCTTTAAGCGAAATCATTTTTGAGCCCAAACGAGCCTTCCTTGGCAAGCTTAGTCCCAAAGAAGTTTTTCAATCTCTCTTTGACAAGCGAGAAGGAGCGAATATTCGTCTTGCCTTCCCAACTGTACTTCGAGCCTGGGATGAGCCTTTGTTAAAAGCGTGGGTCATCGCTTTTAAAGACGCGGGCGGCAGTCGATACGAGATCGGGAACATCGGGGCTCGAAGGTTACTCGAAACTTACCTCGCAGGCGAAGTCGTGGACATCTCGAGCGATTTTTCTTTGTATATTTTAAATACGGAAGCCGCGCTAGCCACGGAAGAACTCGGGGTTCATACCGTCGCGCTTTCGATTGAAGACGATAGCCAGTCGCTCAAAGAGAAACTCGTAAACTGGCCGGAGGGCGCCCTGCGGCCACAGATTATCCTCTATAAGGACACTCCGCTTTTCATCGCCGAAGCATGCTCTCTCACAGCTTTGCACAACGGTTGTCCCACGGCGGCCGTTTGCGGTTACCGCACGCTCGAAATCGAAAATGATGAAGGCGAGCGTTTCTTCGTGGCTCACGAGAGCTGTAAGTCTATCGTCTTCGGCGCCAAAGCCTTTTCCATCAGCCAGCACCGAGCAGATCTCATGAAACAAGGCGTCAGCGATTTTAGAATCGATTTTCTGACTCGCGAATATTCAGCCGAGCAGCTGAAAAGTGTCCTAAGCGATTTACACGCAGCTCGGATACCGAGCGAGACGCACAGCGCGAACTTCGAACGCATTCTACTCTAACGGTCAAAAGGAAAGTGAAGCTTTGAATCGCCTGTCATTTCAATTAGAAAAAGAAGCTACGGGCTCCAACGCCCGTGCGGGACTTATCCGCGCCAATCGCATGGAAGTACAGACCCCAATATTTATGCCGGTCGGCACACAAGCGACTGTCAAAGGCATCAAGACTTACGAGTTGGAAGAACTCGGTGCCGACATTCTTCTGGCCAACACCTACCATCTGCTTTTGCGACCAGGCCCTGAGGTCTTTGAAAAGATCGGCGGGATTCATCGCTTTATGAACTGGAAGCGTATGGTCCTCACCGACTCAGGTGGCTTTCAAATTTTCTCTCTGCCGCATTCGCGAAAAATGACGGAAGCGGGTGCCGAATTTCGCAGCTACACCGATGGCAAGATGATTTTGCTCAGCCCCGAGAAAAGCATCGCCACGCAGATCTCTATAGGCAGCGATATCATGATGGTGCTCGATCAATGTGTGCCTGGTGACTCTTCTCATGCAATCGCCGAAAAAGCCATGCATCTCACTCACCGCTGGGCGCTACGAAGCTTAGCGGCACGAGGCGAAAGCCGTCAGGCGTTATTTGGAATCGTCCAAGGCGCTTGCCATGAAGACCTTCGCAAGCAAAGCGCATCCTTTCTTATCGATCACAACTTTGATGGGTATGCGATAGGTGGTCTCGCGGTCGGTGAAAGCAAAGCGGAGCGCGAAGATTTCTGCGAACTCAGTGCCTCTTCATTGCCTAAAGACAAGCCTCGCTATCTGATGGGTGTCGGCACACCTATCGATTTGCTCGAAGCAGTGCACCGCGGCGTTGATATGTTCGACTGCATTATCCCGAGCGCATACGCTAAGCAGGGCAAAGCCTATACATCTCAAGGCATGATCAAGCTTGAGAGAAGCGTCTACAAATTCCAAGACACGCCTCTCGATCCAAACTGCACGTGCCCGACTTGTCAGATTTATTCGCGTGCATACCTACATCACCTGCGTAAGACCGACGAGACTCTGGGCTGGCAGCTCCTTTCCTATCACAACATCAAATACTACATCGATTTGATGAAGGCGATGCGCGCCCATATTTTGAACGATACCTTTGCCGAATTTTATCGCGAGAAACGCGCTCTTCTCGCAAGGCCGGACGAAGACCATCCCTCGCTCATTCAAGTTTCCCGGAAAAATCGAGCCTAGGCATTATCTGCCTTGGAGGTTCCTATAGAATAGCAAGGAGTGAAGACTCCTTCTTTCTCTATGACCTCTCGCCTAATGAGTCCAACCGGTGAAATGCCTTCTCACATGGATCATCCTATCGTTTCTAGCCGTCGGCCTCGGGCACGATGAGGGACATGCGGCGGGTTTGAGTTCGCCACTGGACCCGTGGAACGGTGAATATATGGGAGAGAACGAAGGCGCGGTCTACGTGCGTTTCTTTCTCGATGGCTTTCGCAAGACACGCAGTTTCAAAGAGATCACCAACTCGGTATTTATGAATCTGCGCAATACGAAAACGGGCAGACTCTACATGTTGAGTCAAGCGCCGACCGAAAGCAGTGCTGATGTTTTGCAGATTTGGAAAATTCCAGCTGGGCAGTATTCTGTAGAAAAATTAAGCATAAATGAAAACACCGGAATCACACGCACATGGACCGCGGCAGGCCAGTCCGCAAAGGCTGTCGTGAAATATCTACACCTTTCCAATATGGGTATGGTTCGCCTGAGTCCCTTTGGAAAATTAGGTTTGAAAGTTTCAGTCCTCTCGGCGCCGAACGCCTACGAACACACGGCGAGTCATCAAAGCTTCGTTGCTGTCGTCGATGCCTATCGTGGCCGAATTCAGAAGACTTTGGGCGGGGCCCAGCTGCAAAAGGATGCAAAAGACAATTTTAGCGTGAGTGGTGAGGCGCGCACAGCTTTTACCATGTCACGACAAATTTCAATGATTTATCAAGTCAACTCAACAGGCACGCAGGGAAGTCGTCAACTTCTTTCTTCGACGCTATCCGCGCAAGACGGTGAACTCAGGCGCTGCTACATGGATCAGCTGGATCTAACGCTAGGGCTTAGAGGAACCGTGACCTACAATTTCAAGATTGCGAGCAGCAATGGAAGTTTTCAACTTCTTCGCTACAATGGCGGAACTTTGACTAGTCCAAAGGCGATCGAGTGTTTGACCTTAGCGCTCAAGAAACTTCAGTTTCCCATCAATAAAGCTCTGGTCGGGCAGCTTATCTTTCAGTTTAACTATGATGACAATCCAGGGAGGGCAAAATTTAAATGACACCTGAAGAAATAAAAACCAATGTGAAAAATCCGAGTACCTGGGAGCGGGCGTTGCCCATGCTAGTGTATTTCTGCGCGCAGTACTTTATCGTCCAACCCCTGCTGCTTGCGATTATGCTTGTGCAGTTCGGTGCGCAGCTCCTCTTTTTAAAACGACTTGTTCATCTTTATGACTTTAGCGTCGATTTATCGAATTACTCACGCAATCTCTGGCTACACTTAACCTACACGTCCGAACGCAAAATCTTTCCTTTCGCCGACTGGCGCGAGAGTACGCGGATCGATGAGCAAAATGTTTTGCCGGTTCATGACAACTTTTGATTCAAGAACTGTTCAGAAAACTAAAGAGCGCTTAGGCCAAAACCTAAGCGCTCTTTTTTTCTAAAAGGCTGATGACACCTTATTTACATTTACGCCAAACGAGGCCGAATTCTTGTTTGATTTCGCCATCGATCGAGTCGTTGACCATAACAGCCGACTCAGTTTTCGAAGCGCCTGGGAGCTTACGAAGGCTGATCGAAGGGTTAAGTGTAAGAGCGCGTTGTACGTTACATGGCGACCATGTGCTCGGGATATAAACTGAAGTCAAACCGATTTTGTCAGTCAGAACGAATTCACCCGATGCAGGACCGTTCTGAACGCGTTCGAAGCGACCAGTGTTTTCAGGCTTTTGACCGTCTTGGCCTTGGAAGAAGTAAGTTGTCGTGTGCGAAGCTTGAACTTTTGCAGTCATATCGAGGTAGCCGCGGTAGTTGAAAGTCGCGACGCTAAACTGCCAGCCGTTAGGAACTTGGAGGTCAAGGTTAACGCTACAGTTCTTGCGGTTTTCAAGGATCGAGATGCCATCACCGAGTTGAGCTGCGAATTCAGAGAAAGTGATAGTGAACGCGAGGCCGTCTTCAGAGATGTTAGTCGAGTATGTGTCGCTAGTTTTACAGCCAGAACCGATTGCTGTGATTTTTTTGATTTTGACTGAGCTAGTTGGAGGAAGTTCAGTTGCGAAAGAAGTGGAAGCGGCAACTGTCATCAAAGCAGGAACGAGAATCTTGGCAAGAGTCGACATCATGTTGTGAAACCTTTCGAATGAAGTAAGTAAGAAGCAATTTCCGTAATCCGCTTATTGCAGCTCGCGTGCCAACGCTCAGAGTAATTTCAAATTGAAAATACGCTTTGGTTTTTCAGACTAAATTTTATTTAAGTCCGGGACTTATATCGTTCTCAAGAATTTTCTATCGGAATGAGCTAGGGCGCAGAGGACGGTATTTCTAACTGAGATTCAAAAAGATCACCAAGATGAGAAAAGATCTCACCTTGAGTATAAGTTTTCGAAAGGGGCGGTCTGCAGTTTAGAC
>JAZKGL010000242.1:0-6497 GCA_040385935.1 Bdellovibrionota bacterium
GTCGCCTCCGTCACCCCAATATCATCGCTTTCCATGAACTTGGTCTTTATCGCCCTGAGACCCCAGACGGGACCGCCGTGGTCGGTGGTTATTACATCGTTATGGAAGTGGCTCAGGGTCATGATTTGAAAGAATCGCTGACCAAGGGTGGCCGAAAGCGCCTCGACTTCTTTTTTGAACTTGGCCTTCAGGTGTCTGCGGCACTCGAGTACACACACGCCAAAAATATTATTCACCGGGATATCAAGCCGCAAAATATTATCATCGAACGTTCAAACGACTCCGAAGGGGGTCTGCTCGTCAAGGTCTTAGACTTTGGGATCGCTCTACTGGGCGATCTCGACCTTTATTCCGATGATCAGTCCACGACCGATGTCGCGGGAACCCCCCTTTATATGGCACCGGAGAACAGTAAATTCCTCGATGCTCCGATCGACCACCGCGCGGATCTCTATTCGCTCGGCTGTATGCTTTATGAAGTTCTGGCCGGTAAACCGCCCTTCTCCGGAAGCACCCGCGAAAAGCTGGCTCGCGAGCATGCACAGGCCGTCGCTGAATCTCTCACCGTCCTTCGCCCGGATATTCCCGATGTCGTAAACGATATCGTTATGAAGCTGATGGCCAAACATCCCAAGGATCGTTATCAAACGGCCTTTGGTCTTCACGTGGATCTTCAACGCGTTAAGAAGATGATCAACAGTGATCGAAGTCGAAAGCAAAGGTTCATCCTAGGTCGCTACGATCGCTTAAATATCCTACCGTCATCGATCCCGATGGTGGGCCGCACGGAAGACTTCGAAACACTCGTTTCGAATTACAGCGCTATTGCCAAGGATACGGGTCGTAGCCGCCTCGTCGTCGTGCGCGGTGCGGGCGGAACGGGTAAAACCCGGCTTATGAAAGAGTTTCGGGGTTATTTGGCGAAGAACAAAATTCGGTATATCTCAACGAGCTTTTCTCGTCATGAGAACAACCTTCCCTTTAACGCCTTGGCCAACGGCTTTAATGAATACCTGATTCACGTGTTGAAAACTCAGCCGACCGAAGCCGAAGAGATTCGCCGTAAGGTGAAAACACTTTTGGGTCCGACCGGTAAAATGCTGGCCTCAGTCGTTCAGGGTTTAAAACCCTATCTGATGGATGATGCTGCAAACAGCGATACGATCACGACCGAACTCGATTTGAATCGCGAAGGCGACTTCGCCGACTTTGCCAAGGCCTTCTCGGATTTCACTCGCTGCCTGGTGAATGAATCGGAAACCGTGGCGTTCTTCTTTGACGATATGCATTGGGCCGATGATAAGAGTCTTGAGCTTATCGACCGATTCATGTCCTATAACAACTCACAGCGCTTTTTGCTGATCGTTTCCTACCGTACCGTAGGCGTTCAGCCCGGCCCGGCATTTCAATCATTTTTAACGAAGTTTGCCAAGCTTCGCCGGCGCTATCAAGAGATCGATGTCAACGCTCTCGGGGATGAATCGATATCCGAACTCAGTCGATCCATTCTCGGCCTTAGTAAAAATCCGGATAAGACCTTTGTCAGCTTTTTAACACAGCGAACCCAAGGCAACCCGCTTTATCTCCTGGAGCTGCATCGAAGCCTTGTTTTCGAAGAAATGCTCAGCTTGGATGATCAAGGCCGCTGGCGTATCGAGTTTGAGGAAATCAACCGTAGCGATGTCAGTTCCAATTCGATCGATTTGCTTCTCAATCGATTGAGCGAAATGGACGAGGACGATCGCCGTGTTCTTGAAATTGCCTCGGTGATCGGTACGCAGTTCACTTCCGATATCCTTGAAGCCTTGCCCAACGCCGATGCCGCTCGCATCAGTCGCGTTTTGCATCGTGGTATGACCACGGGCCTGCTTATTCTAAGTGCCGATCGCAATACGAGCGGGAGCCGAACCTACTCGTTCATGCACCGCAGTATTCGTGAAGCTCTGATCGATGGTATGCCCGAGGACATGCGCTGCGAAGTGCACAGACTCGTGGCCCTTCGCATCGAAGCCAGTATGGGTGGAAACCGCGCGCAGCATATCTTTGGCTTGGCGCATCATTTCTTCCATGCGGCTCGCACCAAGCATGTCGGCGATCCGATACTTTTTGAAAAAGCCATGGAGTATAACCTTCGCGCCGGTAAAAAGGCGATGGAGATCAACTCGGTTTTGACCGCGCAACGGTACTTTGAAAACAGTCGTTCGATGCTCCCTCGTATTCCCCATCACTCAAAGCATGTGCAGGTCAATCAAAAAGCGATCTATCATGCCCTGGCTGACATCCAGTTTGCCCAACGTGAATACGGCGAAGCGATTAAACTCTATGGCGATCTAAGAAAGATGAAGATCAGTGGGAACGAGTATGCGTTCATCGCCTACAAGATCACCCATCTCAACCTCGTGAGCGGCAATGTCAGCGCCTCCCTTAAAGAGATGGCGCAGAGCTTTGCCAAACTCGATTTCCCAAGCATCAACATCGGCTGGAAGAATCACCTGCGTTTTATCTGGCAAATGGCCACCAGCGTGATACTGCCGATCAATCGAACCCTACCCGGACGCGCGTTGACCCGATCGGACCCAGGCAAAGAAAAGTTTCACCCGCTTTCACTTTATCTCCTCGGTCAGCAAGCGGGCATGGCCTATGACAAACGTATTTCCATAGCATTTCATATCGAAATACTTGATCAGAGCGTGCGACATAGCCTTCCAGAAAACCTTGTGCTGCGCATGATCTCCGATCACGCGATTATCCTGAGTTATCTTGGCTTTCAAAAACGCGCGTATCAATTCTTAGAGATGGTCTTCGAAGCCGCAAAACAAAAGAACAGTGACGCTATGGTCGGCTATGCAAGCTACCAGCAAACTCTCCTTGTCGATCAATACCAAGGGAAATTGGAAGACCCGCGATTCAGTCTCGAGTTGATGCAATCGAGCCTTGATACGCAGGATTTTCAGCTGCAGGCCATGCAGGAGCGTATTTTCCGTATTGTAATCTTTCTCTTTTCAGGCCAGGGCCGCGAGCTGTCGAAACTCTTTCAGTCATTGCCTAACCTATTAACTGTTCGACACTGGCTAACCGCCAAAGCTGTGAGCATCTACTTATTTTGGCTTCTCCTTACGAACTCGCGTGAGCAAATCGTGAGTTATGGCGGCTTCGTTAAAAAGCGGAACACGAGTCGGCATCTTCGTCGCGGGGATCTTTTTTATCGCGTGATTGAAGCTATCGTATCGTTAGCCGCAGGTGAACGCGAACATGCCCGAACTGCCTATTACCTCATCCTTGCAAACTTTCAGGACGATCTCGAATCACCTCTTCTTTTGCCGAACGAAATAGATTTTATCTTACTCTTCCTGGCGATCTTCCCAGACATCTTCTCCTATGAGTACGGCGATGATCTGTGGAGTCAGGACAGAGTGGTTCCTTCACTGGAAAAGATTCTGGTTATCACGAATCACCGTCGTCACAGACGGCGTGCGGTCCCTATGCTCCTTCAGTCGAAGCTGGCTGAACGTCTGGGTCGCAAAAAGGTGAAGCTCTATCTGGATATTGCGCTTAAACGCAGCAAGATCTCTCAGCAGCCGTTGATTGAACTGCTCGTTCACATGTATTTTGGTCGTCACCTCGCACAAACCAAAGCGATGCTCAGGGCCGATTATTTTGGAATGGCTGATGAATCCGCACGCAAACTCGGCCTTGAACTCGTCACGAGCATGATCCGCAAGATGCGTCGAGACCTTGGTCAAGGCGTTCAGCAGGCGCAAGAGTTCCGTTCGCCGAATTACGTGCCGCCTAGGCCAGTTCCTGTCATTGATTCATTGGTCGTCCAACATCTTGCGCTGCTGCCGCGCCTGAGGGCGGATCGCGTCTCGCTTGAAGATGCACGGCGCGCCGTGTTTGACCTCATACGGGCACGTATCGATGTCGAACATATTTATCTCGTCACGAGTCAGGATGTAAAAAGCTTTGAAGAACGCGGTCGCGCACCGACCGACAAGTATCAACTTTTGATCTCTTATATCGCACCCTATTTCTACTTGCGCGCCTCGCTTACTATCCCGGTGGGCGATGCTCCTTGGCGTCAAAAGTTCTCAAGTCCGTATCGTCCAACCCCCAAGCCTATGGGATACCGTGAGGACGCAACCTACATAAGTAATTCAACGCACGGGAATTCCACAAACGCGTTTCAAAATATGGAATCGGATACGAGCGAAGAGGCCGAATCGAATATGGATCGCACGGTAATTATACCGGCCGATTCCGATAACGCTTCGACAACGAATCCAACACGCGAACTTCCTAAAATGGATTCCGAAGAAAGTTCGGGCAACAGCCGTATAATGAATACGCTCGTTCCGGTTCGTTATGGAAATCAAAACCTCGGCTTGCTGTTCTTGGACTCGGCTAAATTTCAGGATGAGGATTCGACAGCTCTTCGTCACACGCTCGACGTTCTCGGCGCGGAGATGGGGATCTGGATGCGCAACTATCTGCATATCGATACGAAGCCCGAAGAGATGCCGCTTCTGGATTACAACGGCAGCGGCTACAGCATAGAGCCGTGCAACTGGCTGCATATTTGGGAACAAGGCACGCTGAGAAACGCCCGCGAAAACTCCTGGTATCTCGGTTTGAATCTGAGCGAAGGCAGTTATCTTATCGTTTACTGCCGACTCAACGGACCCGAAGAGCTGCGTTCCGGCCTGAGCGCTATCCTCTGGCACGAAGTTCTCACCATGCGCACACTCTTTGCGGGTGGTGGTCGCGATCATTTGAGTCCTGAAGAAGTTCAGGAGTATCTGGAAAAGTATTTAAGAGCTTACCCTGGGGTAGAGAACTTGGAAGGCATAGCTTTGAGCTTCAGTATCCTTCATCGAGTGACTGGGGACGTTTGGTCAGGACACTTTGGAACGGCTCGCCCCCTTCTCTTGGGCAGCGAAAATCAAGTGACGCCGCAGGATACCGTTGTCCTCACTTTAGGCAATGATCGCTCGCTTCGTTACTGGAAGGTTCAGGCAAGCCAAGGTCAACGCGGCATTTTCATCATGCCTCACGATTCCTCGAAACTCGATATGCTTGACCTTACGCCTTTACTCGAAGCGGGTTTTGACACTTTAAGCTGGGATCAGAAGCGTTGGCGTTTCGTTGATTTTCTACGACAGAACCTACTTGAAGGTCAGGTTCCCAGATATTTTGTCGCAGCCTCGTGGAATGTTCCGGCGCTGGTGACTCAGTGAGCTTTACGAGTTTGCTGGCGTTTTGTTTAAATCTTTGATTTGCTGATAACTGCGCTTATGATAGTGAGCACTTTGGTCGGTCGTGACGCAGTTTCTATGTTAAGCTAACTGGACCGATAGTATAAGGGAGATAGACGATGCCAGGTATGACCGAGTTATTGATAATCGGCGGAGTGATTGTTCTTTTGTTTGGCGGAAGCAAGTTGCCTAAATTAGGCGGCGCTATCGGTGAGAGCATTCGCAACTTCAAAAAAGGTATCAAAGAAGAAGAGAATACGGCGGCCCCGCGTATCGCCGACAAAAAAGACGACGACGCACCTAAGGCTTAATCCGAGTCATGTCTTCGAAATTTGGATGGATGAGGGCCCATGCTGCAGTCCGAGCTTCTTTCGAAAAAACTCGTGATGGTCACGGGTAAAGGCGGGATTGGCAAATCTCTCGTCAGTAGTGCCCTTGCGTTGGAAGCCCGCAAAATGGGTAAGAAAGTGTGCCTCGTGGAATCCACGGCACACGATCAGATCGCGCCGCTCTTCGGATCGCCGCCGATCGGCCACACTCTTCGCGAACTTTCTCCCGGTATCTTCGTCATCAATCTCAACGCCCAAGATAATTTTAAAGACTTTGTGATCAAACACCTTGGTTTTGCCAAGCTGTTCGAGAAAGTCTTTACCAAACCTATCGTGCGGTCATTCATTCAAATGCTTCCCGGCATTGCCGAGCTGACTCTGCTCGGTCGTCTGTTTTATTTTGTCGAACTCGATAAAGAAAATAATTTCGACATCGTGATCTTCGATGGCTTTGCTTCGGGTCACTTCGATAGTTTGATGCGAACGCCGGATGCCGTCATGCAATCGGGCATGACCGGTCCCGTGATCGATGAGACCACGCGCGTGCGCCGATTCTTAAACGATAAATCCAAAGTGGGTGTGGTTCTTGTCACAGTCCCTGAAGAACTGATCGTCTCCGAAGCGCTGGATTTCAGTCAAAAACTCGCAAAAAACAGCCCAGCGGAGATCACTGCGGTGATCGCCAATCGCTGCTGGCCGCAGCTGTCCGATGACATGCCGAACATTCCCGATTCACTCAAATTCAGCGTGGATTACTGGAGTGCGCAAGAGAAGGCTCAGAAGAAAAATCTGGAGCGTTTGCAAAGCGGACTCAAGACTATCAATCCTACAACTCCCATTTATGTGCTCGAGGAGCGAGGGTCCTTTCCCGAACCTCTTGATCCGAAGGCGATGACGCTTTGGATAGAGGGAGCGA
>JAZKGL010000243.1:0-2593 GCA_040385935.1 Bdellovibrionota bacterium
CTTCATCTTCAATTCCGTCCTGACCGATATGATCAGGGCCGATGTTGGTGATGATGCCGACGTCTGACCAATCGTAGCCGAGACCGTTACGTCCGAGACCACCACGCGCAGTTTCGAGTACCGCAACGCCAACGCTTGGATCACCAAGAACAGTCTGGGCAGAACGTGGACCTGTGGTATCACCGGCTGCGATTTGATTATCGTTGAGCCAGATTCCTCCGGTCGTGGTCATGCCCACGGTTTTACCCGCAGCCTGCATGATGTGTCCGGTCAGACGAGTTGTCGTCGTCTTGCCGTTGGTTCCTGTGATGGAGATGATAGGAATACGCGCATCGTTTGCCGTCGGGAATAACGAATCGACGATAGCTCCGCCGACATCACGCGATTTACCTTGGCTCGGATAATGATGCATTCGAATGCCAGGTGCCGCGTTGAGTTCCACGATGCCATTGGTCTTAGTCAAAGGCTTGGAGATATCGGTTGCGAGCAAATCGACGCCGCAAATATCTAGACCGATCGCCGCCGCTGCGCGTTCACAGATAGTTTTGATAGTGGGATGCACTTCATCCGTGACGTCAATCGCAAGGCCACCTGTTGAAAGATTGGTGCTCTCGCGAAGGATTACTGTTTTGCCGAAAGGCACTAGACTATCAAACGTGAAACCTTGTTTCTCAAGGCTCATCGACGCGATTTCATCGAGGCGCATCTTAGTCATCGGCTTTTCGTGGCCATCGCCGCGCAAAGGATTTTGATTTTCGAGTTCGACGAGTTCGCGAACTGTTCGTAGACCATCGCCAAGGACGATCGGAGCACAGCGGCGTGAGGCGGCTACGAGTTTGCCGCCGACGACGATCAATCGATAGTCATGACCATCGTACATTTCTTCGACGATCACATCGCGACTGTAGCTTTCAGCGATACGAAAGGCCGCTCGCACTTGCTCATCGGTGGTAAGATTCACCGACACGCCTTTGCCTTGATTGCCATCGAGGGGTTTTACCACAGCCGTACCGCGAATGGCGCGGAAAGCTTCGATCGCTTCATCTTCGGTTTCCACTACGCGGCCGAAGGGTACCGGAATGCTGGCGCGCGTTAAAAATTCTTTCGTGAGAGCTTTATTACACGAGATATCGACCGCGATGGAATTCGTATTCCAACTCTGCGTCGCTTGAATAAACTTTCTTTTCTCGCCGTGGCCCAACTGAACAAGACCGCGATTATTGATACGCGCCCAAGGAATTCCGCGTGCCTGAGCGGCCGTGACGATCGCTTTGGTGCTTGGTCCCAGGCCATCACGATTTAGTATGCGCTGACCGTCTGCGTAAACTTTCGTCAAATCAAATTCGTCGCCCGCAAGCGCGGCCTTCGCATAATGAAAAGCCGAGTGAAGCAGATGGCGACTGAAGGTCGGCAAAGCGCATTCGATTACAACTTTATAAATCCCATAAGAGCCGCCGTAAACGGTCTTGCCATACGACACAGACGCGCCAGCCGGCTCAGACATTTCGAGAGCGATATGTTCGATGATATGGCCCATGTAGGTGCCAATACCGAGGCGTTCAATGAATCCGCCTTCGTATCCACGTGAACAACGATGTTTCGCAAGTCCGGGCAAATCGCGTTGAATGCGCTCAGCGAACTCCGGAAGCATGGAGCTGTCGGTTTCAACATATTCTTCTAGATCAATAGTCATGATCGAAATAGATTTGTGATTGAAAATGTTAGGACCACTTATCGCCTGAGTCTTGATGATCTTCACGAATTAAACCTTAAAATAAAGAAATGTTTGGTAGAAAAAGTTTTTTAAAAGAACGGTCGTCTTTGTCTTAGGTCAAAACTATGGCCTGACGAAAGCAGATGAAGCCGGATATCGCAGATGGCAAGATTCTCAGTTCCACCTTCGCGAAGCGACATCCCCTGTCCGAAGTCACCGGCATCGAGTATCGTTACCGAACCTTCGCCTATCGTTCGAAAGCAATGACCTTCGACTATTAAAGCGGTGTTCTCATCGATGCCGATACCCAGGTGATGCGGGTACTGAGCGATTGCGGCGAGCAGACGATTGATTCGTCCGCGCTGGGCAAAGTGCTGATCGATTATCACGCCGGGGAGAAATTCCATGCCTGCGCCGAGATTCGTCATCCCGACTTTGGCCGTCGTCTCAGCCGGACCATTGATGATCATGATGCTCGACATCATCGATGCGCCAGCGCTTGTTCCCGCAAGTATCAATCCCTTATGAAAATAGGAATGAAGCGCGGTGTCGATCTTGGTGCCCCCAAGCAATCGGGTGATGCGATATTGATCGCCACCCGTGAAGAAAACACCCGTGGCGTTTTCGATCTGCTTTTGAAATTCGGGTTTGTTCGCATCAACGCGTGTTTCGATATCGAGAGTTTCGATCTGGGCCTCGGGACCGGTCAGTTCGCGAAAGATTCTTGTGTAATCTCCGCCAACCTCAGCCGCGTGTTCAGTCGCCGCTGTCATAATCAAGATGCGGGCGTTTGATCCTCCCGCAAGGGACACGAATTCTTTCAATATGATCATGGAACCTTTTTTATCTTCGGCCCCACCAATAATGATGAGCTTTCCT
>JAZKGL010000244.1:0-10643 GCA_040385935.1 Bdellovibrionota bacterium
ACGATGGGAACGTGATGGAAAAGCCGTATAGACCTTGTGTAGTAGCGGTTATAAGGAATGACAAAGGCCAACTTCTGGCCGGTGAACGTGCCGATCAACCGGGCTCGTGGCAACTTCCGCAGGGTGGAATCGACGAAGGGGAAACCGCTACCGTAGCGGTGATTCGCGAACTTCACGAAGAGATAGGCAGCTCGGCTTTAAGCATTAAGAGTCACCACACGGAATGGATACGCTATCAATTCCCTGCCGAGTTTGCAAACGGCCGAATGGCAAAGTGGGCTGGTCAGGAGCAGCAGTGGTTTCTGCTTGAATTCAAGCCTGGAGAAGAGCCCCATCTCGATCAGTCCGAAGGGGAATTTCAAGCCCTGAAATGGGTTTCTGCGCGGGAGTTGCTTGATGGAATCGTCTACTGGAAAAAAGAGGCTTACGCCATCGGACTTGCTGCTTTCGGATTGATCTAAAACTTTATGCAAGGAAGAGTCATGCCAAGACTTGGCCTTTTGAATATGGCGATTGGATTCTTTGTTTTGTTTTTTGCCGCGTGCGCAGGAGCGTTTGTTTCATTCGATTTGACCGAGGCCTACTTGCGCGATACAACGCAGCTTCACACATGGCGAACTATGCTCCTGTCGAGCGCGCATGGACATACAAATTTGTTTGGGATGCTGCACATCGCTCTTGGACTCACTCTCCCTTACTCGCCGTTGTCAGCTAAGATCAAAACATGGCAAACAGCAGGCTTGTTTGCGGGTGTGATAGCAATGGGACCGCTGCTTATGGTGCGGTCGGCTTTCGGACCCTCTGAGTCACTCGAGGGGATAGGCCTAGTTATCGGCGCTTTGCTTTCGCTCTCACTGCTTACGCTTGCGAGTCACTCGGCAGCCTTGATTTACCGTTTTGTGAAAGCCGCCTGAAATGAATATGCGTATCGTATCCCTTGTGCCGAGCCTAAGTGAAACTCTAGTCGATCTGGGGCTAAGAGACTCGCTTGTGGGCTGCACACAATTTTGCACGGAACCTAAGGATCTGCATCGCACGGCGATGGTCGTAGGCGGAACCAAAGATTTTTCTCTCGATAAGATTCGTGCGCTAAATCCCACCCACATCATTGCCAACCAGGAGGAAAATCCAAAGGAACTCATACTTGAGATTGCGGATGAGTACCCTTTGCTTTTGACCTTTCCTAAAACTCCTTACGATGTTTCTGAGATGATTCGAGACATGGGGAGATTTTTGGGATTGTCGTTTGAGGCGACTGCCTGTGAGATCGAAGATAAGATTCGGATTTATTCGCCTATGAAAGAGCCGAAACGCTTTCTCTACTTTATATGGCGGGAGCCTTATATGGTCGTAGGACGCGACACATACATTTCAAAGTTTCTTGAAATATTTGGCTTTGAGAATGTTTACAAAGGCGAAGTGCGGTACCCCTCACTGAACGTTGAGGATATTCGTGGGCTCAAGCCGGATGTAATATTCTTTAGCTCCGAGCCCTACCCCTTTCGTAAACGCGATGCGACAAGGCTCCGCGAGGAATGGCCCGGCTGTCCCTTGATTTATAAGATCGATGGGCGTTTGATGTCGTGGTATGGAACGATTTTGAATGAGGCTTGGGATATGGTTCAGGAGCTGGCCAATGGCCAGCCTTTGGATAGTCGGCTTAGCTTGCTTTGAGATCTTCAAGTATCTTCTGCGCTTTGTTCCGAGCGTCCTCGTCCTTGATGAAACGGAACTGCCGCTTACCTTGGATGAGTTCAAGAAATTTCTTTTTATCTTGAACGATCGTATAAAGCTCTTTGTACGCATCGCGAATCTTCATCCCGCGATCGACATAATCATGAAGCTCTTCGATTGTGAAAGGCTTCTTGAGATACCCATCCGCCTTTTCCCCGACCGTATCCTTTTGCTCTTCGTCGAGCAATGCGCCGCTGATCAGAAATACCGGAATGGTGGGATCGTAATTTTTGATCTTCTTCATTAACTGAAGTCCATCGACGCGCGGCATACGAATATCGGAGATGACGAGATCGATCTCTTTCTCCTTGAGAGCGTCCATCGCATCGCTGGCACTATGCACGACCAGCACGCGCGAAAAGAATTTATTGAGATGTATTTTAAAGAACTTGAGTAGGGTATCGTCATCATCGACGACCAAAATATGCGAGGATCGGTTATAAACGCGATCAGAAATGGTCATTGAAAGCTCCTACTCGTTTCTTCAGGTTACTATTCTATCATATCGGAAGTTATGACAATTTTGCCAGTCTAATTACCTCGTAAGCGAGGTCAAGAGATTCGCTCTATTGATATAAACGGCTGTCACGAATCGATTGTATTTGAATATTTGCCAAATTCTTTAATTCTTGGTCCTGCGATTGAAGGACATCATAGTAGAGCTGCAAAGCCGTGGTTTTATCCTTGAACTCGTCTTGAAGAAGGCTTGCCAGCTGATACCGGGCGAGCGAGTTCAAAGGTGCGATTTCCACAGCATGTTCATACGATGCACGGGCCGCCGTGATCTTACCCATTTGTCTATAAAGTAGCCCTCGGGTGATATGCGCTTCGGCGTTTAATGGCTCAAGATCGCAGGCTTTTTTCAGATCATTTTCAGCAAGCACAAATTCGCGCCGCTGCATGGCGAGCTGAGCGCGGTTGACAAGCGCAGGTACAAAGTTCGGATCTGTGTCCAAAGACTTTTGTATCCAGTCCTTTGCCTCAGTTTTGCGTCCCGCCTTTAGATGCATAATTCCCAAAAGGTTGGTCAGACGTGGATCGCTCTTGTCTTGATCGAGTCCACGTTTGATGACGAATTCAGATAACTCGGTCTTTCCACTTTCGAGGTAGGATTGCGCGAGCGCTGCGTAAGCCAGCGTAAACTTGGGCTCGGACTCAATCAGGTCGGTGAGTATCTGGTGGCCCTGTGCCTTGTTTTGGCCTTTGATATAGGCCTGTGCAAGGGCATAGCGATAGCGAATCGTGTAGTCCTTAGCCGGGCGTTCTGTTTTATCGATTATACGTTTGACAGCATTCAGATAATCGAAAGTACGTTCGACATCATTTTCAGCCAGATAAATATGAGCCATCTCTAGCTGGGCGTCGAGGTTTTCAGAGTCCTTTTTTAGGATCGCTGTGTAGATCGTCTTCGACTGATTCCGCTCGCCGATCGCGAGTGCGTTTCGTGCCGCTCTCAGCTGATCATCGATCGATCCGTCGGCATCACGTTTGATATCGGAAGCTAAGGCATCGCGTTCAGAATCCGATGGAGGATTTTTGTAATAGCGTTGCCAATCAAAGATTTTCTCAGAATCAAGTCCCGTAGGATCTTGGCCCATAAAAGCACCGGGGCCTTCTTGGGAAATATCGATCGCCTTAGGTTTAGGTTGTGAGGCGCATGCAGTTAGCAAGGCCAGATTTAAAAGCACAAATTTCATCATCAGTGACTCCATTGATACGGTTGAGTCGTATCGAGAGCGCTTGGCAAGTTGCGCGATGCGGGCTCCACCTGAGGCTGAAGACCGCTAGCCTTGAGGGCCGAGCGCTCAATCCAGACGATATCCTTATATTTGAAAGGATCTTTCTGCCGAGCCAGGAGGTTTTGCGTGTGATACTGCTGCGAGACCTGAAGCCAGCGCTTCGCCTGTTCTCTTAAAGCAGGATCGGATTTTGAAGTCTTGGCCAAGCTGTTTCGTATCGACTGCGACATACTCTCAGCGAGTTCAGCAGCACGGAATCGCGCGCGACTTGACCACTCAGAATCATCGGCCGCGATAGCTTTGTTGTAAAGTCCTAGACTGGCTTCTAAGCTGCTCCCCTTGAAGTTAAGGCGACTGTCACCGGCTTTTTCAAAGTTTTTCTCTAGCGATTCAGCTAATAGATAGTTGGCTTCGCCAGAAATCTTTCGATAAAGATCCTGATCAAGATCCTCTTTTTTTTGCTCAGCTTCTGCCGCAAGGCGTTTGTAGGAACTCAAAGCTTTTTCGCTATTGCCCTGAGCGTTCCAGATTTTCGCCATCTGGAGCTGGGCTCGCATTCGAGCATTTGACGAGCGGCCTTCGGTTTCTGCCTGAGCCAGGACTTTCAATGATTCAGGCCAGGCTTTTGCTTTCGCATAGTAGTTAGCCGAACGGAGCAAAGCATCCGTTTTGGTTTCAGAATCCTTTTGATAACGAGCCACAAGACTTGCGGCACGTCCGGCTAACTTATAGTCGTCTTCTGCCGCCGCTAAAGCCTCGGATCTCTCAGCGGCTAAGGGGGCTTTGGCGAACCGAGGAAACTTTTCGACAAGCGCTAGGTGCGCTTCGGCTGCCTTGTGGAAGCGAAGCTGATATTCAAGGGAACGGGCTTTTAGATAGAGGAGATCCTCGGTGTTGCCGCCTTTTTTAGATTCCGCGAGGTAATCGTTGGCTGCTTTTTCCGAATCTTTCCAGTTGCCCGATAGGGCCATGTAGTAAGCGCCGTCGCGATAAAGATTGTCGCGATCGGGAACACTCGGGAATTCATTTGAGACAGCTAGTAGCAACTGGCCCGCTTCCTGAACCTTGCCTTTGGCGTTCAGCGCTGCGGCGGACTCCTTTGCTGACTTGGCCACGACAGCGATGAGTTCGGTTTGGAAGGCCGCACCGAGTTCATCAAAGTTTTCGAGTTTGAGATAGTTACGCGCAAGGGCCAGTGTTTCGTCTGATCCTCCGGTTTTTACCTTCGACTGTACGAGACCACGAATCGCAAGCGTTCGTTGAGTCGGCTTGGGCTCTGAGAGGAGTGCGCGATTCCAGAAAGATTCCGCTGTCGCGTAGTCTCCAATGTCGAGATTGGCATTGGCGGCCAGAAGCATGAGATCAACAACGTTGGGCTTGTTTGGAAAGCGATCGGCATAGGCGCTGATGCTGTCTTGCAAGTTTTTAAGTTTCGTCAGGCCTTGAGTGCTCGGTTTGGTCTGGCTTTCGTCAAACTTGGCCAAAGACTTTCGCCAAAGCTTTTCCCGGCTGAGTGTTTGTTGGTAGTAAGCCGCCTCAAGATTCTCAGCTGTGACGCCTGGTCGTTTTTTAAAGCCTTCATAGGCTTGATCGGCGTCTTCATAATGCTGGGCAAAATAGAGTGAATTCGCTCGGCGAAGATCCCAGGTTTCAGCATCTGTATTTTGTGGATCATATTTTAATAGAGCATCATAGTAGGTCCGTGCCGTCTCAAAACTGGATTGACTGCCTTGAATCATACCCGTCTCGTAGAACTTACCGGCCAAGAGCTGGTTGGCGTTCAGGGATTTTTTTTCCATCGATGCAATGAGGTTTGGGTCGTTGCGATGTTGGACACGCCACACGCTCGTTTTCGGAAGCATCAAGGAGAGTCGTTCGAGAGTCGCGATGTATTGCGACTCGTGGTTCTGTTCGCGGTAAGTGTCGGCGAGTATCGTTGCAATCTCGGGCGATTCTTTTGAAGATGGATATTGATCGAGAAGAAACTCGCCTAGGTCGATACTTTGATCAGGGGTGGGATGACTTGCGAGGCGCGAAAGTATTCGCAATCCGATATTGCTCGCATAAGGGCGAAGAAAATCCTTTTGCAGATAGTCCTTCGTTTGGCCGAGCTTATCTTTTTCAAACAAAGCATCACCGATCAGATCACATGCGTCTTGCGTCATGCGTTTTTGCAGGCTGATTTTTTTGAAATCAAGTTCGGGACGCAAAAGGCTTTGAGACGCAGCGATGGATTGCTCTAGGTCAGCGCTTCGATAAGCGGCCCATGAGCGGCGGTAGTTCACGCGGATGGTCTCATACTCTGTCTCAGGGCCATTGACTCTAGCTAGCACGTCTTTGGCTTTTTCGTAGGATTTTAGAGCGGCCTCGGCTTTCTCTTTTTCAAAGTTAGAATCGCCGATCGCAAGGTGAGCATGCACGGTGTAGATGCTGTCCTTGCCTATTTTTGCTAGGTTTTGCCAAACCGTAAGGGCCGACTCGCTGCTGTCGAGGCCTTCGAGTATGGTGGCCCGAAGATAGAGGACTTCGTCGCTGAGAGCGAAGTCAGGCTGGTTCTTGTTGAGATCGGCAAGCACGGCAAGCGCTTGCTTTTTGTAGGGCTCACCGGATTTAAAGCTGCTTTGATGAATCCCGATTTGATTGTAGACCTGCGCTAGGTTCATACGCGCGTAGGGAGTACTACCGGCTGTCGGATGTTCCTTAAGCTGTTTTTCATAGCGCTTGGCTGCGTTCTTCAAGTCCACCAATTGAGCTTCGGTCAATTCTTTATCTTTGGCATTCCACTCGGCTTTGAGTCGATCCCACGCTTCGAAATGACGACCTTTTCTATCGAGAAACTTGTGTCGCTCGTAGTCATCGAAGTTTCGCCAGTAGTCGCCATAGGTACGAAGCGAGTTGTCGTCGATCGATTCTGTGCGAATATCTTGAGCGAGCGCTGGAACGGCCGTCAGGGCTAGGCTTAGGGTGAACAGCGTCTTACTCATGGAGTGCCCTCTCTATCTCGGTATCACGAATCTTTTCTTTGATCGTCGTCTCATCCAAATCTTGTTTGGCTTGAAGACGTGAGCGTTCGGCCGTTTCTCTCAAGTAGCGTTGCCAGTCTACGTCTGCCATCCACTTCTTGCCTCGCGCGGCTTGTTCATTAATCGCGTAGCGGATATGCGCAGCGACTGATGGAAAGGCTTTTCCTGTCGCCTTCGCGATGCCATGACGAAGCTGTTCTTCACGAAGGGCGAGATTTTCACCGACTTCGCGGGAGTTTTTCAGGGCGACCTGTTGAGCATCTAGCCATGTCTGTTCTTTTTGTTCTGTCTTGTTAATCTGCACCAATATTTTTCCCGCGATGCGAGGCCAGAGTTCCCAGTTGCTCGCAAAGTCCTCTTGCACATGTTTGGTTGCAGGATCGGGATATTGATCGCGCTTTTGCTCGAGGACTTCGTTCGAGTCGAGAAATTCTTGAGTCAATAGTAGAAAGTGCTTCTTCGTCTTGAGAAGCGGAGAGCCGTTTTTGTAGTTCGCGACCCACAGGACTCGTTGATCTTCCATGGCCAATTGCAATCGCCGCGTAATATGCTGGATTTCTTTTAATCGATCTTTTGCCTGTGAGGCTTTGTCGATTTGTTCGGCGGTTCCATTTTCGGCAGCGAAGATCGCGCCTGACAGCTTTGCTCGCTGCATGGCTAGATTGCGATCGAGCGTTACCGCACGTGATTCGAGCTGACTGAGGCGATAGGTATTCTCCCAGAGCGTAGGGCGGGGCGTTTGATCGTCGAGGATTTTCTTTCGGCGCTCTTTCGCTTTGACGAACGAGTACTGCTCGGCAGCCGACCAGTTGTAAAAGCTTAGTTCATGAGAGATCAGATTCTCGCCTAGGGCCGAGAGTTCTTCGATGGAATTCCAGTACTGCTCATCTTTTGCGAGTAGTTCTGGCCTAAGGTCAGAATCACTTATGCGACCTAGAGTGTAGGTCAATGAGCGAATCTCTTGACGGTTCTGCTCTATCGTTGTCTTCGCTTTCTTTAGGCGTTGATTCAGAGCGCTGGCGCGTTCAAGAACTACGGCTTCAATGTTCATGGCGGATGCTTTTTGACGAAGGGTATCGACCTCGGCGTCTTTTAGGACGAGCTTGCCTTCATAATCTTTGGCGATAATCTCGGAAAGTTGGGTAAGTTCGCCATCGCGTTTGCCTAAGTTGTTTTCTGCGGCTTCAAACGATCCAGAGTTCAGTTGAAGAAATGCGAGACGTTCGCGAATCAAAGAGGCTTCTCGCGACTTAGGATAGTACTTGAGATAGAGTTCGGCCTGAGACTTAGCCCTTTCAAAGTCTTTGGACTGCATGAGTAAGCCTGTGCTCTCATAGAGGGCGAGGCGTTGGCTCTCACCAGGACCTTGCACTTTTTGATACCAAGTGAATGAAAGTTTCGGAAGACTACGGGCTGCATAGATACGTGCTAAATTCAAACGTGCGAGCTGCTGAACGAGAAAATGCTCTTTGACATTTGAATCGGCAATTTTTAGAAAGAGTTCTTCGCTCTTATCGTATTGACCACTCTTCAACTTCAGTAGAGCGAGGTAGAACTGAGCGTCGGCAACAAGAGTTGGATCGGCAGATTTTTTGATAAGATCGTTCAGCCACTCGTCAGCCATTGCGTATTTGCCCGTCTGGAAGGCGCTTTTGGACGCAAGGAGTTTGACCCGATCGCGTTTTGCCGAAGGGAGGTTATTGAGATTAATCAAGGAGATCAGCAGCCGATCGAGAGTCTCGCCCTCTTCGACTAACATAGTCTTTTTTTGGAGGAGGAGTCTTTGAATGACCTCGAGAAAGCGTGGATGATTCCAACCGCTTTTGCTGGCAAAGCTTCCGAGGTAACGAAGATAAGCTTTGATGGAACGAGCGGGGTAGCTCAGTTCCTCGTATGATCGACCAAGATAATATTGAGCATCGAGATAGTTTTCAAATGAGGGGGCGATATTCAAAACTTGATTTAAGGTTTTGGCGACGTCCATATATTTTTGTGAACGATAGCTGTCTTCCGCGCGTGCGAATAATTGTTTGATTCGTGCAGACTGGGCGCCAGTTGACGAAGTGTCGCTTGCGGAATCTGTCGCAAGTTTTTGTTCAAGACGCAAAAGATCCTGCCGCAGCTCAGACTCGGTCGAGTGAGCAAGCGGCATGTAAGCTGTTAGAGCTATGAGGATCCAGGTTTTTGCTGTCTTAAGGGATATCATAAATCTCCATACTCGCCTGAGCCCGAGTGTTCTGCTGCTCAGGTCTTACCAGTCTTAGGCGATAGCCTTTGTGAAAGGCGCCGCTGGCGACGTTGATTTTGAAAATCTGATCGTAGCGATGCGTTATGTTTTGATCTAGAGGCAAGGATTTTTCTCGTCTGCGGATAGTGCGGGCTGAGAGTTCGATTTGATGTTCGCCCGCTGCCAGAGGTCCGATAAAGAAGGGAATTTCGGGACTTGGTGTCCAGTCGCCGCCGTCCATGGCATAAATCTTTTTGCCGTCGATCGAAAGGCTGAGTTCGCGAATCGAGGTGAGATCCGGGTCTTCGATAAGCGCGTTAATTTCAACCAGGCTACCCTTGCTGGATTTATCTAAGAGTTCCGCTTTGCTGGCTTCGATTTGACCTGTGAGTTCGTCGGCTTCTTTTTCCAAAGATCCGATTTGTTTCTCTAGGGCTGCAAAATCGTCGAAGCCCGGCTGCCGGCCTTCGATGCTACCTTTAGGCAGGCGCACGTTCTGCTGTGCTTTGGGAGTGTCGCGGATGGGCTCGATTTTGAGCGTGGAAGCCTCTTGCTCCATCAGCTTTCGTTCGAGGCGGTCGAGTACCGAATCCATGGCTTGGATATTTGATTCCGCGCCGTATGCGAAGCCTTGGGTTACGAGTAAAATTGCGCAAAGTGTGTGTTTTATCATGGACGTGCCTTGAAGGTAGCGACGGTGCCCGCGTTGTGGGAACTCAATGCATTTTTGGTTTTCACTGCGATTCGCTGAGGAACGATGATCTCGAATCCTGCGGGCAGCATTTTATTTTTGTGCGTGCTGTACGCATTCGGAAGCAGACAATCATTGAACTCTTTGAGTGTCGCCTCGTCGAGAGGTGTTTTCTCGATGAGCTGGGCTACGCTGATCGGTCGATTGATGCGAATGTGATCGATCTGCATAGGGTTGCTCGCGCGTCCGCGCTGGCTCAAGTAGAGGTCGCGGTAGACGTTGCGTGCGGCTAGGAATTCGCTGTAGAAGTTGCGGCTAGCGAAACCAAAAGACGGGTTTTGGTAACGGCGAAGAATGACATCCATGTTGGACGTTCCGACCTTGCGAACCGCTTTTTTCATACCGCCGGGACCGTGGTTATAGGCTGTGATAGCGAGAGGCCATTCTTTGAGAAGACGTTTGTTTTGGCCCAGCATGACGGCCGCGCCATAGCTGGCTTTGAGGGGTGAGAGGCGTTCGTCGACGAATGGGTTCACGGTCATGTAGAGACGCGCTGTACCGGGCATGAATTGCCACATGCCTGAGGCTCCGACTTTGGAATAGGCTTCTTTGTTGAACATGGATTCAACGAAAGCTATGCGTGTGAGGTCGGTTGGCAGACTGCGATTACGGAAAATGTTTTCCATATAGGGAAGGTATTGGCTTGCGCGTTGAGAAGCTCGGACGAACTCGTCGGCGAGGCCTTGTTGGGTTCTAAGATAGATTTCTTCGGTGAAGAGGCGGTTGAGGCTTTCTTTGCGTTTGCCGTAGACTTCGAGGACGCGTTTTTCCATCGGCCCGAATTCGAGAGCTTTTTTGCCGAGTTTTTGCAGGCGATTGATCGCGAGCTGGTAGCGTTCTGTATATTTGTTTAAGAGTTCTTTGCGTTCGCTGCGTGTGTACGGGCGACCGTTGTTGTATTTTTTAGCAAAGGCCTCGTAATCGACGACATCGAGAACGATGTCGACTAACTCGGGGTCATGAATGACGAAAGCCGAGCTTTTATAACGACGGAAAATCTTTTCCCAGAAGTCGGTTTGGAGTTTGACGATCGGGCTTGCCGGGAACGGGTCGCTCTGTGTCTGGCTGATGCCTAACACGGGCCAAAGGAGGCCGAGAAGCAATAGAATGTGTATGGCTTGACGCATGATCAGACCTTCATATGGCTCACAAATTACACCTTAGTGTCA
>JAZKGL010000245.1:0-1764 GCA_040385935.1 Bdellovibrionota bacterium
TATATTGATAACGGATATCAATATCACTTTGCAAGCGCTTTCTTTCGGCAAGATATGCCCACCTGAATGACATGGGCTATAATGAAGGATATCCACTCAATTCTGAGAACACGGTTTTCCCCTAGGAGCATTGATGAGTAAGGCTAAGAGACTTTTGGGACTGGGTTTAACCCTAGCCCTATCGGTAGGTGTCACGTTTTGCGGAAAAAGCAGTTCGAAAGAATCGCCGCCAGTCATCCTACCTCCCATTCAGCAAGCCCTCACGACCACTTCGACGACTCAGCGCATTCCCGCTGATATACTGGCTTCCGTTCTCTTCAAAGAATCGGGCCTTTCGGGGGCGCCGACGGGATCACTTTATGGGCCGACCAACACCGCCATCGGGCCAAAGCTGGGTGAAACCGCTATGGGTCTGCCTCGTGATACGCTCGGCCTCGATGCTTCGATGGAAAACGACAGCATTGCAGTGCAGATGACCGCCTATGGTAAGTGGGTTCGCAGTAAGCTCGATGAAGCTCACCTCGATTTACCCGTGTCGCTGGCTCGCGCCGACGATGTCTACGATTGGATCTGGCAACTCGCGCGTATGCATTACCCGGATGCTACCTCTCCGAAAAATCTACAGATCTTGTTCGCAATGGAGCTACTGAAGACTTTAAATCAAGGTTTTATCTGGCAGGATCCAAATTCATCCGAGCGTCTTGAACTGCCCGCCCGTGTACCGGCGATACAGATCACTGACTTTTCCGATACGGTACAAGCAAACCTTCTGTTTGATTCTCGTGTGAGCGACATCCTTGCAGCGGATTACCTGCAGTTGACCTACTACAACGAGGCGACTGTTCTCAATCGCCCTCGCCGCATTGAAGTGATTCACTGTCCTTACACAGTCTCAAACTGTCTTGCGAATCAAATCGATCAGGCGAATCCTGCTCCGCTTCAAGCGCATTATGTGATCCCGGCTGATTATTCGGTCCTGCCTAGACCTGTGAAAATCCTTCCCCACAGCACACCGGTTCGGCGTTTGAATGAAGATGGCCAGATTCAAACCACAACCGATGCGATAGTCATTATGTTGGTCGGTAATTCGGGTCGTTATGTGGAAGGCGAACGCACGCAGGTCAATCCCAACTGGTATACCAAAGAGCAACTGAGTGATCTCGGCAAAGTGATCATCGGCCTGTGCCAAGCTCTCCCGCGCGAAAACCCAGTGGTCACGACTGAAACCTGTTCAACGATCGGCACAGGAATCCAATTCGCGGACGCATCTCGCCACAAACGTTTTCAGCTCGGCGATATCCCTGATTATGAAGCTTCCATCTTTGAAAGCGTCGTTCGCAATCCAAGCAACATCAATGGCGCCGTCAGTGCAAAACTCCCTCTGAACACCAAAACCTTTGCATCCGGCTCGCCGATTCCCGTTGAATTCACCTTTATCAAAGGCACCTCGCGATTGGAGATTCAAAGACTTGAGCGCTGCGTGTCGGGGAAAACCGTTTGGGTTCCAATCAATACGCAATATCTTCGCTCAGTCGATCGCAAATCCGTAGACATCACCTTGTATGACGACGGTCCGAATAAAAACGGTCAGCAGTTCATTCGTGCGATGGCCTACTCAGCTGACGGAAGCTTCATGAACTGGTCGAATACGTCCTTCTTTCTAACAGGTTTTGATCGAGCAACGGCTGCTTCTAATTCGGCTCAATGTCTTGAGTGACATCCTCTCGGCAATAAATTACCGAGCATCCTGTAGTTAGGACGCAA
>JAZKGL010000246.1:0-1189 GCA_040385935.1 Bdellovibrionota bacterium
CGCCAACCACCATCTATCGCTCGGAAACTCCCCTGGATTGTGCTAAACGAACTCCATCCGACTACTCAAATAAGGCGCCACCCTGAACTATGGATCTATCCTCAAATCACAAAGTTCCCCGACACGTTGCGATTATTATGGACGGCAACGGACGCTGGGCTCAGCGTAAGGGCGAAGCTCGTGTATTTGGACACCACAGCGGCGCAACTCGTGTGCGTGAGGTCGTTGAGACCGCAGGCAATATGGGCATCGACTTCCTCACACTTTATGCATTTAGCGAAGAAAACTGGCGACGGCCGGTCGAAGAAGTGAACGCGCTCTTTCAACTTCTGATCTCCTATCTCAAAGGCGAAGTCGAAAAACTTCATGAGAACGGCGTCCGTCTCAAAAGTATCGGCAACATCGATCGCCTTCCCATCGACTGCCAGGAATGGCTCAAACATGTGGAAGCCCGAACCTCCGAGAACACAGGTCTCACCCTTGTTCTCGCTCTAAGCTATGGCGGGCGCTCCGATATCGTTGCGGCTTGCCAGACTCTTGCGGCCGATGTCCAACGGGGAATCCTTAGACCTGAGGACATCACCGAGTCTCTTATCCAAAGCCGCCTCAGCACCTCCTATCTTCCCGAGCCCGACCTTTTGATCCGAACCAGCGGCGAGCAACGCCTATCAAATTTTCTGCTTTGGGAAATGGCGTACACCGAATTCTATTTCACCTCGGTTCACTGGCCCGATTTCTCCAAAGACGATTTTGCAACTGCCCTAACCGTTTATGCAGAACGCGAGCGGCGCTTCGGCGGTCTCTTAACTCTCTGATGCTCCAATTTATATGAGGCGCGTATGCTTAAGACCCGCGTGATTACTGCTATCCTTGCTTTGATCCCTTTTCTTTGGGTTTTCTTGAAAGGTGATGCGCTCACGATCTCGCTCTTCTTTGCAATCCTGGTCGCCATCAGCGCCTTCGAACTCGCCTCCATGATCTTCCCGGGCCTCTACAAACGCCTCGGGAATAATACTCAGTCGCCCTTCTGGCTGACGATTATCACGATTCTCTTATCCGTCACCCTCTACTCTCTCATGGTATTCCTAAGTCCCCCCGCCATCATCTACGTCGGGCTGATTTTGCTCTTTGCCATCCTGTTTGGTGTATTCTCGGCAGGGTCGACTGACCTGAGTTTTGCGCACGCGGC
>JAZKGL010000246.1:1289-3190 GCA_040385935.1 Bdellovibrionota bacterium
TTTTTGTCCTGGCCACTGGTGATTGCCGCCGCGATCTTCGGTGGAATCTTTGGACAACTCGGTGATCTGACAGAATCAACGTTTAAGCGCTTCGCCGAAGTCAAAGACTCTGGGAAAATCTTCCCGGGCCACGGCGGGTTTCTCGACCGCGTGGACGGCCTGCTCTTTGCGGCACCTGTGATTTGGTTTATATTATTTCAATTTGGCAGTTAGTTCTAAGGGACGCGTAATATGGAATTCCTAGCTCATCCGATAGTCGCTGTAGTGCTTCTGCTTGGAATCCTCGTCTTTGTTCACGAGTCTGGCCACTTTTTGGTGGGCAAGCTGTGCGGCATTCCTGTCGAAATCTTTTCGATCGGCTTTGGCCCCGTGATCTTCGGTTTTCAGCATAAGGAAACCCACTACCGCATATCCATTATTCCTCTTGGTGGCTTCGTCAAATTCTACGGCGGTGTGCCCTCGGAAGAAGTCCCGAGTTTCATCCAAGGCCGTGAGTTCTGGCGTGCGCCGATCGCCGCGCGTCTGGCGACTATCTTCGCAGGACCAACCGCGAACATCATTCTCGCGATTTTTGTCTTTGCCGCTATGGTCATGCACGGAATTAAACAAGCCCCTGCCTTCATCGGCGAATTGATTCCTGGCAGTCCCGCCGAGCGCGGTGGCCTTCTGTTCGGTGACAAAGTAGTGCAAATCAATGAAGCCAAGATCGCATCCTGGAAAGATTTGCAAAGAATCATCAGCGATGCGCCGGCGAAAACGTTAAACATCAAAGTCGAGCGCCAAGGGCAGCTCGTTGACAAGTCTGTCTCAACCGACTCGGTCGATGAGAAGGAACTGCCTGGGAAAAAGGGCCGAATCGGAATCTCGCCTTACATCGTTCCCACCGTTTTCACCGTCGTCAATAAAACCGGAGCTATCGCCATCGCAGGCGTTAAAACTGGTGAGCGTGCGGTTCGAGCAACCTTTAATGGCAAAGACTACGACGTTCTCTTTTGGCGAAACTGGACAGCTTTCTTGCAAATCGTGGCGGAAACTCCAGGTCCCAAAAACTTTGTTGTCAGTGTTCAAAACTTTGATCCGGCCAAAGACGAAGGACGAGTTTCCCAATCCCCCCAAAGAAATTTGACTGTCGAGCTTCCTGAATCCTTTACTTATTCCGCTGAAGCACTAAGCGAAGCGACCGGCGTCTCAAGCAGTCAGCTCACGATTTTTAAAACCGGTCCTGAGGTCGGTGATGCTGTCAGACCAGGCGACATGATTCTGGCCTGGAATGGCAAGCCGGTGAAAAACCTTTTTGAGTTTGGCGAAATTGCGAGCGAGAACCGTCAGGAAAATGTTCCTATCGAGATCCTTCGCGACGGACAAAAACAAACTGTTGATCTCAAACTGAAGGCCATCGAAGTGCAAAAGCTCGAAGGCAAAGTTACCATCTATACTCTCGCCGCTGAATATTGGGGTGGATTCGTCCAGCCTGACCCAGTCGAAGAAAAGTTTACCAATCCGATTCTTGCTCTTCAGTACGGTGTTCATGAAACTTGGGATATGGTGAAAAACATAGGCGGTGCTCTGGTTGGATTATTTACGGGCGCGATGCCACTCACTACACTCGGCGGACCGATCGCGATCGCCAAAGCTGCATCGGATTCGGTGCGAATCGGCTGGCAAGCTTACCTTAGTGCACTCGCTATCATCAGTATCAACCTTGCGTTGATCAACATGGTCCCGATTCCGATCCTCGACGGTGGTCAAATCGTTTTGATCGCATCCGAGGCTGTCGTAAGACGTCCGGTGCGCGAACGTACTATAGAAAATTATCAAAAAGTCGGCTTTATCATGGTCCTCGCCCTCATCGTCATCGCCACCTACAACGACGTCGGTCGTTTCTGGGCCTCGATGATGCG
>JAZKGL010000247.1:0-2374 GCA_040385935.1 Bdellovibrionota bacterium
GCCGCCGGAGGCACCAGCGAAGCGCTATCCCGAGGGAAAACGCACCACATAAAGCCAACCAGTCTTAAACGAATAACACAAGAATACCAACCCCACCTAAACCAAAAAAAGAAGAAAATTTGAAATCTTGCCCCCTCCCCCCATCCAGTATAATGTCATCCCGAATTCAATCAGCTACCAAATACAGGCCCTATCAATGGAACAATCCCAGCGTCAATTAACCGTAAGAGCCGCCATAGCCGGTATGCTCCTCGGCGGTTTCATGAGCTTAAGCAATCTCTATGTCTCACTAAAAACCGGCTGGAGCATGGGCGTCTCTATCACCGCCGGTATCCTCGCATTTGCGATATTCTCACTTCTCCTTAAGTTGAAAATCGTAAAGACCGAATTCGGCATGTTAGAAAACAACGCGATGCAGTCCGTCGCTAGTGCCGCAGGCTACATGACAGGGGGAGGAACCGTCGCAGCTATCCCCGCCCTTATGATGATTACCGGCGAAACGATGGACGGATGGCAGATGTTTATCTGGATATCCGCAATCGCTATGCTCGGTGTGATCGTCGCTATTCCTATGAAACAACAAATGATCAACATCGAGCAGCTGCGCTTCCCTACCGGTGTTGCCGCTGCAGAGACTCTCCGCGCTTTGCACGATCACTCCGGAGTCGAGAACAACAAAGCCAAATATCTCGCTTGGGCCGGATTCACGAGCGCCATCGTTGGATTTTTTCGCGACGCGCACGCCTCCTGGATGCCGTTCAATCTTCCCGAGAAAATCAAAATTCCCGGTACTCTCGCGGGTCGCCCTCTCAATGATTTCACTTTCGCCTTTGAAGGTAGCCTCATTCTTATCGGTGCCGGCGCTATCATGGGTTTTCGCGCCGCTTGGTCCATGCTTTTAGGTGCCCTCGTCAACTACGGTATCCTCGCACCAAATCTTTATGAACAGGGCGTAATCACCACTCTCGGCTATAAGAGCATTGTCGGTTGGTCGGTTTGGTTTGGTTCGGCCATGATCTTAACGAGTGGACTGCTCGCCTTTTCTTTTCAATGGAAGACCGTTATACGCGCCGTGAAAAGCGTGGGTAAGGCCTTTGGCGTAGAAAACGCGGATGGCATCGTTGAAGTTCCGATGAGCTGGTTTTTTATCGGCGTTGCCTTCTTTGCTCCGATCGTTGTCTTTTTGGAATGGTATTTCTTTGGAATCAAAATCTGGATGGGCACCATCTCGGTGATCATGAGCTTTTTTATCGCGATCGTGGCCTGTCGCGCGACGGGCGAAACCGATACGACTCCTACCGGCGCTCTAGGCAAACTCACACAAATCACCTTTGGTGCCTTAGATGCCGGAAATGTTAC
Source organism: Bdellovibrionota bacterium (assembly GCA_040385935.1). Taxonomy (GTDB): domain Bacteria; phylum Bdellovibrionota_B; class Oligoflexia; order Oligoflexales; family Oligoflexaceae; genus Oligoflexus. The sequence goes on from JAZKGL010000247.1 coordinate 1,360, forward strand.
GACCAACCTCATGACGGCTAACGTAACGGGCGGCGTCGCTCTGCACTCAGCCGATCTTCTTACCGATCTTAAGAGCGGCTATATTCTCAAAGCTGATCCCAAACAGCAGTTTTACGCGCAATTTCTCGGCGTCATTGCAGGCTCACTCTTCGTTGTTCCCGCCTACAAACTTTTGATTCCGTCTCCTGACATGATAGGCACCGATCAGTGGCCCGCTCCCGGCGCACAAACCTGGAAGGCGACGGCCGAACTCCTCGTTAACGGCCTTCATACTTTGCATCCGACCGCACAGTGGTCCATCGTTCTCGGGGGCCTGCTGGGTATAGTGCTCGTCCTCATCGAACACTTTCTACCACGGTATAAAAAGTTCACGCCTTCTCCTACCGGACTTGGCCTGGCCTTTACTATGCCAGCCTACAACTCGATAGCTTTTTTTATCGGAGCATTGATCGCTTTGATCATCGAGAAGAAAAATCCAAAGTTTGCGGAGAATACGATCGTGCCGGTAAGCTCAGGCTTTATCGCTGGCGAGAGCTTGATGGGCGTCGCAGTCGCGATTTTGGTTGTACTCGGAGTGCTTGCTTAAGTCTGACCTTAGGATCGCTCGTTTCTATAGAGCGATCCTCATTCACTTTCCCTTTACGAATGATGCGGAGTGATTTTATCGGAGAGTGTTTCTTTCGCTGAACCTTTTGCATAATCCTCGCTTTGCACGCGCTGGGAAACATCATCCAAAGTCTCTTCCTTATCCTCATTCCGATCCGCGTTTACACGATCAAATCTCTTCTCGACTTCCGAAACCTTCGACTTTTGCAAATCGTCTTTGTCTCGATCGGGAAGATCGAGAGGAACTTTGCGTCCGCGCGACGCTTCTTCAATTTCTTCGCCTAGAGTCGCCATAACAGTCTCCTTTGGTTCCTACGCAAATTACCCCCGAAGCGAATTCACTTCGGAGGCAAACTTGGAAAGCGCATCTCAAGCATGATCTCGTCGAGTCCTTATTAGGGTCTCTCAC
>JAZKGL010000248.1:0-48278 GCA_040385935.1 Bdellovibrionota bacterium
GTCCCTTAGTGTGTTTCAGGCCAGGAGTACTTCGGTGCACCTGGTCCATTTTTTTGATCAAACCAGCTTACCCTAGGCTTTCAGAGCGGGAATGGGACCTTGACCCAAAGCGGCATTACCGAAGGTCGTGTCTTTCCCGCCAAACGCTTGCAGAATAGTCACAAGCAACTGATTGTGGTTGTAGCCTTTGAGATCAAGGCACGTTCCTGTAGGAAAATAGCCACCAGCCTGGCCAGCAAGTATCATTCCGATATTTCTCATATCGTGGCCTTGGCAGTCACCAAACTCGGTTGTTGCCATCACGAGGGATTGATAAAGCAAAGTCTTATCGCCCGATTTCACATCACGAAGTCCACCGATCAGTTTCGCAAGCCGACCCATGTACCAGTTCTGCGATTTATAATATCGCGCAATATCACCGCCAAACTCTTTATCGTGTGAATCACTGTGGTGGTTGAATCCTGTGCCCGGCAAGCCTTGGTCGTTGAATAAACGTCCTGAGACAGACCGCGAGTTTTGGATATAAACGACATTGGTTCGACCGCAAGCGAGAGCTTGAATAGCCAGCTCAATGTTGAGGTCAACGATTTCCCCGTAGTTTGCTTGAGCATGTACGGGGACTGTTCCGCCCGTAAAAGGGGTAGTCCGCGAAATCTTGCTCATGCATTGCTCGCCCACTGTACCGTTGGTCGGACTTCGCAGCGTCATCTCCAGACTTCGCACGGCTTCGATATGGCCTTGCAGCTTTTCTCGTTCAATCTGACCAAGACGCATCTGCAGCTGCTTGAGTTCGTTCAGACTCGCATCCAGAACACTCTTCGCATAATTAACGCCCACGGCGCCACCATCCGAAGGAGGAATCGTAGTCCCAAAGAGAGTATTGAAAGCTTTGATGGGATCTTCGAGTATTTCAGCCTTCTGCCCGGGAGCTGAGAAAGATGCGTATTCTTGCCGAACCATCGTGTTACTGCCACCTTCTGAGGAGGCGCTGCCCAATCGCACGACCGGCAAAGCACCTTCAGAACGCGTCCTTTCCCCAAGCACTGTATCGATCGAGACTCCACTGCTGTAACCGTTTTGTAGAGCATCTGTCCCGGTGAGGAAATAATTCATACCGTGCTCATGAGAACCCGAGGCTAAACCGTAGTTAAAGTTCTTGGGAATTAAAAGATGGTCCCGCACGGCTTCCAAAGGAGCCGTAATTTCTTTGTTAGCGAGACTAAAAGATTTCCCCGTCTGATCGGGATGAAAACGCCCACTCTTCGTGCCGTTTGGATAGTAGAAGATAACCATGCACTTGCGATCGACGGCACCAAAAGCTTCGGTTTCGAGCAATGTACGCATGAACGGGAGTGCGATCGCTCCGTTGCCGAGATATCGAATCAGGTTTCGCCGAGAGATCTCCGCCTTGATTTTGTGCTTGCCGTCCATATTATTTCCCCCTTTTTCTGAAGGAATTGTGGGTGATGACTTTCACGATCAATTCGCTGAGCGTAAGATCTTCGGTTTCAAAACTTTCGGCTACTTCACGAATAGGGCAAACACTTTTTTCGCGTTCGAGATGACCATGAGCATAACGAAAGAGTTGAATCGTAAAGCAACGTTTTGCCTGACGCGATGCGGATAAGAGCGCGCTTAATCCATCGGCACCTTTGAAATCATAGGTTTTACCCTCAATGCCTACGAGTTTTCCCGATGGGTCGATGGCTTTGCCGTTTTGCGTGGTGCGGTATACTCCGACGGCATCAAAGTTCTGCAGAGCGAATCCAATCCCATCAATCTTCACGTGGCAACCTTTGCAGCTGGGATTGTTGGAGTGAGCCTCCGCGAGTTCGCGTTCGGTGGCGCCTGCCTTAGGTTCGGGCAGAGTGACGACGAGGCCATCGGGAGTCGGGATGGGTTCGTCGCACAGGAGTCGGCTCATAAAAAAGCCGCCCACGCGAAAGGGGTTCGTCTGATTGGGTGGAGAGAGAGAGGCGAATACAGCACCAAGGCTAAAAATGCCTCGACGCGGTTCATCCTCAAAGGAAAGAGTTTCGGTGGTGCCAACTTTCTTTGGGCTGACTTTGTAGTATTTCGCGAGTTGCGCGCCGCCAACTGAAAAATCGTGGCTCATAAGATTTTCGAATGTTCCGGCATTCTGGCGAACGAAATACTCGAACGTGTTGTTGGCTTCGGCAATCATAAGATTGGATATTTCAGGAGTGAAATTCGGGAAGAGCTTGGTGTCCTTTTCCATCCCTTCTAAGCGCTTATAGCCGAGCCAGGAGCCCGAAAAGGAGTTTAAGAAATGGCTAGATCGTTTGTCTGCTAGGAGACGATTGGCTTGACTGATCAACACCTTCTCTTCGGTGAGGGTGTTATTTGCGGCTAAATCGACTAGCGCTTGATCGGGGATAGTTCCCCAGAAGAAGTAGGAAAGAGCGCTAGCGAGTTCGTAAGGCGTGAGGCCAGCGTCTGAACCGATTTCACTGCGGTAAAGGAAGTTTGTAGATGTTAAAAGACGCATCATAAGGAGCGTCATCGATTCCGCTGGCACTTTGGAACGGTTGTAGAACGACAAGAGTTCGTTTTTCTCATCCGCTAACAAAGGACGACGCCAGAGGCGTGGTGCGATCGAGGCAATCACTTTGTTCGCACAGTCTAAACTATCCGCCTCAGGGCAACCTGCGACCAACGTTAGATTAGGGCGGACTTCATCCGCAATCTTTTGCGCGGCGGTTAGATAGTAGCCAAGGCGGGTGTCGTCTACTGTGCCGACGTCCGCGTTATTACTAAAGCCGCTGACCTCGGCCGGCTTAAAGAGAGAGGGGCGATAATCGGTTTTGATCTGTAAGACATCACGAATCGTATTTTGATATTCATCCGGCGTCATGAGGCGAAGTTCAGCGTCGCCATTTTGAGGCGTAGCACTGCATTGAAAGGTATCGGCCATCACTTGGTTAACCCAAAGTCGAGTTTTCTCAGGATTTGGTTTTGTGGTGGAATCTTTGTCTTCTCCGAGGTCTTTGCCGTTCTCCTCACCCGAGTCAGGCGTCGCGCCTTTGCTGTTACTGCTCGACGGGCGACTGGGAGGCGAACTGCAGCCCGTCGCGACTAAAGCCGCTGAGACTACGAGCAAAATTAAGCAAGTCGTGATTTTCAAGTGTTTCCCCCGCGCGTGGCCGCTCTTGATCATGTATCGGCACGGCGGAGGGATAAAGTGAGCTTTTTCCAGATACGAATTTAGGCGTAATTTTATTCTATAGTTACAAAGAGTTATTAGCGAAATTTTGGTGGTTAAAAAATCGTCTATTCGCTGACGAAAAAACCGGTGGGAAGACTATCCGCCATCATTTGGGCCTCCAACACCGAATCCACTTCCAACACTTCTGTAATCGCTGTTTGCCACTCAGGTCTATCGATCTGAGCCAGAAACTTAGTGCGGTAGCTCGGATCGATATCATAGTGTTTGTCACCACGCATACGACCCGCCCAGGCAAAGAAAAGACTCGGCTTGGCTTTAGCCGGCAGCTTTAACGAGATGAGTTCATCGGCCCATTCTTCGATCACCGACGGCGCTAGGACATTTGCAGGCGGCGCGTACACGGGGTAGCGACTCGCTAAGCGGGCCAGAGCGAGAATGCGTGTCTCCTGATTGGATTTGGCGACTGCGAGCTGGCTGATGAGCTGTTTACCGAGCTGTATTTTACTCGTCGTATCGAGGCGTTCGAGCGATCCGAGTAAGCGGATCAACTCGGGTGGTGGATCTTTTTCCTTACGGATGATCGGCATGTAGCGATCAAAAAGTTTTTGTTGAAAGTTCCCGCTTAGACCTCCAGCGACTCGTCGCCACAGTATCCACCAGTGGATTTGAAGCTTAGCCTGCTGATCAACGCGCCTGAAACTTTCGTCGTAGATTCGAATAAGCGATTGAATTCGTTTATCGTCGCCTTGATAGCCAAAGCCCGGCCTCAAACTAAAACCCGCTAGGTAGAACCAGACGGCTTCGTGCTCTGGGCTAAGATTTCTTTGAAACATAGTACTTTCAAGAACCGGCCAGAGGCCTCGAAGATGGCTCGCGGTCCACTCGTCTCGCGGGCGTTTCAATAGATCTTCGAGATCGGCCGTGAGCTTCTCAGGCTTTTGTCCTGCTCCGGTTTGTTTGTGAAAGATTTTTTTCACTGCTTCCGCAGCGTCTTTAAGCTCTTTGATTTCGCTGGTGTTCAACTCTAAGCCACGAGGCGAACTTTCGCTTTCGCGGCTTTTGGTTTCGAGCGCGAAGTCGAGTGTGTAAGTCCCTTCCTCAGCGTGACACAAGACTTCCAAAACACCGGTTTCTCGAACGATTGATTCGAGTTCGACCGACGTAGACGCCTTTTTCTTTTCCCCTTTAAGATTCACGACCAATGAAGGGAGTTTCAGCTTTTCGTTTTTCCCTGAGAGAGAATAGATTTGGAACTTTACTTCTTCATTCAGACGAAGGTGAAGACCAGGGATATGAATTTTATAGGGCGTCATACGAGGATGACCCTTTGGAATCAGGAGAACCTCGCCCAAGGTTTCGACTTCAAGCGTCACATCACGAGGGTAGGGCGAGTGGATCAGCGCCTCTTCGGGCTTTGAACGTTTGTGAGCAAAACGTGCCGCGCCGTAGGCAATCGCTAGATCGCCACTCGGGACCGTTAGACGTTCGATCGAATCTTTTTGCCAGCTTTGAAGAATGGATAAGATTTGCTTTGAGAGCAACTCCGGGATAAGAGTCCCGCCGACGCAGAGTAAGGCGTCGATATCCTCGCCGGCTAAAAACTCAGCGAGATGGGCGGTCACGCGGGTATCTTTTGCGTAAGGAAGGCCCCAAGTTTGTAGGCCTGTCGCACGCTCCGCTTTTGTCTCCTGATCGACCGAAGGGAAAAAGTCCTCTAAAATCCATTTTCTCATTTCGCTCGCAGGAATACTTCCGCTCAAATATTTGCCGAAGAGATTACCGCTTTCGAGAGGAATACTTACATGGAACGTTTCTTCGTTGGTGTTCGCAAGCGCTCTTTCCTTAAGGACACGGACCTGTGCAAACAGAAGGTTATACGCGGCGCGAGGTAGGTCTTCCGCGCTCAGGGATTTGGCTATTTTGTGAGTCAGACCAAGATCAATATTATCGCCGCCCAAAAGCAGATGATCGCTGACTCTTAAGCGCTCAGTTTTTTGCGCACTGACTGAGAGTAGTGAGAAATCAGCGGTTCCTCCTCCGATATCACACACTAGAACTTTCTTCGGTGAAGAAAACTTCTCTCTGGCCGACCAGTCGTAGAAGGCCGCGACCGGTTCTTCGATCAATTCGATTTGCGCAAGGCCTGCCGCCTTCGCCGCCTGTAATGTCAACCTTTGCGCGAGTTCATCAAAAGAGGCCGGCACGGTGATAACTACGCGCTGCTCACTGAGTGGATGGGCGGGGAAAGAAAGATTCCAAGCGTCCTTGATATGTTTGAGTAAAGCGGTCTGCACGTCGAGTGGCGAAAGCTTCTCGCCCGGTGATCCCCAGGGCAGTATTTTGCCCGTGCGGTTCTCAGTTTTGCCAACCGAGAGCCATGATTTCGCAGAGTGAATGATTTCGAGTGGTTCATTCAGCGCCTGCTCTTTCGCAAGACGACCGACAAGATAAGTTTGAGGCTCATTCATAAGCGACTGGGCAAAGGGCTTTTTCTGCCGGCTTTTATTCAAAAGCCAAAGAAAGGACGGCAGGCGTGCATCGGCAATCGTCTGGCTTTCATTTTCCCACTGGGGAATGGTGAAAAGCTCAGGGGTTGGATCACCTTTTGTCTCGGCGGGTATGTACGCGAGGCTGCTGTTGGTCGTGCCGAGGTCGATGCCGATATTAAACTGCGATTTCTCGTTAGCCACTCGTTCCACCTTCACGTATATCGAACGCGAGCTTCCATACGCGTGGGCCGGATTGCTCTTTCATTTGAAGGGCAAGAGTCCCTGTCGTATCGTACTCGACTTCTAGGCGAACGGGAATCGGACCATCGCCCTCGTCTTCGATTTCACTCTTCAATTCGGCGACGTTATCGAGCTGGGCTTCGGCGTTAGGCGTCAGACTCGACAGAGGACTATGGCCTTCGCCGCTGAAAAGGTGAAATCTAACCTCATCTCCACCCCAAAGCGCAAACTCCTGGTCGGCGATTTCGAGAACGGTGCCTTCCTCGGTGCCTTGCGGCAGAACACAAAGGGCTGAAAGCTGAGGTTTTAAACCAGGAACCGACATTCCATTCGGCTCGATGCCTATGTAAAAACTTCGAGGCGCAGCGGTGCGAACACGAAGGCGACTCCCGGTTTTCTTCCACTCCGCGTAATAAGCCGCGCCCATCGTCACAGCGTGATCGAGATCGGGGCTCTCAAGAGTTTGAAGTTCGTTTGCCCCCCAACTCTTCAGAGTTTCGAAAATACGGTCTTCAAGTATCTTCGCTTTAAAGACACCACCGTTGAACAAAATATAATTGGGTAGAAATAGCTTTTGCTCGGCGCTCTGGCCGAAGGTTTCGCCTTGGGCTAAAACGTTTTTCAACGCGGTTTTTAAAAAGGCCGCGAGGTGTTTGGTAATCGCCGGATCGGCCTCGTAAGGCAGCCCCATTGTTTGAAGTCCACTCGCGCGCGTGAGCCGCGCATCCGAATCAACCTTCGGGAAAAACCCTTCGACCAAAAATTCTTTGACTTCGTTTTTCGTAAGTTCAAGACGCAAAGTGCTCGCGAAAAGTGAAGAGCCGCGACTCGTAATACTGAACGCATAGGTTTCGGCATGAGGATCACTCAAGAGCTTTTCTTTCGCTTTGCGAACCTCTTGCTGAAGACTCACAAACTGCCAATGATCAAGACCACCCTGTTTTTGTGCGAGAAAATGCGCAAGGGCAAGGTCCATATTATCGCCACCTAAAAGGAGGTGACGACCGACAGCAACGCGATCCAGTCGTAGCTCGTCGTGTTCTTCGCGAACAGCGATTAGACTAAAGTCAGAGGTCCCGCCCCCGACATCACAGACCAGCACGCTGTCGCCAGCCTTTAACTTTTTATTCCAGTTCGGTTCACTGGCCAGCCACGCATAAAACGCCGCAAGCGGCTCTTCAATCAACTCGAAATGAGAAAGCCCTGCGGCTCGAGCTGCATCTTCCGTCAATTGCCTTGCGAGCGGGTCAAAGGACGCAGGAACGGTTAGAGCGATCGTCTCAGGTTTTGCTCCACCCGCGTTTTGATAGGCCTGATAAAGATGACTCAGAAGCAAAGTCGAAACGTCTTTCGCCGATTTTCCGCCCCATTCTGCCTTAGGAGGAAGCAAAGCATCACCCTTATAACAAAGCCAGGACTTGGCCGACACCACCGCTCGTTCAGGACTCGTAATCGCCTGCTCCCGTGCGTAGCGCCCAAGGATAACCGGATTATCATCCCAGGGAAGTCGAAGGCCTTTCGCATTCTCATCGTGAAAGTAAACGGATGGTAGTTGCTTATCGGTTATAAGATCATGCGCGCCCTCCAGCTGCACGATATCCAGAAGTACCGCTTTGCCGTCTTCTATCGCGGCCAATGAAGAATGCGAGGTCCCAAGATCGATGCCGAGTGTTGTCATATCAATGGCCCTTCACATCAACTTCAGCAAAAGCCAGAACGCGACGTTCAGCATCAGCCTCTATCCGTTGACTTTGAGGAAGCTTGATTGCGCGAGCCTGCCAGCCCTTGTGCACAAGTATGCCAGAGGCCGGAACTTGATCGCTTGCACTTTGCAAAAGCCGATACGAGCGGCCCACTTCGCCCGTAGGAATCGCAATCTGCGATCCTTCAGCCGCGGATGAAATCGCCTGTATGGAAAAGTAATCATCAACAAGTGATTTCAAACCGGAATGCACTACGCGGGCAACCGCTCCGACCTGCTGATCAGGAAGCGCATGAATATCCGCCATTAAAAAATCCAGGAAGCGTCCTCGCTCCTGCATATTGCGCACAAATTGAATAACCGCCTGTTCATCGCTTTTTCCCGAAGACGAAGCGAGAGCCGCCTCCTTCTTTTTCGCTTCGAGCGCGGCAGCATAGGACGCATTTTGCGTTTTCAAACTCGCAAGCTCGCCGTCTAATTCCAAAAGACGCTCGTTTTGCTTGCGGCCCGATTCTTCAAGCGCAGAGAGTTTGGCCTCACGTTCAGGTGAGGCGGTTACAGTCCCGCGTTTGATAGCAGCGAGTAGAAAGAGAGAGCTGAGAAAAGCCAAGGGCGCTGTGATCATCGCATACTGCGAGAAATTCATAGCCCCGAGGAAAACTGTCAACGCAAGCAGTAGGACAGTCGGGTAGATGAGAACTTGTGGTTTCATGTAGGACTCCAACGGTAATCGACTTTACTCTTAGTAAACCGTGCCGCGCGCGGCAAGTCTTTCCTCCTAAAAACATGCACGTTTTTCACCTCAAGTTCCCTAAATCACTACCGATAGAGAAAGGGATGGAAATGTCTCTCGAGGTAAATTATGAAAAAGTCCAGTCTTTTGGCTCTCTTACTTATTTTTAGCAGCGTCGCTCCCAGCGTTTTTGCAGGAGTCGAGTTCGCGCCATACGTCAGCATCAAGTCGACTAAAAGTGTTACGCCGGGAAAGAATAATACGGAAGACCAATCCATTAAGCAGCGCCAGGAGTACGGTATCCGTGCGGGTGTAAGCTTCTGGCGTCTATTCAAAACCCAGCTTTCTTTGGGTCAAAGCAAAACCACGACAACCCATCAGACCAATAACGCGGTGGACGAATACAGTGAAGTCGACTTTAACAAAGACTTCAACATGGACACCTCAGATCCTGCCAACACAATGAGCCTCACCGAAACCCAGCGAATCGGTAAGTTTTCGCTTATGATCGACCCAAGCTTTTCCATCTTTATTATGCGAGCAAAGATCGGCGTGACCGCGCGTCAACGGATCATTGAAAAAGCCGAAGCTGGCCGCCCGGATCAAAAGATCGAGGCACCGATCACCTATAAACCGCATTCCGGTGTCGGTGTGGGAATCAAGTTTGGTCCGAAAATGTATTTCATGGCGGAATACGAAATGTATCATTACGCGGCGCCCAAACTCGAACCGTTTGAGCGTGAGCTAAGTGTTTCCTACAACGTGTCAATATAAGGCACTGGCCGAGGACGAAGTCGTCGGCGAGAATCGTGGACAGTCGGGTCTCAGAAAAAAGAGCGGAATCTTGATCTCAAACCGCCCACCCGATTGATCCTGCATATGATAAGTCCCACGCATACTTCCTGTCGGAGTCGCTAAGGGACAACCGCTGCGATAAGAGTAAGTTTCGCCCGGACGAATAACCGGTTGCTTGCCGACCACCCCGTCGCCCACCACATGTTCTTCCCGACCAAGTCCATCCCGAATGACCCAGTGACGACTGATCAGTTGGCAATTCTGCCGGCCATTATTCTTGAGCGTGATGGTGTAGGAATATATGTAATAATCAACGCCGCTGTTGCTCTCTTTTGCTATGAAATGTGGCTCGACGGTTACACTGACTTGATCCGTCTCGGCACTATACATAAAACCTCCCAAACACCTTTGCGAACTCAGTTAGACCCGTAAGGGGCTTTGCCGTTCCTTCTGGATCTTATAGCATAGGCTCAAGCAGGCTTCATCGGCAAAAAAATGAGGAGAGCCAAGGAACCTAAAGGCTCCAGGGCTCTCCCATTTTTTAACTTTTTCTCTAGGTTTCGTTCGACTTAGTTATCGCCGAAGGTCGAAAGCTCTTTGACTGTCAAACCCGCTTCAACGGCGGCAGGCTGTATCCAAAGGGAGCGGCGAAGTTCGAAGCTGACTCGCGTAGCAAGCTCATAGTCCATCATGCGATCGTTCCGGTTGTTTTGATAATAAACTGAAGTGATCAGCAATTCTTTGGCAGTGGGTGGCGGCGTTGTGCTTTTCTCTACGTAGCCGCCGTCTTTCCAAGCCAGAAACTTCGCGATATCGACATCGCTGAGAGGCGCGATCTTGGGCATGGCCTTCGACTCAACCTCGCGCAGTATCATCTCGCCGTTTTCGACCAATTCTGTGTAGCTCGCATAGGTCTCATGACAGGATACGCAGTTTTTCTCGATGAGCGGCTTGATATCGTTTTCGTAGTTGATTACAGAAGTGAGCGCTAATTCCGGCGCCTTATAGACACCGAGTTTCATCACGACTGCATAACTGCATTTGCCGTTGACCTTAAACTCAAACTCACGTTTTTGATCATCGTAGGCACCGACGTCTTCGATCAACTCGCCAGCTGGACATTCACTGCCTTCGCCAACGAGTCGGTAGTAATAACCGCTCACTCCAGAAAGTGAAGGGTCTTTACCCCGGTCCGGAAGTCTAAAATTCAAAAGAACCGCATTAGGCTTCTCAGCCACGGCTTCTAGAGTATTGGACGCCTTCGCGCTGCGGTAGTCGGCAACTTTATCGCCGCCGCATCCTATAAGGAGGAGCGAAAGGACGAGGGATTGATTTCTGACAACGGGTAATAGTGATCGCACAAGATGGTTCCTCCAAAACTATGAGTGATTTCGGAGAAAGCATGGTTAGAGCTTTAGTTTTATTTTATTCCGCTGATATATTGATCAGTTATCATGCCCCGAGGAAACTCCCGCCACACACTCGGATGACCTGTCCATTGATTACTGACGAACACGGACTCGAGAGGAATGTCACCAGATCGGCGACGTCATCGGGCTGTCCGCCCTGGGCTAGACTTGAGAGGCGGCGTGCGAATTGTTTCGCAACGAAAGGAATCTTAGAGGTCATATCCGTTTCGATAAATCCCGGTGCGACGGCATTGATCGTTCCTTCCTCGCGATGAAGGTGCTCCGCCATTCCTCGAACATAACCGATCAAGCCCGCCTTAGAAGCGGAATAATTGGTCTGCCCAAAGTTACCCGACAGGCCGACGAGTGAGGACATGCAGACTATGCGTCCACCTTTGTTGAGCATGCCCCGGCGCAGAATTTGACCTGTGATATCGATCACGGCTTCAAGATTCACCGTCAGGACATCGTCCCAATCCTTCTCGCGCATTCCAAACAAGGTGCGATCGCGCGTAATCCCTGCGTTGTGAACGATGATATCAAGCGTAGGTGTGATGGCAGAAAGCTTTTCGATCCAGGCGCTGTTATCACCCTCTATCGTCGCAAAGAGGGCATCACCATCGATTTCTTTGGTGAGTTCGAGCAGAGCGGCTTCATTTTGCTGGCGATCCAGTGCAATCACATGCGCGCCTTCTTCCGCCAGTCGATTTGCAATCGAAAGTCCTATGCCTTGAGCCGCACCGGTAACCAACGCGCGCTTGCCTGCCAAGGATCCGGCCAGTTGCAGGTGGGGCGCAGAGCTAGCCGATGAATGCAAAGGGATCACTTGACCTGTGATGAAAGCACAAAAATCCGAAAGGAAAAACGCTATCACGGGCAGTGCCGATTCAAGATCATTCATGCTCTCAAATCGCAGAGCATTTACATTGATACCCTTCGGCCCAAACTCGCGGGCAAGACTCCGCGTAAAGCTCTCGACTGCCTCGGTGATCGCCTTGCCCTCGGGTCCAATGCGGACTTTGTTTAAGACGATCAGGCGGTGATTGAAGCCGAGCTGGCCTTTGAGGCCGTGAAAAAAGCTGTAAAGGCCTTTGAGATCTTTTAGTGAATCAAAGGCACTGGCATCAAAGACGGTGCCCTGAAAAACTTGCTTTTCGCTCAAATCCGTACCCGAGACCGCGAGCTGGCCGCGTGAATGAAAACTCACTGTGGCCTCCTGGCTTTTCAGATAGGGGGCAAGAACCTCCTGAAAGAGGGACGTCGGGCTTAATAAAATGTGTTTCCGCTGCAGAATTTCATCGGACCAGTCGCGATACGAACGAATGAGCTGAGGGGGCGGTTTGATTCCAAAACGACGAAGCACGTGCCGGGCGATTGGCGGCAATCCCATTTCCATCAAAGTGTCAGACATGAAAGATCCTCACGGCTCGTCGTTTGGGGCGCTCCCCTGGGGAACTGCTTCTGACCTGAGACTAACAAGTCTCGCCGATTCGGGCAAGATTTCGCTGCCTTGCTTAACACCGCAGCACGACACTCAAGTTTGACTTTAATTTGGGCCGAGCCAAGTCGGAAATGCTGTGTAAGTCGAGATATCGGCAAGCTTTTTTAAAGCTGTGCTAAGACTTTCCGATACTTCCATTGCGTAAGAATAGGAGCTTTGGAAAGTTAAATGAGCGCCATACCACGAAACGTTTATAAGGTCTCACCCGGAGCAGGGCTCGATATCCCAGGCTATCGTGACCTCGTGCGCGTTTTCGAAAGCCCGAGGAGCCGAGTGTTTACGGGCGTGCGCATCGAAGATTCCAAACCCGTGATACTCAAAATCCTTCAAGAGGATTTTCTGGAAAAAAACGAGATCGCGCGCTACAAAAACCAGTATGCGATCCTTAGCGAACATAAGCTCACCTGCGCGCCTCTCGTACTCGATTTTGATAAATATCTCTCGGCACCGATGTTGGTCTTTGAAGATCTGGGAGGAAGGGCGCTCAGCCAGACTCTCGCGAGCGGAACTCTGACTCTACTCGAAGGACTGGATATCGCGCAGAAAATCGCCAAGGGTTTGGTTGAAATCCATGCGCAGCGGATCATCCATAAAGACTTGAACCCGAGTAACATACTCTACACTCGCGAAACGGGTGAGGTCAAAATCATCGATTTTGGTATCTCGACTCGCCTGGAACGTGAGCAGGCCGATATTTCCACACGCGGCGTGACCGAAGGCAGCCTGCCTTACATGTCGCCTGAGCAAACCGGCCGAATGAATAAGTTTGTTGATTATCGAAGCGATTTCTATTCGTTCGGTGTCACTCTTTTTGAAATGTTTACAGGCCGTCTCCCCTTTGATTCGAGCGATCCCCTTCGATTGATTCATTATCACATCGCTAAGAGACCCTTTCCGCCGCGTAGCTTTAAAAACGAGATTCCTGAGATGCTCTCAGACCTCATCTTAAAGCTTATGGCCAAGAATGCAGAAGATCGCTATCAGAGCGCTTGGGGTATCGCAGCTGATCTTTCCAAGATATTTCGCGCGTTGAAAGACACGGGCGACGTCGAGAAGTTCCCGCTTGCGCTCCAGGATGTTCCCGATCGCTTTCATGTGCCCGAACTCCTCTACGGCCGACAAAAAGAAGTTGCGCAATTGAGCCGAGTTCTCGCGCGCGCCGAGACCGGCGGACTTGAGCTTTGTTTCGTCTCAGGTTATGCAGGCATAGGCAAAACTTCCCTGATTAAAAATCTAGAAAAATCCGTCAGCGTCATTGGTGGCAACATGATCGGCGGCAAGTTTGATGCCTTCCGTCGCAGCACACCGTACTCGGCCCTGGTTGAGGCCTTCCGTGAACTCATTCGGCAGCTCCTTGGTGAGCCCGAGTCGATGCTCATTCAGTGGCGCGATAATATTCTATCCACTCTCGGTAGCAACGCTCAGATCATGATCGACGTGATTCCGGAGCTTGAACTCATACTCGGTGCCCAGTCCAAAGCCTCGCAGCTTGGTCCAAACGAGAGTGATAAACGATTCAAGCTCGTTTTCAAAAACTTTGTATCGGTCTTTTGTTTGCCTGGCCGACCGCTTGTTATTCACCTCGATGACCTGCAGTGGATCGACAACGCCTCTCTTAGTCTCATTGGTTCCCTTTTCGAAGATCGCCGCATGAAAAACTTCATGCTTATAGGATCGTTTCGCGACAACGATCTAAGTGCGCATCATCCCTTGCTCATCTTTATCGAAGAGTTGAAAAAAACCAATGCACCGCTTGAGTTCATCAAACTTTCGACCTTGAATCATAAAGAGGTCGAAAAGTGGATATCCGATGCGATGCACTGCTCGACCGAGCGCGTCTCGCCGCTCAGTTCTCTCGTGCTTGAGAAAACCGGCGGCAATCCGTTTTTTGCCGGAGAGTTTCTTCGCGCCCTCTACACCAGTAAACTGATCTATTTTAATCCGGACAAAGGCATTTGGGACTGGCATCTTGTGCGTATACGCGCCTCGAATATGACCGATAACGTCATCGAACTCATGAAGGCGCGCATCGGACAGCTAAGCCCTCAGGGACGATCGATCCTTCAGCTGGCGGCATGCATCGGTCAGACGTTTGACCTTGTGACTCTGGCGGACATTTCTGGAAAAAACCTGAGCGAGGCGGTCGCAGCCATTCGCGAGCCAGTCGCCCAAGGTTTTTTGGTCCCAGTTGGTGATTCGTACCGACTTTTGGAACTCGATATTCCGCTGGATGACCGCTCTTTGTTGATAGAATATCGCTTCGGTCACGATCGCATTCAGCAAGCGGCCTTCGATGAAATTGCTGCAAGTGAGCGAAGTGCGATTCGTTATAGAACGGGTCATACTCTTCTCAAGCGGTCAAAGGTTGATGAACAAATCTTTGTCATTGCCCAGCACTTGAATGCCAGTGTTATGCATCTTAAAGACGATGCCGAGCGCATCGTTTTGATTCAACTCAACTTAAAGGCGGCTGGTAAAGCCAAGGACTCGGCGGCCTATCAGAGCGCCCTCGAATATCTGCAGTCGGCCATGACTCTGGAGCGCGATTCGGACTGGCAAGAGCATTATCCGATCCTGATGGAACTTCATCGCGAAATGGGGACTGTGGCATTTCTTGCCAAGTCTTACACTTTGATGAAGAACTCAGTTGACGTTACGCTTAAGCGAAGTCTGACTCTCCTAGAGAAAATTCCCGCCTATGAGACGCTGGTAAATGCGGCCACGGCGCGAAACGATATGCAAGAGGCGATAGCGTTAGGCAAGACCATACTCAAGGAACTCGGAATATCGCTTCCCGAGAATCCAGGTATGATTCGCGTGGCTATCTCTCTCTTTTACACAAAGTTTAAATTAAGATCCTATTCACAAGAGGACCTGCTCAATCTACCTGTCATGACCGATCCGATTGAGATCGCGCGCATGAGATTTCTGTATGCGATGGCGCAAACTATTTATCTGTTTTTTCCGAAGCAGGTGCCCCTCATCACAAGCACTCTCGTTCGAAAGTCTTTGACGCATGGCAACACGCAAACCTCGGCTTTGGCTTATGCCAGCTATGGCATGATCATGGCCGCGATGGTCGGCGATGTAAAAGAAGGCTATCGACTGGGCGAACTTGGAATTAAGATCTACGAGAAATTTCAGGCGAAGTCGATCGAGGCGGCGACGCTCGTCTGCTTTAACGTCTTCGTACGACCGTGGAAGGATCATGTTCGAAGCACACTCACGCCACTACTTGCGGCCCATCAATCAGGTATGGATGCGGGCGACTTTGAATTCGCCGCGCATGCGGCGATGGGCTACTGCAACCGCAGCTTTTTCGTTGGCAACGATCTTAAGGCGCTTCACAATGATCTTTTAAAGTTTACTTTAGTGATCGAGCAACTCGGTCATCGAGTGGATCTCGATCAGACTAAACTTTTGCATCAGATGGTCCATAATTTTACCGAACAAAAATCCAATCCTTGCGACCTCAGGGGCGATACTTTTGACGACGAACGTATGCTCACGATCTATGAGCGAAACAACGATCACGCCGGACAATTTAGTATCTACTTCTTTCGCATGATGCTTGCTTATCATTTCGATCGGGATGAAGAAGCATTGCGCTACGCGCGGGCGGCAGAGCCTTCTTTTAAAGCCGTGATGGGAACCTTGTCCGCTGCGGTTTTCAACTTTTACTATGCGCTGGTTCTCATCGACCGTTATCTCATTGCTCCGCGAGGCGAGCGTTCTGAGATCAAACGAACCGTCGCGAATATACTAAAAAAGTATAAAAAATGGGCGAAGTCTGCGCCGATGAACTTTGGCCACAAGCTCGATTTGATTATGGCCGAATGGCTTTCAGCGTCGGGCAAACTCTACGAAGCGCAGCTGCACTATGATGCGGCCATAGCCGGTGCGCGTAACGAGCAGTATCTGCAGGATGAGGCGCTGGCGAATGAACTCGCAGCCAAATTTCATCTCAAACACGGCCGGCAAACAGCGGGGCATGCGTATATGAAACGCGCGCGCTACAACTACGAACGCTGGGGTGCCGTAGCGAAAGTCCGGCAGCTCGAAGAGTTTTATCCGCACGTTCTGACGAGCGCTAATGCCGAGCGGGCCATGACTGGATCGCTTGCGACCATGTCTTCCTCAACGATCGACATCACGACTTTAAAAAGAGCGCTCCTGGCCATCGCTGAAGAAAATGTTCACTCGCGTATGCTGGCCAAAATCATTTCAAGCGCGATCGAATTTGCAGGCGCCCAAAAGGGTGTCTTGATGCTAAGAAAAGACGGCGAATTCTATATCGAAGCCGAACATTCGGTGGATAATGACGAGCCCGAAATTCTTCAATCCACGGCTGTGGACCACGCCCACACGATCTCGCGCATGGCTGTGAATTATGTGAAGCGAAGTCGCAAAGGTCTCGTAATCGACAACGCGAGCGAAGCTCAGGATCTACTTCCGGGTCTTCACCGCGAAGCCTACATTGCAAAGAACAAAGTCTTATCCATCCTATGCATCCCCATCACAGTGGGTATAGGCGAAGATAGTCAGATCGTAGGTTTTCTCTACCTGGAAAACAACAGGGCCAGCGGCACCTTCACGAGCGAACGTATCGAAACTCTAGAAATCATTTGTTTAGCCGCTGCAGGCCGACTGGAACTCTCTGTGAAAGCGGCAACCGATGGCCTGACAGGCCTATTCAATCACGACTATTTCCAAAGCATGCTGGCCCAAGAATTAGTCCAGTCGCAAAGAGCGGGCCGCAATCTATCCTTGCTGTTGATCGATATCGACCACTTCAAAAAGTTCAACGATCAGTGGGGCCATCAGATTGGTGACCTCGTGCTTAAGAAAGTGGCAGCAGCCATTCGTGATACCTGTCGAAAATCCGATGTCGTGGCTCGTTATGGTGGCGAAGAGATGGCCGTCATCCTTCCGGAAACTTCGCCCGAGATGGGCGCGATGGTGGCCGAGAGGATAAGAAAGGCGATTGAAGATCTACAGATTTCTCATGGCGACCAGACCCTGAGTGTAACCATTTCGCTTGGCCTCTCGTCTCTCTCCGAGATGTATCGGCAAAAAGAAGTGCTTATTGCCAAGGCTGACGAAGCCCTTTACAAATCAAAACATGCAGGACGCAATAGGGTCACAGTGGCTTGAGAAGAAACCGCTGTACCCATGGTTGGACAGTCGATATTCTATAGGATTCGATGGACCAAGGAGTTTCAAGGCACGTATGGATATTGTAAATTTTCCATACAACGAATTCAAATTCCTCGTCACCAACGAGCATTTGTCTTACGTCATCGATGTTCTGGAAAGCCTGCATGGCGGTAGCGATCCATTCCCCGAAGGTATCGTCGATTCCATTTATTACGACACCACCGACGAACTTTTTTATAACCAATGTCTAAATGGTGAAAACCGTAAGAGAAAGTTTCGTATTCGTGGGTACGGAGATGGAACGTTCAGTCAGCTGCAGATGAAAGACAAGGATCTCACCATCATCCGGAAGCTTAAAGACAAGATCAAAGCGGTGAATGTTCAGGGCGACGATGCACCCCTTTGGTATCAGCTCCATCCTACCGACGTGAATTCGGGAATGTTTTCGGCTATCATGACCTTCGCTAATAATGCTGGATTAATCATTCCTTCGATACGGGTGCGATACAATCGTCGTCGTTATCGAATCAACGATTACCGCCTCACTCTCGATTCCCACGTAGAGGTTATGGGATTCGCGAACGGTTTGGAAATGCGTTACAGCCACGCGATCCTGCCTTATCATGTCTTGGAAATAAAGACGGCCGATCCAAGACCCTATTTGCCGCTGCTTGGTCTGACCAAACTTCAGCAGGTGTCGTTCTCCAAGTTTTATCTTGGGCTGAATCTTCTTAAAACGGGCGATATTATGGGCTTTGACCCAGATTGAGGAACATAGGTAGCGTATGGAAACATTACTAGAGAATTTGAGCGATGGCTTCGATGCGAGCAACATGACTCACGGCGACGTTCCGAGCTTTGTGCTCTGCATGATCGTATCGCTTGTGTTCGGGGTGTTGCTCTACCTCCTTTATACTTTGTATTTCCGCGATAACGAACCTCAGGATGGAAGTCTGGCCCGTAGTCTCGTTCTTTTAACGCCAGCTTTGACAGCCACTTTTTGGATCATTCAGTCTTCGGTCATCCTCTCGCTCGGACTCCTTGGTTCCCTTTCTTTCGTTCGCTTTAGAACGCCTGTGAAGCGCGCTGAAGATGTGTGTTTTATCGTGATCGCTCTGGCCGTAGCCGTTTCGTGCTCGACCATGAACTTTATTATCGCCGCAGTTTTGGTCGCGATACTCTTTGGGTTCACACTTGTGCGAAACATCTGGGGCATGAGTACCAAAGGGAAAGATCGCCTTGCGATCGTCACGTTCAACAGCCGCAAAGAGATTCCGATAGGTGAACTTCGAGGCCACTTTGCACGCCTTGGCATCAACGCGGAATTTGTTTCATCGAGGACCTACGATGGTATCACTTCGTTCGTTTTCAACGCGCCGAAGATGAGCAAGGAAAAACATGATGCGATCACCGAGACACTGGCTCAAGTCGATCGTGAAGCGAGCTTTAACATCTTCTATCCGAACGACAGGCTCGGGGCTTAAGGGACGCTGACCTATGGTTCACTGGGATAGAAAAGGCGCGCGGCGCCGGGTTATGATTCAGATCGGTATTTTGCTGGTTCTGATTTCGATTATCGCGCTGACCTACGAACGAAAATCGAATGGCCTTGATCGTGATGCCAAACCTCTTCAACTTCTGGGTAAGGAAATTCTTCCCCTCAAAGAAATTTCCGGCATGGCCGTTTTGAGTGAGGGGGGTGAGAGTCAAATCGTTGCTATCGGCGATGACAAAGCCAAGGTGTTCTGGCTGAAGACGAATGTCGATCAATCCTTCAAAGACTTGATGGTACAGCGTTTCTCGCTCTGTCAAAGCGAGGAGTTCGACGAGTGTAACAAGATGATTAAAAAGCTGACTAAGAATTGGGAAGCTTTGGCGATCGATGGTGCGCAAAAGATCTTTGCTCTTCAGGAGCATTCGCAAACCATCGTCGTCATGAACCGTGAACTGAGCGCGATTGAGCATGTTCTTCACTTCAACTTTGGCGAGGCCTTCTCAGATGCCGTTGCCAAAGGCGCGCGAAAGGTCCGTAAAAACGCTTTGGGCGAAGGAATGATCCTTCTTAAGAATGGGCATGTCCTCATTGCCAAAGAGAACTTTCCCGTCGCTCTCGTGGAGTTTGGACCCGAGGGTCAGGATGCACTTGGACTCAATCCAAACACCGTGCTAGCAGAAGGCGAAAGCTTTGTCATGAGCGAGCCTTTTCACAACCGTCTTGTGCCCCTTCACAGCTGGACACTCGCGACTCATGGCAAATGTGATATCTCCGATTTGGCTCTCGACAAAGACAGACAGCTTTTGGCTTTGAGCGAAGACTGTCTCACGATTCAACGGTATAAAACGCTTGAAGTCAGCCAGGAGCCTAAGCTTTCGGAAGTCTACATTTTGCCGGGCGAAATCCAGAGTCCTGAAGGACTTGTCGCCGTAGGCGATGAATGGTTTGTCGGTAGCGATGTCGCATCTAAGAAACATTTCAATTTCTATAGGCTGAGGGCGCAATCTAGTTTAAAATAGAGCTTGAATACAACTAGATGAGATGAGTGAATGCCAAATACTCACGCTTTGCTACGCCGCCTCTTACCTTTTTCCTGCCTTCTTGCGTTTTCCCCAATGATCGCCCGAGCTGACATAACCAGCGATAGCAACGAAGCGGAAGACGACACGATAAAAAAGAATCAGCTTACCGAGAAGGTTAAGCTCGAAGGCTACGTTCGGTCTATGTTTGAAGCCGAGAACTTCAAAGATGGCGAGACTTTCCATGAGGCTCGTCTCGAAGTTAAAACGAAACGCCGACGCGGAATCCGCGCGAACGTTGAACTCGATTTCCGTACCAAAAACGATGATATTCAGGTCAATGAAGCCCTGCTCGATAAGAAGTGGGATAGCGGCATGCGTATGAAGATCGGTTACGATCTGAAACGTTTCGGCCTTGAGTACGAAGAGTCTCGTCTTGAGCGTCCGACCATTGAGCGCAGTTATATTTACCGCCGCCTCGAACTCTTCAACTACACCGGTCGCGAGACGGTTTTGGTCGTTGAAAAGGAAGGCAGCAATGCCGAGTTTCATGACTGGAGCGTCACCGCGAGTTTCTCCGAAGCCCAAAACTTCTCGCTCGTCGGCAACTGGCAGCATGACTTTGATAATGGCGTGCGGTACGGCCTTTGGGTTCAGGGTGGAACACACAAAATCCAAGATGATGTGATCGCTGTCGGATCGATCGCGAACTCCATCTGGAAACGCGACAGTCAAAAGATTTTCCAAGCCGAACTCATTTACGGTATGGACCCCAATCAAACCGAGTATGAAAGCGTTTTTGATGATGACGAACGCGTCTATTTCGCTGGATTGCACACTCTGTACGGCCACTATATTTTCAACGACGGTGAAGAGTCATTGATGGGGCAGGGCGGGCTGACAGTCGTTGCCCACGACCAGCGGAAAACCCAGTACAACAGCCTCGGTGGCTTCCTCGGTGTTCGCTATGATCTCGACACTCTGCGCATCGCCTTGAATGCCGAGCTGATAGGTACGAACAGTCCTATCGATTTGAAAAAGAGAACCTATGATGAATCCACTCTGCGCCTTGAGGCCCTCTTTGCTTTCTAAAATATCGCTCTTGTTCGCACTGAGCCTACCCTTCCTTTCCTCGTGCAAAGGTCTTCGCTTTAACGAAGAGGATAGCTACGGTCTAAGACTCGTCACGCTAGATATCACGCCTGAGGAGTACGGTTTGTTGAACGGTCAGCTTCTTAGCAAGCGGCCGGCGCAGGTTGAGATTCGGGTGGCCGGTGAATTCAAAGTCTTTTGCAGCGCTAACTATGCTGGTCGATCGAGCCTTGATGCCTATCGCAAAAGTTATGATCTCAATTTTTGCGAGCAGAAGTATAATAAGCGGTCGAGCTATCGACTGAGCGCGCAGTTTATCGATAAGACTCTGGCCCGATCCTTGATAGGCTATGAGATTTTTAAAAAAATGGGACTCGAAGTTCCCAAGGCCGAGCTTGCCACGGCCTACATCAACCGAAAGTATCAGGGCGTTTACCTGTTCATGGAAACGGTGGACAACGAGTTCTATAAATCGCATCAGATATCAACGCGCGAACTCTATAAAGCTCAGTACGGCAACGCCAGTTTCCGCACGGATTGGGCCTCGCGTCTATCGGAAGCGTTCGATTATGATGGACGAGGCGAGGATAACTTCACTTATTTGCAAGAGATCTACAAACTTCTCTATAACGAACCTCAGCCGGAAGTCTTCGCTCAAAAGCTAGACTCGTTCTTTGATACGGAAAGCTTTTTGAGTTACATGGCTGTGGCCTTGTCGATGAATCACTGGGATGGATTCGACAATAACTATTATCTTGCCTTCGATACCGATAAGAAAAAGCTCATCACGACCCCGTGGGATCTTGATCGAATCTGGGAAAAACCGAATGAATACACACCGGATAACCTTCTCATTCGCAACGAGGTCTTAGCCCGGCTTTTGAAGGTCGAGTCTTATCATAAAAATTTCGTGCAAAAGGTCGCTCAGATCAACGCAGAATACCCACCTGAAAAACTCGTCGAACTCGTAAAGACTTACGAGGCACAGGCGAAGAAAGCTTATTCCGAAGATCCGATACTCAGCCGCTATCAAGCGACCGCTTATGTCGAACTCGAGGAAAATATTGTGATTTGGGATGCCAAGGTCAAAGAATACTTGAGCCGCAACCCCCTCTAACTTAGGCGCTTCTTCAAAGGCGCATTCTTAAGCAAGCAGACAATTCCGCGCAGTGCTATTAGGGCCGTGAAGACGAACCTAGAGGACACTAGCGTGGAACAATTCATGGGAAATCTCAGCGAAGCTCGGTCGCCTAAACCGACCCGACTACCGATTCCATTGCCGATGCCTTTGCCGGTTCACCCGCACGTGCAAAGCTTTGCAAGATCCTCTGGATCACTCCCTACAAAATTACCGCCGCTTCCTGTCCATCACATTCCAGCTGTGCCTCATATGGTGCCGCCCCATCTTGTGCCTCCACCCCCACCAGGGTCGGGCCTTCATTATTCTCAAATTGAGCCAAGTTCGAGCCGTCAGAGCGTGATCACCCTCGTGCCTGAAATCGCAGCCTTGAGTGCTTCCGATATCATTTCGCGCGAACTTTCCGTTCACGCCGTTCCCTTTAATACCGACATTCGTCGATTGATTCGTAGCGAAGCCCCTTCGCTCACGGTTCAAAGGCTTATGAAACGTCTTTTGGATCTGACGGGTTCGGTCTTCGCTCTCATACTTTTATCGCCGGTCTTTGCCGCTTTAGCTCTTGCAGTAAAATTGGACAGTCGCGGCCCCATACTTTTTAGCCAAAAGCGCGTCGGCAAAAACGGACGGCTCTTCAAATTCTATAAATTTCGTTCCATGGTTACCAATGCTGAAAAGTTGAAAAAAACTTTATTGGCGAAAAATGAAGCCGATGGTCCAGCTTTCAAAATGAAACATGATCCACGCGTGACACGAGTGGGTCGGTTTATCCGTAAAACCAGTCTAGATGAATTACCTCAACTGTATAATGTCCTGCGAGGCGATATGAGTTTGGTCGGACCCCGTCCGGCTCTACCTGACGAAGTTGCGAAATGGAAGCCTTGGCAACACAAGCGTTTAGCCGTTGAGCAGGGCTGCACTTGTATATGGCAGGTGTCTGGGCGAAGTGATGTCAATTTTGATCAGTGGATGAAGATGGACCTCGAATACGTCCGCACTTGGTCGCTCACCCGTGACCTTTCTATAATCATGCGAACGATTATCGTAATGTTGACCGGCAAAGGTGCCTATTAATCCTGCTTTTATGAATGATTTTGTAAATCCTGAATTCATTCTCCATTGAGGTCTTGCTTCCAATTTCCTAAGATTGGGTTGTTATCGATCGCCAGGAGGGTAGACCATGTTCCAGAGGTTAAAACGCTTTTTCGGAATGCGTAGCGATGAGAAAACTGTGTCACAAAAGTTGCTCTCAAACATACTCATGTCCTCATCATCCAAAGATTATTTCCGCGTCATCCACGGAAAGAACTAAAAAAGAGGAGCCTATGGCTCCTGTTTTTTTATCCAATTTCCAGAATAGACCTCGGATTGAACAAAGATGAGTTTCGCCCTGTTTAAAGCGAGATCAAGGTTACGGCGGATCTGTAGGCGTTGATCCAGAATAGTGAGTAACTCGATATTCGTGATGAGCCCGCTATCATACTCTTCCCTTTGCGCTCCCAGTGTCTTTTCCACCACTTTTAAAGCATCTTGATAGGCTCTAATTTGCACAAGGCTGTCTTCAAGTCTACGGCTTGCTATGCCTAAGAACAGATTGCCCTCGCGATCGGCCAATTCTTTTTGGACCGTAGCTTGAGTTTTAATGAGGTTAGCCGTAGTCACAGCAGCATTGATCTGGCCAGAGTCGTAGATCAGCCAGGTCAGACCTACGCCGAAGCTAAAGTCATGGGCACCCTGTTCGGTGGGATCGAGATAACTCCATTGATGGCCAGCAATAAAATCAAATCGTGGCTTCAAATCGGTTTTGGTGAGTTCAATTGAGCGTGTAGCGGCCTCGACACGAGCTTCAGCTGCCTCGACGGTTGGCAGTTTATAGTCGGGTTCGCTAGCATCGGATTTTTGTTGGTTGGAACTGACTTTTGGCCGAATCTCCTCAAGCGAAAGTTCATCATCCAGTTTCAGAGGCATAGGCAGATTAGTGAGCCACGCGAGTTCTTCTTCGGCTGCATTCCGATTGGTTCGACTCTGAGCCATCGTGCTTTTCGTCAATTCAAGTTGCGTGCGGGCCAGATACACTTCCGCGTTTCGCGCGCGTCCTATCTTTTCCCAGGCGCCGAGATCACCCACGCGGCGCTCAAGCAGCCTCAAAGTTTCTTCCAGGTTTTTAATATCCTGCGATTGCGTGACCCATTCATAGAATAAAGACGCGACGCGCAGATAAAGAGTCTGCTCAGCGGTCTTCACATCCCATTTATAAGCTTCAATATTCGCATCCGAAACCTTGAGCGCGGCTGCCGTGTTTCCGCCGTCGTAGATCGGCTGACGAAACTCCGTGCGGAGTCCTGCAACGCGGTCGTTGGCCCAATTTTCTCTATCGTATTTATTTACGTGATAGCTGCCATCAGCGCCGAGCGACACACGAGGCTTTAGAGCTTTGCGTGTGAACTCTTGATTGCTCTCGGTGATCTTCACGTCGAGGTTTGCCGATTGCACGGTTTCCGAATAAACGAGGGCCTTGTCGTAAAGCTCTCTGAGCGTATAGGCTTGAGCCGCAGAAACGTATGTGAAGGCTGCGAGAGCGATAAGCCCATTGCAGATCGACTTTGGGGTCATTGGTATCATGCAGAAAACCCTTTGGGTGGGAACAGGTGATGACTCTTTCAGCCTTATTTTATATCGGAACGCGGTGCAAGGGGAAAAGAAAAGCCCTCGCATGCGAGGGCTTTGGATGAGAATAGACTAAGAGTAAAATCAGGTCCAATCCAGTACGACTTTGCCGGATTTTCCTTCGTTTAAGATCTTAAAGCCTTCTTCAAATTGCTCGGCTTTCATTTTGTGCGTAATAACTTTCGATATATCGAGACCGCTTTGTAACATCGCGCTCATCTTGTACCAAGTCTCAAACATTTCGCGGCCGTAAATGCCCTTGATGAAAAGCCCTTTAAAGACGACAGCGCTCCAGTCGATCGCCACTTCTTCGGAGAAGATCCCAAGGAGTGCGATACGGCCGCCGTGATTCATCGTGTCGAGCATCGAGCGAAAGGCGCGTGCATTGCCCGACATTTCGAGGCCGACGTCGAAGCCTTCGACCATACCCAGCTCCCGCATAACGTCCGCAAGATTTTCTTTCGAAACGTTGACGGCTCGCGTGGCGCCCATCTCTTTGGCGAGATTAAGGCGGTAGTCATTGATATCGGTAATTACCACGTGACGAGCGCCGACGTGTTTGGCAATCGCGACAGCCATAATGCCGATAGGACCGGCACCTGTGATCAAGACGTCTTCGCCGACCAAATCAAAGGAGAGTGCGGTGTGCGTGGCATTTCCGTAGGGATCAAACATCGAGGCGACATCATCGGAGATCGAATCGGCAATCTTAAACGCGTTCCCCGCAGGGAGCGAAAGATATTCGGCAAAGCAGCCTTGACGATTCACGCCAACGCCGATCGTGTTACGGCAAAGATGTCTTTGGCCCGCACGGCAGTTGCGGCAGTGACCACAGGTGAGATGGCCTTCGCCGCTCACGCGATCACCGATCTTGTAGCCGGTGACTGAAGCTCCCATTTTTTCAATCGTACCGACAAACTCGTGACCGGTGACCATAGGCACCGGAATCGTCTTCTGCGCCCACTGATCCCAGTTGTAGATGTGCAGGTCAGTGCCACAAATCGCGGTTTTCTTCACGCGGATCAGAACATCGTTTTCGCCAATTTCTGGAATCGGCACCTCTTCCATCCAAAGACCTGGCTTTCTATGTCTTTTAACGAGAGCACGCATCAATGAGGCCATAGGACTAATCTCTCCCCTTTAAAAAAATCAAATAATGCCAAGTTTTTTGCCGACTTTCGTAAATGCTGAAGCCGCGTATTTAATTTGCTCGGTGGTAAGCTCGGCCGACATCTGCGTGCGGATACGAGCTTTCCCTAAAGGCACGACCGGATAACTAAAGCCGATCACGTAGATGCCTTCATTTAAAAGTTCATCCGCCATGCGTGATGCGAGCGCCGCATCCCCAAGCATAACCGGAATGATAGGATGCTCGCCTGGAAGGAGAGTAAAGCCCGCCGCTGTCATCTCGCTACGAAAGAGCTTGGCGTTCGCGTGAAGGCGCGTGCGCAGATCGCTCGACTTCTCAAGGATGTCGATGACCTTGATACTGCTTTTGGCAATGACCGGTGCAAGAGTGTTGGAGAAGAGATAAGGGCGCGAGCGTTGACGAAGCCAATCGATCACTTCTTTTTTCCCTGAGGTATATCCGCCCGAAGCGCCTCCGAGCGCTTTGCCCAAGGTTCCCGTGATGATATCCACGCGGCCCATGACACCGCAGTGCTCGTGGGTTCCGCGGCCGTTTTTGCCCATGAATCCAACCGCGTGACTGTCATCGACCATCACGAGCGCGTTGTATTTATCGGCAAGATCACAGATCTCTGTGAGTTTGGCGATGTAACCATCCATTGAGAAAATGCCGTCGGTCGCAATCAATTTGAAGCGCGCGCCGGAGGCTTCTTTGAGCTTAGCTTCGAGATCATTCATATCGCTATTTGCATAACGAAATCTCTGCGCTTTACACAGACGAATGCCATCGATGATGGAGGCGTGGTTCAATGCATCGCTGATCACCGCATCTTCGGGACCAAAGAGTGTTTCGAAGAGGCCGCCATTGGCGTCGAAACAACTCGAATATAAAATCGTGTCTTCCATTCCTAGAAAACCCGATATTTTCGCTTCGAGTTCCTTGTGAACGTCTTGCGTTCCGCAGATGAACCTAACCGAAGCCATTCCAAAGCCGTAGGTCTCGAGGCTTTCCTGAGCGGCTTTAATCAGTTCAGGATGATTGGCGAGACTGAGATAGTTGTTCGCGCACATATTGATAAGATCTTTGCCTTCAGCTTTGATTTTGGCCTGCTGGGGCGAAGTGATCACGCGCTCTTTTTTAAATGTGCCGGCACTTTTCACGCCTGCGAGTTCGGACTGGAGATGCTTATAGTAGTCGGTCTTCATGGCTACTCCTAAGAAGACGGCTGAAAGACGAGGAAAGGGAAAGCATAGAATGGATTGCGGGGAGGAACCAGAGAATTCCACACTTGTGCGCTGAGCGCTGGCCCTTGAGAAGGGCGAGCGCTCACGTGTAGAGCGTCATGCACGACGTGCTTTAGCTTTAGTTTTGATTTTAGGAAGCAGGATGAGAGTGACCTCTTCGCGGTCGTGATAGAGGTGTTTTGTGCGGATTTCAAACGTGTCTTCGAAAAGACCGCTTTGTTCCCAGAACGCCAATTGGCAGCTCTCGATCTCAGCAAAGCGTTTTTTCATCGGGAGTTTAAGATTGATAACTGCCCAGCTGCATTGTTTGTTTTTGAACCAGCTCGCAACGAGTTCGATCACGCGCTGCGGCTTTTCTACCATATCGCAAACCAACAGATCGACGGGGGCCTTGGGTTTGTATTTAAAAGCGTCTTCGCTTTTGTGATCGACCATCCCCGTGTTCATCAGAGATTCAGCCATTTTGCCATTATCGATCGCTGTTACGAAAAAGCTGTTGTTGAGAAGCTGATACGTCCAGCCACCTGGGGAGGCTCCTAAGTCAACGGCGGTTCCGCCCCCGTTCAAAAGATCCTTGCGTTCATCTTCTGTCAGCAAAGTAATAAAGGCTTCTTCAAGCTTAAGAGTCGAACGACTTGGAGCATCGTCGGGGAATTTGAGTCGAGGAATACCGCTTCGCCACTCGCTGCTGCGTTTCTTCCACGAAAGGCCAACGGCTGCTGTTTCGTAGCTCATAAAGCAGATGTGAACGGCAGGCGCGCTATGATCGCCGCGATCGAGAGTAAAACCATTTCGCTTGAGGGCATTGCCCATGGCTGGGTGAAACTTTTTACAAAAGTTTGCCAGTGTACGGCCTTCAGTCGTGTCAGGAAACTCAAGGACCAGTTCGCGAAAGCGACGAAACTTGGTGGTCTTAAGGAGGGCTTCGGCAAGTTTGCTCGCGCGGTCGGCGGCAGGAAGATCTTTAACGATCGTCGCCTGCTCTAGAATATGGCGCGCGAATATGAAGTCTTTGACTTTAGGGACCTCAGCGGTCCGAGGATTTTCGGGATCGAAGGGTGTCCCAATGTAGCTCACGAGGCCATGTTCACCATGGATTTCCGGGTAGCCGTCCCAGCCTAGGGATGCAAATTGATCGTGGGCTTCGGCCACGCAGTCTTTTTCGAATCCGGGACGACAATAAAGGACAAAACGCATGGGGAGATACCTCGTTATAAGAGACAGTGCGTTTTACGGGAAAAAGCTTGAAATTTGAAGCGCCGAATCGGTCTATTTGGTGGTTTTTTGGCAATAGCGATTCAACGGCTGGATTTTGAATCAACATTTTTGATTATTTGGCTTTTGGGCTACTTGCCGCAAGTAGGTGCATCTACTCAGTGTCTACGGTTGATGTTAAACTTGATCCATAACCATTCAATCAGGTGCCCTGCCATGCGTATAAGCTGGACCATAGGTCTGCAAAGCTTGCTCTTACTCTCTTTGCAAAGTTGCGCCGTCCTTCACCGGGTTCAGCTCAGCGATGTTGAAAATTCGAAAGGCGGCGAGCCTTTGAGTATTAAAGCTAGCGAGACCACAGTCGATTTTCGAGAAGCTGGATCTATTCTTAAAGCGATTGGCAAAAGTAAGTCGGGCGCGCAAGGCGCTGGCGATCTAGCCGACACCTATGCTGCGCTCTTCCAATACGGACCTCGGACTGGAACGCCTGTGTTTAACGACGAGTATGCGCGAAACCTCGCGCAGGAACTCTTTGAAAAATGCAAAGGTGGCCATTTGTCCAATATCATTTCGGTGCGAGAGACACGGTCCTATCCCGTGATTAAAGGTGAGATCGTTAGAATCGACGCGATATGCACAGAGCGCAAATGAGGAAGAACAATATGAAACGTCATCTCAAGATTCTTTTGCCTTCCCTGCTCCTATTCGGTGCCTTGAATGGTTGCGCATATACTTCGGCCGTTTCGCTTACCAATATTCCAGCTCAACGAGATAAGCCCGTTGAAGTTTCCGTAAAACGATGGATTTTTCTCGGCTTCAATTTTGATAATGATCAAGTGAACGAGATTATTCCCAAGCTCAAGGAAAAGTGCCCGAATGGAAGTGTGCGCGGCATCCTCACCAAAGATCTAACAAAAGCGTATTTTCTCGCCTTTATCTGGGCGCGGGAGACGATTGCCAAGGGATATTGCGTAACGAGCAAAAGCGTGGCTATGGACGAGGACTTCCCGAGCGATGGGACGGAATATGCGGCTATGATCGAAGGAGAAGACCAATGATACTTCGCACCCTCTTCCTCCTATCGTTGACGGCTTGCCAAACCGTAACGTCGATTTCGGTCAGCCAGCTGCCTTCGACAAAAAAACGCACAAACGAAATCTCTGCCTCGGCCAGCAGTCCGATTATCCTTTATATTCCCTTTGGAACCGACTTCATCGATGACGCAAGGTCTCAGTTGATCGCTCAATGTCCTTCGCCTAGAAGAATCGAAGGTGTGTTGAGTAAACAGGTCACAACTAATTATTTTCTGACTTTGATTATGAAGGACGAAGTGCAGTTTACGGCCTACTGCTCAGGCGGTAAGGAAACGGCTTCTGAAAAAAAGAAAAAAGGTTAAGATATGATGCGTATTTATCTAAAGATTCCTTTGCTATTCGCGGCTCTCACTGCAAGCTGCAGTCACTCTATCCATCAGGTTTATCTGAGTTCCCAGGACGTTTTGCCTGAGAGGATTAAAACGGAGTGGATCACCGTGGAAAAATCGGATCTGGTCATCCTAGGCTTTGCGACGCAAACCGACTACGTGGACAATGCGTATAAGGATCTGGAATCCAAATGCTCTGGCAGAGTCTCGCAGGTCTCCACCGAGCATCTCACGAGCTATCAATTCTTATCTTATAAGCAAAGAGTGATCCTAAAAGGACTGTGCACCAAGGTGTAAGTTTGGGCGAGCCTTGCCTACCACTGCGTTCACAAATCAACTTCTACCGACTTCTGAATTCTATGGCCTTCATCGTGTCCTTTAGGATTTGATGGCCATGGATTCGTGCGTCCAGAACTTTCATGATGATAAAGATTCCGCCGATTTTTCGATCGAGAAATAAGACCTCTCTCGGCGGGGCCCGGACTTTAAACGAAAGCGCATACTTCGTTGCTAGACTTGTGATCCTCGTGGGAAGATCGCTCTTCGCCCAGATGTAGCAGCCGTTCTTATCGACGAGATGGGTCGGTACTCGTGCATCGGTTGGAGGAAGCCAAGGCTCGACGGCCATGAAGGTAATTTCCGTAAATGCTTTTTTGATTTTTTCGTTGGCATCGTCATGTAAAAAACCAAGTTTATAGGCTGCGTCGAGGACCTTATCTTCGTTTCTTTCCAAGCCGCCGTTAATCAACTCTCGATAAACATCGAGAAATTTAGGCTCAAATCGCCTCGAAGCGCCCCAATCCAGTAGAATAATCTGATCGCTTTCTTCCCCGATTCTAACTTTAAAGTTTCCAAAGTGCGGATCGGTTTGCATCATTTTGAATTCGAAGAGTTCTCTTAAGAACAACTGAGAAAAAGCTTCCGCGATTTTTGCCCGCCGTCCTTCGGAGAGACTCGCGACTTCGGGGCTGTCGAGATTCACGCCTAGTTCAAAGGATGTGGTGAGTAACCTGAGGTTTGAATAACGTTCGTAGGTCGTAGGCACGATATATCGCGGGTCATCGGCCAGCAAGGCTTTCGCTTCGTCAGTAAAACCACGCTCTTTTTCGTAGTTCAACTCTTGATGAAGCATACCTCGAATCTCTTCGAATAACTCTTCAAACGCTGCAGAATTTGCTGGCATGAGTTTAAGTAAGCCTAGTATCGATCGGAGCGCCTTCACATCCGAATCCACAGCCTCGTCCACGCCGGGGTATTGAATTTTTACCGCGACTTGCTCACCCGTGGCTTTAATCGTCGCTCTATGGACCTGACCCATGCTAGCTGCTGCGAGCGGACGTTTGTCGATATCGAGTTCGGCTAATGCCTCTGGGGAAAGCCTTTGTTTCAAGAGTCGTTCGATTTCTTTCCATTCGACGGGAGGGCTTTGTTCGTTGAGCGACTTTAATTGCTGAACAACTTCCTCGGGTAAGAAATGCTCGCCATAGAGAGCCAGCATCTGCCCGACTTTCATAAGCGAACCTTTGAGCCGGCCTAATTCGTGGGTGAGGAGGCGCGCTTGAACATTCATCAAGGCTTTGAATTGCTGGTCGCGTCCACCCTGATCGGTGAAGGCGCCTTTGATACCCGTCATCGCCAAATGCGCCCCGGATTGAACAGCCAACTTCGTCAGACTCATGCCGCGGTCGAAAAACCCTGAGCGAATCTTTTTTAGGGTGCGCTCTTTAGATTCCGGGTCGTTGTTATCGCTCATGTCTTCTCCAAGTGGGAAACGCGCTAGGCTCCATTGAATCAAATCTAAGATGAGAATACCATTGATCGCCTTTTCCTAAGGTGCGGATATGTCGCATTTTTTTGGGCCGGGGAGCTTGGGTCAAACCGTTGTCTTAAGAATTTTGCCTTTCTTGCCGATAAGTTAGCTAACTCGCATCTATTTTGGGGAGATAACAACTCGGTGAAAAATCTTATCAGCTGGGTAGCTTTGACTCTCATACTAGCCTGTAGCGAACGTCCTCTGCTATCGGTGCAGACTTTGCCGGCAAATAGCAATACGGGTGATCAAACTCCGGGTTCGCCCACAGTCGATTCGACAGAAAATCCAGGCGACGACTCGAAAGGTGGAAAAGACGAGATCAAAAAGGATGACGGCAAGGATGAGGTCGACAAAGAGCCGGCAGATAAACCTATTATTCCTCCGGTTGAGCCCCCCAAAGAGGTCGGTATCTGTGAGCAGGCCTCGTCAGCGGATAATTTCCCTGCCGATTTGAAACCAGTCGAAGTCTCTATGCCCAGAGCCAAAGACTTTCTAGAAGGGCCGGTTTGGATCGAATCAGAACAAGCCCTGGTCTTTAGCGCCTGGGACTTCTCGGGTGATCAAAGCAATGGTCCCATGAGCAGCATACTTCGCCTACAAGGCCTCAATTGGACGATCTACAGCAACTCAGGCGTGTTCGGCACAAATGGTATTGCAATCGATAGTAAGGGGCGCCTTCTCGGTGCGCTTCATGATAAGCAGCAAATCGCTTTTTTAAGTGCCGATGGCAAACGCGAAGTGATTGCGAGCAGCTTTGAAGGGAAGACTTTTAATTCACCGAACGATTTGACTGTTCGTAGCGATGGGGTCGTTTATTTTGTTGATCCGGATTATCAAAAAGCGGGCCGTGCTGGACAACCCGTAACCGGCGTATACGGTGTGAAGACCAATGGCGAAGTGTTTTTGGTGGATAAAACGATTCCGAGGCCTAATGGAATTATTTTAACTTTGGATGAGAAGACACTTTACGTCGGTGGCGAAGACGGTGCAATTCATCGCTATAAATTAGCGGCCGATGGAACGACGACGCGTGAGGCTACAGATTTTGTTCGCACGGCGGCTGGCGTGGACGGTCTCGGAATCGACTGTCAGGGGAATCTTTATTTTACGTTACCTTCGATTCAGGAAGTTCACATCTATAGCCCAGCGGGCAAGCTTTACACTCGTATCAAATTTCCTTTGAACACTACCAATATCGCCTTTGGAGGGGCGGATAAGAAGACTATGTTTGTCACGACCGCGGGTCGCCTTTACAAAGTCGATATGAAAGTGCCTGGTCTCCCGTACTGATAAGGAAAACCAGGACTAGTCAAGTCACATGTCGAGGCCATCGGATTTCGAGGCAAGGCTGCCTCGATCGCCTCGAGCATTTCCTTACCAGATCTTCACGATATCTTCCGCTTTTAGAACCATCGGATCGGTACCCTTGCAAGCAAACGCTTCAGCAAAAGCCGGCTGGTTTTTCACCTGAGCATTGACTCGCGCAAAGCCACGCGAATGCGGATCGGTTTTAAGCATCTGCTCCGAATACTTCGGCAATTCAACACCACACCACAGTCGTGCGTATTGAAGGAAGAACGCTTTCTTTTGCTCTGTCGTGCCTTTTCCGTCAGGAAAAGCCGCGCGATAAGCAAAGGTCACGCCGGTTAAATCACCGATGTTTTCCCCAAGGGTAAGTTCGCCGTTGTGACCAATTTTGGTAAACTGATCGACAAATTTCGTCCCTCGGCTTTTGAAAGCCTCGACGTCCTTTTCACTCATCCACTGACGAAGCTTGCCATCACCGTCGAACTTAGATCCTTGGTCATCGATACCGTGGCCTAGTTCGTGACCAATGACAGCGCCGACGGCTCCAAGGTTAACTTCGACGGGAAGAGCAGGATCATAGAAGGGATACTGCAAGATACCGATCGGCATGACGAACTTGTTATCGGTGGAGCTGTAGTATGCATTTACAGTTAGTGGGCCCATGCTCCAGCGATCACGATTTCGTGTCTGCGAGAGTTCGGTATACATACGCGCCTGGAGCGCTTGATCAAGCGCTTGAGCGTTGGCTATCGGTTTGTCTCTTGAGACAGTCACAGAAGGATTAAAATACCACTCTTCTTCCGTCAAAGGTTTGACGAGTTGAAGCTTGGCTTTCGTCATCTTCTCAATCGCGCCTTTGCGTCCCTCTTCACTCAACCACTGATTGGATTTCACGCCGTCGATGATCGAAGCTCGCACCTTCTCAGCAAGGGCAATGAACTTCTCCTGAGGAAAATCAGGGAACATCACAGGCAAGAGCTGCTCGTCGAGTTCTTTGTTGTAGCTGCCCATGACCATCTGCGTACAACGCTCTTCGCGGACAGGACGAACTTTCGGAGCACCTAGATGCTTTTGATTGAAGGCATAACGCGCGTTGAAAAACTCAGGATAAGCATCATCCATCAAAGGTGCCAGGGCCTTGTATGCGTATGCGGCCTTTAAATCTTCGAGTTTTGCAGTCTTCAAGGTTTTTTCGGTGAAGGCATAGGTCTCAGGAATGAAATGGCGAATATTTGCGGTGTCGGGAACTTTGTCGAGAGCAGCCTTGAGATCAAAGCTAGGATACTTGGCAAGGATATCCTTTTTCGTAATCGAACTTCTTTGCGTCCAGATCGCTCGCATCTCGGAAGGTAGCGGATGCACCTTGGCAAACTCGGTCTCGAGTTTTAATACGGCTTTGGCGGAAGCCGACGCTTTTTTATCACCGATCGTCGCGAAGAACTTTTCGAGGACTTTATCAAAGTCGCCGGCAACATCGGTTTTCAAATAGTACGAGCGCTCAGGAAGCGTCTGCATATCAGCATCGAAATAAAAGTCATAGACTTCAGGCTTGTCCTGGTTCGCTGCGGTGCCCACGTCGACGAAACTCGGTTCGGCCGCATCACGTTTTTGCGCAAGGAATTTCAAAAACGCAGGTCTGGTCTTGATCGCAGCCAGTTCACTCGTGACCTTTTGGACTTCTGCTCTCTCCTCTTTGGCACGCGCTTCAGGATTCATACAAGCGGTATAAACCGTCGCGAGAAGCTTGCCGCGCTCCGGCAAAGCGTCTTTGCCGTCAAGTTTGGTACCCAAATCTTTTAGAAAAGACTTTTTACGTTCAAGGATGCGTTCGCGAGAATCAGAGAATGAGAAGGTGTGCGAACTCCTGTCATCTCTGAGTTTAAAAGCAGACACGGCATTGGAGCAGGCATACTCATAGAAGTTTTCGCAGGCACTCACGTTCTCGTTTACCGGAAACTCCCGGCGATCTGGTATATCGCTCGAGGGAGCCTTTGCCACGGGCTGGGTTGCGGCCATGAGCTGGCTGCCGATTAGCCATGGAAGGGTTAGGGAAAGGCGAGAGAATCGCATGTAGGCTCCGTCAAAAATTGATTTAGCTTAAATTTTCCATTAAATCTTCTAGGAGGAATGTTAGCCTTTGCCAAGTGCAAGTTCCTAAAACCCGGCGCCCGCCGCCTCGTCCAAAAGCCCATGCTGAAATTGCGCGTACGAATGAGCGCTGACTTTATGCAACAGGGAAAGTGATTCGAGCTGATAAGAATAAATAATTTTTTCATGGAATGAAGACTTGTTAAAAATAGTCATGACTCGAATGAGTTTGTTTTTGATCCCCTCTAGTGCCGGTGAAGCTTGGGCGAGCTTCCCGGCCTATAGTGTTTTTAGGGTGGATGCACGAGGTTTCCCATGGAAATCCTAAGTCTTCTCTCCGAACTTGAGGAATCCTCCAAAGCCAATCTCCTCGCCTTCGTCGATGGCGAACTCTCCCGTGAATATGCAAGCAAACACAAAAATAAAGCCCTAAAGCTTTCGGCTGATGCACTGATCGATTGTCGAATTTCCGGTGAGCGGATAACGGCAAACCTACGTGAAGGTGGGAAAAGCTTTCGTGTGGATATGACCTTTCCTCTCTTTGACCTCGATAATGATTACACATTGGTCGTCTGCAGTTGCCAACGCGAATCCTTGAGTCTTGAAACCCAGCGCTGTCATCACATGTACTACTTTCAGGATCGTATCCGCACAGCACTTGTGACTCTTGCGCAGGCCGCGCCTGCTGATCCACTGGCCGGTCTTGATCAAATCCTGGCAGAAGACGATCAATCATTCGATGATCGTTACTTGCGTGAGTTTCGTTGGCGCTATGTTTTTGATCCGATTCGTTTCTCCCTTCATTTTGAAAAAGAGGCGAGGGATCGCTACGAGCCCGATTCCCTTTGGAAATGGGTGGAGAATGCCTCGCTTGACGACTGGCTCAAACGTCTTGGAAAACCAAGCGAACGCAGTGAAGTCGCGCTGTTCGATGTCCTCACCGAGGCGCGCGAGGATGGAGTCGCGATCAGTGACGGGCATCGCAGTATAAATCTCGAAGCAGGCCAATGGTCCTTTCAAATCGACGATACGGAAGAAGGCCTTTTCGTTAAACCGGCTTTGGCCCAAACGTATATTCGGGTTGATGGTCGAGGATTGATTTATTGGTTTGAACGCACAGCAACTCTACAGCTTTTGCCTTTGACGCCTAAAGAAGAGCATTTCCTTACTTATATTTTGCGCATGGATAAACCTTTTCCTGTCTCTCATAAGGAACGGGTTTTAGAAATGCTAAGCCGCATGGATACGGCCGTCTTTCGTCTCGCCAAAGACGAGGGGCCCATGGAAGCCGCTCGTTATCAAAGCATATTAAGATTGACGCCTTTCAAACGAGGCGGCATGAGAATCGAAATTCGTCTTCAACTCGAAGCGGGCCTCAGTCTGAAAGCAGGCGAGGGGGAAGAGCGTATAGCCCGGCTTTCAAAAATTGGCGTCTGGCAGCGCGATCTGCGCGTTGAGCGAAAACGTGTGGACGAATTGATCGATCATCTTCGTTTAGACGGTCTGCCGCAGCCGGAACCAGGATTTTGGATTGCCTTCAACGATGGCAAAGCGCTCGAATGTGTCGCGCGCATCGAGGAACTCAAGGGCAAACTCGACTTTGTGGTTGAATGGCCAAGTTTCCTCGCGAAGAAAAGTTATGAATTTGCTGCCCCACTTCAGGCCAAAAATTTAAAAGTGAGTGTCGGCGAGAAAAAAGATTGGCTAGAAGTCGAAGGCTTTTTGGAACTCGACGACGGGCATCGCCTTTCGCTCAGGGAATTGATCAAAAACCTCAAACGCAAAAATAATTACATGCAGCTTGCCGACGGCCGTTGGTCGCTTATACCTGAGCACTTTCGCGACAAGCTGCAGCCGCTTTCCGAAGCGATAGAGCTTGATGACGACTCCGATAAGATGTCACTCGACATGGCTGCGTTAAATGACGAAAGTCGTCTTCAGGCGATTGAAGAATTTCCGTTTCAGGAAAGCTCTAAGAAGTTCTGGAGTCTAGTGGCACGCGCAAGGCATAGTCAGGGACTTGCAATCCCGTTACCGGGGGGATTGAAGGCGGATCTCAGGCCTTATCAGAAAGAGGGTTTTCGTTGGCTTGCACGCTTGTCGGAGTGGGGACTGGGGGCTTGTCTTGCCGATGATATGGGTCTTGGCAAGACTCTGCAGACTCTAGCAGTTTTACTCTATCGAGCCCCGAAAGGGCCGTCACTCGTCGTAGCGCCCAGCTCGCTGGCCTACAACTGGCAGTCTGAGGCGCGCAAATTCACGCCGGATCTTAACGTCATTCAGCTACGCGAGCTATCGAGCCGTGGGGTGGGACAGAGTTTTCAGCCGGGTGATGTTGTGATTGCAAGCTACGGTATGATCATGCGTTACGCAGAGAATCTTTCCGATATACAGTGGAACGTGGTGGTTTTGGATGAAGCCCAAACGATTAAAAACGCTCAGACGAAAACCGCGCAAGCGGTGCAGCTCTTAAAAAGTGATTGGTCGGTGGCGCTCAGCGGAACGCCTATCGAAAATCATCTCGGGGATCTCTGGTCGCTGTTTCGCACGCTATCGCCAGGACTCTTTGGTGAGTGGGAGCGATTTCGTCGAAGCTATGTTTTCCCTATCGAACGCGAGAACTCGCAAGCGGCTAAAGATCGTCTGAAGAATAAGATCGCGCCCTTTGTCCTTCGCCGAATGAAAAAGGATTATCTGACCGAACTGCCCGAGAAAACAGAAATCGATCTGTGGGTTGAACTGAGTTCCGACGAGAAGGATCTTTATGATGCCTTGCGGGGACAGGCGATCGATCAGGTGCAGAGTTTGACCGAAGAAGATCCCGAGGCGCAAACTCAGATGCAGATACTTGCGGCTCTGACTCGACTTCGTCAGGCCTCGTGTCATCGTGCACTGATCGACGAGACTTACGTGGGATCGTCGAGTAAGCTCGATGTCTTGCGCGAGCGATTGGAAGAGCTGCGGGAAGCCTCGCATTGCGCTTTGGTTTTTAGTCAATTCACTCGATTTTTAAAGATCATTCATCTTGATTTGCAAAAACTCGGTTTCCGAGTGCTTTATCTGGACGGGTCCACTCCTGTAAAAGAGCGGCTTCGCCTTGTCGAGCAGTTTCAAGCGGGCGACTATGATGTCTTCTTGATCTCGCTGAAAGCAGGCGGAACGGGCCTTAATCTCACACGGGCTAATTATGTTTTCCATCTGGACCCTTGGTGGAATCCAGCCGCAGAAAATCAAGCGTCGGATCGCGCCTATCGTATGGGTCAGAAAAATGCTGTGACGGTCTATAGGCTTCGGTCGAAGGGAACGATTGAAGAGATGATTCATGCTATGCATGGAGAAAAGAAGGCTTTGGTCGAGGCGGTGCTTGAAGGGAAAACGGCAGAGGATCCAATTCGTTGGAAGGATCTTTGGAATGCCTTATGGCCGAAGGGAGAAGCCTCCCGGAAAAAACCCTCGTCCTTTAAAACGGCGGACGAGGGTTTCATCTGAGGCTTTAGAAACTTATCGCCAAGATTTCGGAGCCAACGAGCGGCCGACTGGAGACTGAGAAAGACTTGCAACGTCGATGTAACCGCGGCCAATGACGTTTGCCCAGTTGCCTTCTATTTTCACGAGGACAGGCTCGCCTTTCGACACGTTGCCAACCGATTGCGACGAAGCATCCGCACCGCTATGAATAGCAGCGCTTGCTACGTTTACATAGTATACGCGGGCATCACCCGGAGCAACTGGTGCGGGAGCGGCAGCAGCGGCTGCATCAACGGGAGCGGATTCTGCTGGAACGGAGTCTGTTGGAACGGAGTCTGTCGGAGGAGCGATGTTAGCCGACGCGTCAGCAACGGGCATGCCGTCAGCGCCTGTGCCTTCGGCACCGACTGTGTTTTCTGTGTTCAAGAGTTCGGGTGGAATGTCGCTGGCCGCGTTAGTGCCTTCAGCGCCGGCAACTGCATTAGCATCAGCGTTATCGAAAGCCACGTTGCCTTCGCCGTTTGCGCTATTGCCTTCTACGGCTACATTGCCTTCAGAACCTTCCGAGTCCGCAACATCATTGCCTTCTTCACCAGCGTCGGCGGCTTCGCCTTCATCGCTAGCTTCTACTTCTTCGCTCTCTTCGCCGTCGCCGCCGAATGAGCAAGCTGTTAGATGTGGAACAACAAGTGCCCCCACTAACATCCATTTGACCGAGTGCCTCAATTTCATGTGCTGTCCTTTCCTGTGACATAACACTTTCCTGTCTTCATTTGGTCGGCAGGTAAGGAATTAACTTGATGGGATTAGGTCTAAGGCTTTGATTTGACTGCTAGGAATGTTCGACTCAGGTCTAGGAAAAATGTTCCGGGGTATGGATTACGCTTCTTATTTATTCCCGAAAAAATTCTTGGTCAGCGGCTTAGCGTAGAGACAGTAGCAAAGAAATATGGGAGCTTAGACCCTTTAGACCGTAGGTCTATCGGTGCGTTCATTATAGGTAAGTTATGAGCCAGTCAGCTTGGGGTTCGCGCGAAACACAGTTCTTCTATTCCCTCACACCGGAAAAGGTGTTGGATGCGGTGGAGCAATCTCTCGGCGTGCGGTGCACAGGCCGAACGATGGCGCATGCGAGTATGGAGAACCGCGTTTACGAAATCGAACTCGAAAGCGAGGATGGCCAATCGAAGCCGCGCGATTTGAAGAATCAAGTGATTGCAAAATTCTATCGACCGGGTCGCTGGACGAAAGAGCAGATTCTAGAAGAGCATGAATATTTGAGACGACTGGATCTCTCTGAGATCCCCGTCGTCGCACCGATGCCTTTCGTCGACGGCCAAACTCTCCACCAACTGAGCGATGGGATTTATTATTCGATTTTTCCTAAGGTGGCAGGACGTTCGCCTCAGGAATTAACGATCCCAGAGATCGAGCAGATAGGGCGATTACTCGCGCGTATGCATAACGTTGGGGCACAGATTAAGGCTCAGCATCGTATCACGCTTACCCCGGATGTTTACCTTAAAGAGAACTTTGCCTTTTTAATTCGGGAGAAATTGATCCCGCAGCATCTGGAAAAAGGGTTTGTGGCGCTCGTGGATAAGGTTCTTATCGAGGCTCAAAAACGATTTAAGGGTGTTGAGAATATATTGATTCATGGCGACTGCCATATGGGCAATCTTTTGCAATTTGGGGAGAGCTTCTCCTGGGTGGATTTTGACGACTCTTTGAGTGGCCCTGCGGTTCAGGATCTATGGCTGATGTTACCCGGGCGCGATTTGTATGCCCAACGGATGATGGATCATTTGATTGAAGCTTACGAGACTATGCGGCCGTTTCCTCGCGAGCAGCTTGGACTGATTGAGATTTTACGGTTTTTCCGTATGGTTCACTTTGCAGCTTGGATAGGCAATCGTAAGGGTGATCCCGCTTTTGTGCGGGCGTTTCCGAATTATGGGACGGATGGCTATTGGCAGGAACTCCTGCAGGATCTGGTGGATCAAGAGGAGTTTATTCATAAGTCTGCGCTTTGGTCTTAACGTATTCGATCGCCTTATTTGCGCCTGCTGTCGAGAGTAGGGCGTACGCCTACGACATGGAATGTGCGTTCGGCACGTTCCTTCTCTTTCATGGACACAGATATTTCATTGACGATGAATTTTTCATCGATCTTGACGATGATCCATCGAGCAAGTGCTAAGCCGGGGGGGATTTCAAAAGGCTTTAGCAAATGACCGTCGGGTAGAGCGTTTGCAAATTGAGCGCCATCACGACTTTTCGAGATTCCTTCCGCAGCTGCAACACTGATTGCACCGAGGGAACTGAGATAACCTGCGCTCGCGAGACCTGCGTTGTTATTATGCGAACCGGCGGCTCCCCCGACCAACCCCACTGCGTAGATCGTGCTGAGCGCGACGGCTCGGTTGTGGGCGTCGATGGCATTGCGTCTTGATATGGCCTGAATGTAGGAATTGAGATCGTTTGAAAGCAAGATCTCGGGCGAAGTTGTAAGCGTCGGGAACTTGAGTCCTGTCGCTTCGATGCGCATCCAGCGATCAGTACGATTTTTAAATGTGACGTTATAGGCGCGATAGTAAGTGGACGTGAGGCTATCGATTTCTTCAATCGACACACTGATGTCAGTCGCCTCGACTTTAGGATTGGTCGCTGTGACCTCGAAACCCACGGCGCCGGGAAGCTCGTAAGCACAGGCCGGCAGCACAGTGAGAGTGACAAAAAAGAGGAGGAAATTCTTAAGCATGCGGGCTCCTTTTGGTAACCGGTCGATTACATATCACGGAATTTGCAGATGTTTGAGTAGAAGTGGGGAAGTTGAGCGAAAAATCGTTCTCAGAATCTTGACCGCATTTTGTTATGCACGTACAACCCTAGCTATTAAGGAATATAAGCATTGAACTGGAATTGAAATGACTCAAAAAATAGACGTAACTCAGCGACCGACTCTCAGCTCCGGAGTCCTACTTCTACCCTTTATACTCGGTCTTTGTATTTTGCTGGCTATCCTAACTTAAAAAAAAATACTTTTTACTGCACGCTTAAGTAGCCATTTATGTAAGCGGCTGGCAGACGCTTTTGCAGCTGCGAATCAGCTCTTATATCCGCCCCAACATCGGCACGAAATTGCTTCATGAGCTGTGGACCATGTGCAAAGTAACTCTGTGCGAATTCAGGCGTGACATTGGCGAAGACGCGACTCGCTTTCTCAAGTATGGAAACATTCTGATTCATCAAAGCTTTAACTTCTTCCACTCTCATCTCGGCGGGAAAAGTTTGCGTGATGGGCTGCTCACTCGGGTCGATAAAAGGCACAAGTTCCGCCGCTGCATAAACTCCGCTCGGCGCCGCTCCGTTGTGATAGGCATTCATGATCTCCTCAATTGAAAGCTTAACGGCATTAACAGGCATTCTCACGGCGGTATCGTCTCGCGATGCAGCAATGTACAACTCACCATCGGAGCGAGTTTGCCAGCGTTGACCTTTCGCATTGATAACTTTGAGACCTTTATTTCCGTTAGGTCCTGCTGCAAATCGATGATCGTTATCGTGTTGAAATTTCGCCATGGCTCCGACAGCCTTGCCTTGCTTGTTCCCTGCTAAGCGTGCCTTCTCCTGCTCGCGAGTCTCTCCCGCAGGCTTTTCGCAATCAACTTTTTGCCAAGTCAATCCTTGTTTCCGAGGGACTC
The DNA here is from genome assembly GCA_040385935.1 of Bdellovibrionota bacterium. Taxonomy (GTDB): domain Bacteria; phylum Bdellovibrionota_B; class Oligoflexia; order Oligoflexales; family Oligoflexaceae; genus Oligoflexus. The sequence goes on from JAZKGL010000248.1 coordinate 42,014, forward strand.
GAATATGTCCCGCTGCGAATCCATCGGTTAAAAAATGATCGGCGAAACTATTGGTTATGAGGGCCTTTCGCAGAAGCTCTGTCTTCTGCTCAATCCCGTGCTCGGAGTGCGCGGCTAAGGCGAGAGTTAAGGCTTGGGTGTGAAAATCAACATAACGTTTCATATTCTCCCAACCAAAATGATCAAAGTTACAGATCGACATTTCAAGATAGTCCAAGCCAAAGGCTAGGAAATAACCTAAGTTTTCATCTCCGACTTCTGGGACATCGGCTGAATGACTATTGTCTATGAACTCGATTTGTTCCTCGATAGTCTCGACTTCGTTGGCAAAGAGATCCTTCGTTTTAGCAACATTTTTGTAGTTCTTATGGAAGAGCTTGTCAAAAATATTGCGAGCGACCTGGCTATTATCGAGTGAGGATGGAGTTGGGAAAAAATCACCTGAGAAAGCCACTAGCTCACCGTAGCTAAAACTCTGCTTTCCATCTTTTCGCGGGATTTTCTCTTCGCCCTTATCGGCCAGAGGAAGGAGATTCAGGCAACCTGATGGACAAACCTCGGCATAGGCGCGATTGCCGAGAAGTAGGTGTTCCCCGGCACCAAATTTTACATCGGAAGTCCCTCGCTCGGCTGTCTTGCAGGATGAGCCAAGGGCCATATAAAGCAGAGACGATAGCGACAGTGAAATTGATGAAAATTTCATAACCTTTACCCCAGTCGATGACTAATTGTAAAGATAGGTTAAAGAATGCGTGAAGAATAAGGAAGAAAAAAAGCCCGCTCACAGGGAGCGGGCCAGCGAGTAGCATTAACCTTAGAAGTTTTGAGTCAACCGAAGATAGAATTCACGGCCGTTGATGTCGTATATGCTAGATTCCACGTCTCCAAGATTAGAGTCGTCCTTACCACCTTGTTTGTTAAACAAGTTAATGATACCGAAGGCGATGTCACCGTTGAGTGGGTGGGTATAACGGAGCTGACCATCGTAACGCGTGTACTCAGGAAGATATTCATCCTCAGCACCAAATTTCTCATGTCTACCTGTTGATAAAGAAGCCAGTGTCATGCCGTAGGTTTTATCCCAATCTGCAGCGACCTCATTACTCAGGCGCCATTTGTAGCTTGCGTTCGTGCCGAGGTTATTCTGCTGAGGCTTACCTTGAGGCTCGATTTTATCTTCGAAGTACCACGTTCCCAGAGTTCGCCACGTTGTTGCGAGGCGTCCGGTGTTACGAACATACGTGAAGTTACCGTCAAGGCCTGATCGCACTGTTTTATTCAAGTTTTGAATCGGATAGTCAATCTCGGTAATCAATTTCGTGATAGGATCACGTTTGACCAATGGATCTCTTTCATCCACCAAGTCTTGAAGTTCACGACGTTCAATCAAATCCTCCGAGAGGATCTTCCAGTAATCAGCAGAAATCGTCGTGGAATCATCAGGAGCCACGACCATACCGAACCCGTAGATTCGAGACTTCTCTGGGTCGAGGTCGTCATTTCCACGGCGAAGGTTTTTGACAGTCGTTGCAGTCCTCACAATATCCGCCTGACAAGCAGCTGGCGCGATGCCGTTATCTGTGCAATACGGTCTGTCGACAACTTTGTTGTACGAAACGCCTGCCGCTCCGTGAAGTTCGTCGAGAGTGGGCGCTTTAAATGCTGTACCGACCGATCCACGGAATTTCAATGGAGTCCAAGGCGCATAAGAGAACGTTAGCTGGGGATTGAAAGTTCCCCCAAAGTCCGAATATTGATCGAAACGCCCTGCAACGTTCACGTCAAATTCCTTAGTCACGGGAAGATCAACTTCAAAAGCCGCAAATCCTATCGTTCTATCCCCATCTCCGCCCGCACCTGCGACGTTGATAAGCAATAGTTGTCGTGAGGCTTCGTCAAATTCTACGTCGTAAGTTTCGCCCAAGACACCTGTGCTTAGCGCAAGGTTAATCGCACCGCCGGGAAGCGAGCCTACGGCGGTCGTTGCCGTACCCTCTAGTCCCGTGTTGGTTGTGGATTCGGTGTAACGAGTATTGGTCAGCAAAATGTTTTTCACACCGACAAGATCACGAGCGGGATCCCAGGGAATATACCCTCCGGTCACGATCAAATCGTCCCAGACGGCTTCACGAAGCTTATTGCTCGACTCCGAGCGCGTCTTGGTACGACCCGCGCTGGCATTGACCTTCCACTCCCAATCATTCGAGGTTTTTCCACCAAGACCCAAAACTCCTCCGAGCAAATCAGAGGTCTTCCTGGTCAATGGAATCCCAAAGTCTTTGAGACGAGAGCTGATCAAAATACCGCCCGTGGTAGGTTTGGTGCCACCGAACCCAGGGAATAACTGATCAAAACGCGCTTGATCCATCGCATCGATTGCAGGCTGGCCGATCGTTGCATCTTGATTTGCAGTCGATTCATGGCGAAGCTGTGACGTGGAATTTTGATGAGTGGCAATGACTTTACCTGTCACTTCCATATCGTTGTTCATATCATATTGGAAATTATAGAGACCGGAAATACGGTTGATCGCTGGCTGAAGCGTGTTGAACTCATTGTAGTTATAAGTACATCCCGCCCTACCAATATCAGCTGGGACACCAGCCGAGGATTCTGTGTAATTCGGACAACCGGGCGCCTGATAGGTTGCTGCGGCTCCACCAGGCAGTGTCCCTGAGTAGGTACCGGGCGAGCCGACTGTCGATATTCGGTTTTCCGAAAACTTACGCTGCTTCGTATAAAGAATATCTTCTTGATCGTAGCTCACAACCAAAGTTGAGCTGAAGGCATCGCTATTGATACCAACCACACCGCTCACATTTCGGCTCTCACCCCCTTTTTCCAAAGGCTGAGATGCATAAATCTGAACCGATGAACCTTCATAATTTTTGCGCGTGATGATATTCACAACGCCACCGATGGCGTCTGATCCGTAAACGGAGGCAGCGGATTGGTTAAGAATTTCTACGCGTTCGACAGCTGCAACGGGCAAAGAGTTTAAATCGAAGGCGCCGATTTCAGGATGCTTTGGCAAACGCACACCATCAACCAAAACCAAGGTACGGTTCGCGCCGAAACCCTTCAAACTGATAGTCGCAACACCACCAGCCACCGAAGCGCCGCCGCCGTTAAATGCCGAAGTCGCTCCCGAATAACTGGAAAGTAAATCACGAACTGAGGTGACACCCGAATTCTCAATCTCAGATCGACCGATCACAGTGACAGGTGTCTTACCTTCCGCATCGATACGTTTGATACGCGACCCTGTAACTTCGATCCGTTCAACTTTCTTCTCACCTTCCACTCGCGCGGCCGGAGCCACAGGGGATGGGGGAGTGGGCGGAACGGGAGGTGCCGAATCATTTTGAGGCGCAGCAGGTGATTCAGGAGCCTCGGCAGGCGCAGGCGCTGATTGAGCCTGAAGCAAGGTGGTGTATCCGTTGCCCAGGGCAAGACCTGTAACGAGCAACGACTTAACGGGCAACTTAAACAAAGCCATCTTGAGTCTTCTCCGAACATGAATTGGGAATTTTGAAAATTCTGTTTGGACGAAACTATTTTTTATCCTCCTGAAAATCAACAGATAACTGGCTGAATTTGTCGGAATGCAGTTATAGTAAATCTTCTCATACCGAAAATGCTCAGGAGTCGACTACGTGTTTGATAATTTCTGGACGGCTTTCGGGCTCTCGGTATTCGCTGGACTCGCGACGGGGATAGGCGGGCTGGTCTCAGTATTCAAAAAAACGGAAAGTAAAAAGTTTTTGAGCCTGTCACTCGGCTTCTCAGCTGGCGTGATGATATATATCTCGTTTGTTGAACTCTTTGCGCAAAGCCTTAGAGATATGACGGCGCTCAATGGCAAGCTTCTCGGCACGCTCTACACGAATCTCGCCTTTTTTGGAGGGATTGCCCTTATCGCTCTCATCGACAGTCTCGTGCCGAGCTTCGAGAACCCTCATGAAATCCCAGGTGACAATGCGAGCGGAAAAACTCTGGAGGACGCCTACCGCATTCTCCGTATGAGTATTATGTCGATGATAGCGATCGCGATTCACAACTTTCCTGAAGGCATGGCAACCTTTGTCGCGAGTCTCAAAAACGTAGAACTGGGCACCTCCATAGCCGTTGCGATCGGAATTCACAACATTCCCGAAGGCATTGCGATAGCCGTTCCCGTTTACATGGCGACACGCAGCCGAGTGAAGGCCATTTCCTTCGCATTCGTCGCAGGTCTTTGCGAACCGATCGGCGCTTTATTCGCTTTTGGAGTCATGCGTTTCTATTGGAATGATCAGCTACTCGGATTGTTGTTCGCAGCAGTGGCAGGAATTATGGTGTTCATCAGCCTCGATCAGCTTTTGCCGCATGCTGAGCGTTACGGTCATCACCACTATTCCATTTATGGTCTGGTAGGCGGAATGGTCGTGATGGCCACCAGTTTGCTTCTGGTGGCCTGAGAGTAAATTCAGCTCATCTCTAACATACGATCGATCGATCGCTTGGCTTTCAATCGAAGTTCTTCGTCCATCTTGATCTCATAACGATCATAGATCAGAGCATCGAGCGTATCCTGAAGAGTAATCTGAGCCATATGCGGACAACGATGTGAGCATAGACGCAAAACGTCCTTCTCTTTGTGTTCGGCGATGATGTTGTCGGCCATCGCACATTCGGTCAGTAGCAAATAACGCGACGCGGGAACATCACGCACATACTTAATCATCGCCGAAGTCGAACCGCTAAAATCGGATGCATTCACAACATCGGGCGGGCACTCAGGGTGAGCGAGCACGACCACGTCTGGATACTGAGCCCGAACATCGGCAATATCCTGAACGGTGAACATATCGTGGACTTCACACTTTCCGTGCCAGCCGACAAACACTTTTTGCAGCGCTCCATCATTACCTGACAGAGCATTGTCCAAAATATTCTCAGGGAAAATGATCTTCTTTCCGGTGAGCTTGGCAATGTTACGTGCGAGGTATTCGTCAGGAACAAAAATAATTTTATCGGAATCAAACTGCTGGGCGATATGCACCGCGTTGCCTGAAGTTACACAAACATCTACCTCAGCTTTCACGGCCGCATAGGTGTTGATGTAGGCGAGAACGGGGACGCCAGGAAACTGTTCCTTTAATTTACGAACATCCTCGGCCGTTATGCTGGAGGCCAGCGAGCAACCCGCCTTCAGGGATGGAATCAAAACCTTGCGGGAAGGATTCAGAATTTTCGCCGACTCGGCCATAAATTCTACGCCGCAGAAGACAATGATATCTTTGTCTGTCTCAGCCGCCTTTCGGCACAGCTCCAGGGAATCGCCCTTGATGTCAGCCACGCAGTGATAAAGCGCCGGCTCCATATAGTTGTGGCCAAGCACAACGGCGTTGCGTTCCTTTTTTAGACGGTTGATCTCGACAACCAGCTTCGCCTTGTCCTCGATCTCAAAGTCCGGCAACAAACCACCTAACTTTGCGTGCATCGTGTCCAAGGTCTCTTGCGAACTCATCTGTGCGATCATACTAAGGTCCTCAGAAGCGTAAAAGGCAGCTCGGAACCCGAGCTGCCTTGAACTTTTATAACTTTTTTGGTCTGAGATCAAATCACTCGTCGAGAGCTTAGGGTAACTGGTCCATTTTAAAAGTAATGACCTTGGTTGTCTGTCCACCCGACTCTGGCGAAGACGTCAGGCTGTCGAAGGCCAAAGCGCTACCCGCGAAGTTCAACTTACGAGTCGAAGGTGAGACTTTAAAGTCTCCATCGAGCTGAAGAAGTCGGCCTGAAGTGGCCGCGACTACCGTACGCTTGGTGCTGCTGCCTGAACTCGGAGCACATAGGCCTCTGATATTGAAGAGATCAATACCGACCTGGACTGTACCCGAAGCTGGGTAAGCTACCGGAGCGAAGGTTGAGCGTCCGCAAGCTTTGACAAGATCAGCAGCTGGTACAGCTGAATCAGGCAAATCAAGAGTCATCGAAATATCTAGGTCAGTTGATGCCGCATCTACGGTCTGCACCGCAGCGCCACCCATAAGAAGAGGGAACTGAACGTCAGAGTCTGAGTAAGGAATCGGAAGAGTACCGTCCGCACGCAAGCCGAAACCACCAAAAGCAACTGCTCCGACAAGGACTAAAACTTTACACGGATTCGCGATGTTCATAAAAGGGCCTCCGTTCCAAATCTTGTTCAATCTTAGCAACTGCACCGGCTTGAGATTGGTCTTTGCCAGCGAGCTTGTAGCCCTGTCGACCGGATAACAAA
>JAZKGL010000249.1:0-2443 GCA_040385935.1 Bdellovibrionota bacterium
AATATGTCGCATAATACTAAGTCCTTGAGGTTTCAGGCCCGGTTGACAGATTTTTTGTGGGCAAGCCAGGCTAAAAGGGCTATGCTCGATGAAACGGCCTATTTTCACAGCTTTCAAGACACACACGGCACCCATTATAATCATGAACTCTGAAAAATTGCGAAACCTAAACAGTACTGATGATCGAACCTTAAACCGCGAACTGAGCTGGCTTGCGTTCAATCAACGTGTGCTAGACGAAAGTCGTCGCGAGAGGACACCACTCCTCGAGCGCGTAAAATTCCTCACGATCTTCTACAACAATCTCGACGAATTTTTCATGGTCCGGGTCGCCGGTAAGAAGCGTGCCTTGAAAGAGGGCATACGTCAGGTGGACGATCAAGACTCGGGTTCGATCCAAGATAACTTAGCGGCTATCCATACCAAGGCCCGTGAGCTAGTCACCGAATTCTATAGCACTTTCCAAAGATCCCTTTTGCCGCATCTAGCGCAGGGCAATATTCATCTTCATCGCATCCATACTTTGAGCGACTCGCAGCGTTCCGCTCTTTATCAATACTATAAAACTTCGGTGCTGCCCGTTCTCACACCACTGGCTGTGGACCCGGCTCATCCTTTCCCTTTTCTTGGCAACCGCAAACTCTATTTGCTCGTTACCTTCGACGCCCGTATCCCAGGTATGCCTGGCCCCATAGCGTTTGTCGAAGTGCCAGGCGTGCTTAATCGCCTCATTCCTGTGAATATGGATGTTCCAGGGTATAACTATGTTCTTTTGGAAGACTTGATCAGCGAACATCTAGGCGAACTCTTTTTTGGTCTACCGATGAAGGCCGCTTTTCCCATTCGTGTGACGCGTAACCTCGATATCAATCTGCTAGAAAGTGAAGTGGTCGATCTTCTTTCGACTATACAAACCGAGCTAAAAATAAGAGAGCAGGCGGAAGCCGTTCGGCTGGAATACGCTCAGGATTTGCCGCGTGAGTTGCTTGATCTAATCGAGAAAAAGTTAGGTCTAGAGGACGGCGATACTTACGAATGTCCAGGTCCATTAGCTATGGCCGATCTTAACGCGCTGTATGAACTAAACGGCGAAGGTTGGAAGTACCCTGCTTTCAATCCTCGTCTGCCCCAGCGAATGAAGGGCAATCGATCGATCTTCTCGCTCATTCGCGAAGCCGATCTTATGCTACATCATCCTTACGATTCGTTTTATGCCATCATCGAGCTTTTGCACGAAGCGGCATGGGACAGCGATGTTCTAGCGATCAAACAGACCCTTTATCGCACCTCGGGCGATTCCCCTATCATCGACGCCCTCATACTAGCTGCTGAGCAAGGCAAGCAGGTAACAGCCGTTGTCGAACTCAAAGCGCGATTTGATGAGTCCAACAACATTGTCTGGGCAAGACGCATGGAGCGCGCAGGCGTTCACGTCGTCTATGGATTCATCGGACTCAAGACTCACTCCAAGATGACTTTGATAGTCCGCCGGGAAAACAGAAAGCTAGCGCGTTACGTGCATCTTTCTACGGGCAATTACAACTCAACGACTGCCCGACATTACGTGGATATCGGCTACCTTACGGCTCGTCCTGAGTTTGGCGATGACGTGACTTTGCTCTTTAACATACTCACGGGCTTTAACATCATGGGGCGATCGGCGAGCGAACTCAATCCGCCGTCTCCTATGAAAACACTCATCGTGGCTCCGCTTTACATGCGTGATCATTTGCTAGGTTTGATTCAAAGAGAAATCGATGAGCAAAAAGCCGGTGGCAAAGGCCTTATCATCGCGAAGATGAATGCCCTCGTTGATCGCAGACTGATCGAAAAACTTTACGAAGCGTCTGTGGCCGGCGTTGAGATTCGTCTTCATGTCCGGAGCATCTGCTGCCTAAGACCGGGCGTTCCTGGCCTCAGCGAGACCATCGAGGTTCATTCTGTCGTTGGACGCTTTTTGGAACACTCCCGCATCTTTTATTTCAGAAATCGCGGCAAGGACGACATCTATCTCGGCTCGGCCGACTGGATGCCGCGCAACATGGACCGCCGGATCGAAGTTGTTTTTCCCGTCGAGGACGCCGAAGCCCGTCGGCAAATCATTCACGAAATACTTCCGACATATTGGGCAGATACAGAAAACTCCTGGAAGCTCGATGCCGATGGGACTTACCATCGCGTGGACACCCAGCCGCAAATCGTTGACTGCCATCAAAACTTCATTGAAATCGCTCGGAAACAAGGTATCAAGTCGTTACCGTACGACAAGGCGATTCGTCATGATTTGCGTATGAACGGTCGACCTGTAGCATCGACTCGACCCTTAAGTCCGGGCCTTAAGCCTAAGGACACGAAGGAAAAGAAAAATTAATAGGCCAGACTTCCAACCCAAGAACCCTTTAGCCGTGATCGATCTTGGATCGAACACCTTTCACCTTGCGAT
>JAZKGL010000250.1:0-25753 GCA_040385935.1 Bdellovibrionota bacterium
CCGAAACTCGCAGCCTGAAGCGACTGCAAAAGCTTTTGTTTATTCGCCCGGGGAACAAAGTGATCGGCAAGATTCACATAAAGAGCGTCCGCTGCCTTCATACGTCCAGCCGTCATTCCTAGAAATAATCCTACGCGCCCCGGCATGCGCGGAAGAAAATACGAAGCACCGACATCAGGATAAAGTCCTATCGTGATCTCAGGCATCGCCAAGGTCGTGGTTTCGGTGACGATGCGGTGCGAGGCACCGGCTGCGATTCCGATACCGCCGCCCATGATAATTCCATCGCCCCAAACAATCACAGGCTTTGGATAACGATGGATCGCATAATCCATCTTATATTCGTTTTCAAAAAACACCCGAGCTAAAGGAACGGGACTTTGACCCCGCTCCCGCATATCGAGGATGCGTTGACGAATGCTTTTGACATCACCGCCCGCACAGAAAGCCTTGTCACCTGAACCGTCGATAAATACCGCCGCGATCCTCGGGTCGCGCTCAAACCTATGCAAAATCTCTTGCACGAGCAAAATGATTTCCAGGTTGAGCGCGTTCAAAGTCTTCGGGGAATTCAGCGTAATTCGACCGATCGCCGCCTTTCCATCAAGAGTGGGAAGGACTTCAGACAAAACGATGGCGTCGGCGTCGGTGCTCATAACAAACCTTAATTAACTTTTGACGGTGAAATTATAGAGGCTCGAATCAAACGCATTATAGGCTTCATAGCGAGACAAAGCGTAGAGGTCCTTGCGATGCTGCATCTTATCCAAAAGTCCAGCCTGAGTGCCCTCACGCTTGATTTCCGACAGACCATCGATCGTCGCTTTCATCGCCAGGCGGAAAGTCGTGACGGGATAAATTACGATGTTATACCCAAGGTTTGAAAGCTCTTTATAAGTTAAAAGCTTGCCTTTACCAAATTCTGTCATATTCGCCAGCAAAGGAACCGAGATCGCCTTTCGGAAAGTCTCAAATTCTTTCTCGTTCTCAAGCGCTTCGATGAATATGCAGTCGGCACCCGCATCGATATAAGCTTTGGCTCGTTCGATCGCCTTATCGAGACCTTCCACCGCACGCGAATCAGTCCGCGCGATCAACAGAAAGTTCTCATCGAGCTTTTTGCCGTTGGACGCAGCCTTGACCTTTTGCACCATAGCGTCGCGCGTGACGATATCCTTGCCATCGAGATGACCGCAGCGCTTAGGATTCACCTGATCTTCGATGTGACAGCCTGAAAGGCCCATCTCAATCATTTCCTGAACCGAACGCGTCGCGCTCATCGGCTCACCAAACCCGGTATCGATATCGATGATCGATGGGAGTTTAGTCGTGCGAGCAATCACTCGGCCGCGCTGTGCGACTTCGGTCAGCGAGGTCAAACCGATGTCGGGATAACCCAGATCATTGGATAAGACCGACCCCGAGATATAAACACCCTCAAAGCCTTCTTTTTCGATCGCCATCGACACGAGCGGCGACCACGAGCCGGGAAACTGCATGAGTTTGCCCGTCTTGAGATCGGCGCGGAACTGAGCCCGCTTTTGGGCTGGCGTGATTTCGGGAAAGAGCATTAGAAGATCCCTTTGGTATCACGTTTGTTGTTGGTCAGCTTGTCGATCGCAACCTGAACGTTCAATTGGAGAACTTGATCAGGTGTGAGATCCGCTAAGTTCTGCACGAGTTCGATGAAACGATCGCGCTCGGCCTTCGCGATGATATCCGAGGTGAGGGTATCAAACTTACGAATGTAGTCCGCACGCTTGAAGGGACGAGCACCAGCCGGATGCGCGTCGGCAACCCCGAGTTCATCGACCAGTTTCTCGCCGTTTTTGAAGGTGATTTCTACCCGGCCACCAAAGCGTTTTTTGTCTGGGTCCTGCTCGTGATACCACGCGGTCCACTGCTTGTCTTCGATCGTCGTGATCTTCTGCCAGAGTTTAATCGTGTCCTCGCGTTTAGCACGCTCAGGCGCATACGATTTAACATGATGCCAATCACCATCTTGCAAAGCGACAGCGAAGATGTACATGATCGAGTGATCGAGAGTCTCGCGTGAGGCGTTGGGATCCATTTTTTGCGGATCATTGGCGCCGGTACCAATCACGTAGTGAGTGTGGTGCGAAGTGTGAATCACGACGCTTTGAATATCATCAAAGTTTGTAATCTTCTTTTTCATCTTGCGCGCAAGATCGATAAGAGCTTGCGACTGATACTCAGCTGAATGCTCTTTGGTATAAGTTTCCAGGATAGCGCGTTTCTCTTCGCCTTTTTCCGGCAAAGGAACTTCGTATTTGCCGTCTTTGCCTTTGAGCATGTAGGCAATAACCGAATCTTCGCCTTCATAAACCGGCGAAGGCGCACCCTCACCGCGCATCACGCGGTCGACGGCTTCAATCGCAAGCTTGCCTGCGTGAGCCGGGGCATAAGCTTTCCACGAGGAGATCTCGCCTTTGCGTGACTGGCGGGTGGTAAAAGATACGTGAACCGCTTGCTGAACCGCTTGAAAAATCGTTTCGGTCGGAAGACCGAGCAAAGTCCCGATACCCGCTGCTTGAGCCGGACAAAGGTGAGCGATGTGATCCTTTTTATATTCGTGCAGACAAATCGCTTTGACGAGATCCACGTGAATCTCATAACCGGTCACGATCCCTTTCAAGAGATCTTTCCCGCTCTTTTTCATCTGCTGCGCAACAGCTAGGATGGGCGGAATGTTATCGCCCGGATGCGAATAATCGGCCGCCAGGAAAGTATCATGAAAGTCGAGTTCGCGTACCGCTGTGCCGTTGGCCCATGCGGCCCATTCGCAGTCGAAGCGTTGATCGTTCGGCATTCCGAAAACAGTGGCACCAGTGGCCCGTGGGTGAGCGATCGCCATAGCGCGTGCCGAGGCCACAGGACGGCGATTCACCGCAGCGATCGCGACCGAGGCATTATCGATGATGCGGTTGATAACCATATCTAAAACGTCAGCCCCGATCGGTGTCGGATCGGAAGCGAGTTCGGCGAGTTTCCACGCGAGTTGATCTTTACGTTCCAATTTTTCTTTGGATGGGTAAACGCGGACGGGATGCTTTTTCATGGATGTCCTTTCCAGGCGCTATCATACAGGAATAAAGGGCAAGCTAACTGAGAGTGTAAGAGCGTGTCAAGGAAGGGTTCGCCTGTTCACTTAATGTCCCTTGACAGAGCGAAGCCCGGTTATGAATACTGCACTTTTTCCAATAATAAGGAATGAAACCGTGGCCGAATATATCAATCCCGACTATGTGCCCGAACCCGACAAGATGAATGTTAAACGAGGTCTTGAAGGCGCAGTGATCGATACAACTTCGGTCTCTAAAGTCAACCCGGACACCAATTCTCTTATTTACCGCGGCTATCCCGTGCAGGATCTCGCTGAGAACTGCACCTTTGAAGAAGTTGCGTACCTTCTTTTTCACAGCGAACTTCCCAACGCCAAACAACTGGAAGCATTCAAAGCCAAGGAGCGGTCGTATCGCCCGGCCTCGCAGATGATCATCAATGCGATTTCGGCTTTGCCGAAAGCCTGTCATCCCATGGATTCCATACGCACTGGCGTATCTTTGATGGGCTGCGAGGATACCCGCATTTGGGATTCTTCACCTGAAGTGAATCTCGACAAAGCGATGCAGCTGCTTTCGCGTATACCGACGATCGTGGCGGCCGATTACCGCTTTAAAAAAGGCCTTAAGCCGATTGCGCCTAAGCCTGAGTTCTCGATCGCCGAGAACTTCTTTCACATGTGTTTTGATAAGGTGCCAACCAAGGAAATCGTGAGAGCCTTTGATGTGTCGCTCATCCTTTATGCTGAGCATAGCTTTAACGCGTCGACCTTCACAGCACGCGTCGTGAGTTCGACTCAGTCGGATATTTATTCGGCGACTGTTGCAGGTATAGGTGCGCTCAAAGGCCCTCTCCATGGCGGTGCCAACGAGCAGGTCATGCACATGATGCTTGAGATCGAAGATCCCGCGAAAGCCAAGGATTGGATGCTTGATGCCCTAGCCAGCAAAAAGAAGGTGATGGGCTTTGGCCATCGCGTCTACAAGTCGGGTGATTCGCGAGTCCCGACGATGAAGAAGTATGCGCAGGTTATGGCCGATGCCACCAAAGAACAAAAATGGATGAAGATGTATGATGCGCTCGAAAATGTGATGGTCGAGAAGAAGAAGATCTATCCCAATCTCGACTTCCCGGCGGGTCCTGCCTATTACATGATGGGTTTTGAAATCGACTTCTTCACGCCTATCTTCGTGATGGCCCGGACAACAGGCTGGTCGGCGCACGTGATGGAACAAACCGCGAATAATCGCATTATTCGTCCGTTGAGCGAGTACATCGGGTCTGAGCAGCGAAAAGTTGTTCCTCTATCTGAACGTAATTAAGAGAGTCATGCTTGCCTTTTGGGGAGGGAGGTATACGATGTTCGATTGTGGTCGAACACGTCATGTCCTCCCGTCGACATAAAGGTTTGCGATATGGATACCAAGGCCCCTACCAAATATTCGGTTCTAGATCTTTGTAATTACCCGGAAGGCCGGTCGATACGCGATGCGTTCACGGCCAGCCGCGATCTCGCTCAACATGTCGAACGTTTGGGCTACGAGCGCTACTGGCTCGCCGAACATCATAATCTCGAAGGCATCGCGAGCGCCGCGACCTCACTTCTCATTGGTTACATCGCTGAGAACACGAAAACGATTCGTGTGGGCTCGGGTGGCATCATGCTTCCGAATCATTCGCCCATGGTGATCGCTGAGCAATTTGGAACTCTCGAAACCCTTTATCCAGGACGCATTGATCTTGGACTGGGACGAGCGCCTGGAACTGATCAGGTTACAATGCGCGCGCTTCGCCGTGACTCAGGCGTAGGCGGTGAGGACTTTGCCGAACTTATTGCCGAACTGAGCTACTATTTTCAAAAGGCGGAGCCAGGGCAAAAGCTCAAGGCCATTCCTGGCGAAGGATTAAATATCCCACTCTACATTCTCGGTTCGAGCCTTTACAGCGCGCGACTCGCGGCTTTGCTTGGCCGTCCCTATGCATTTGCCGGACACTTCGCACCGCAGATGATGGACGACGCTTTTGCCCTCTACGTACGTGAATTCCGCCCGTCTGAACACCTTTCCGAGCCGTATAAGATGGTCGGTGTGCAGGTGATCGCAGCACCAACGGATGAAGAAGCCAATTTTCTATCGACGAGTCTTTATCAACGATTTTTGAGTTTGATTAGGGGTCGCCTCCATCGCTCGCAGCCTCCTATCGAATCGATGGATGGCCTATGGAATCCCCAAGAGGAACATGCCGTCAAATCGATGATGAGTGTGGCTGTCATTGGTGGTCCTGAGAAGGTCGCGCGAGGACTTGAGCTATTAAAAGCACGAACTGGCGCGTCAGAATTCATCATTACTTCAGATGTTTTCAACAAAAATCACAAAGAACGATCTTATGAATTGATAATGGGCGGCCGGTCATGGAATAACTCTGGTACATACTGAATTGCGAGTCAGTCGATCTTTACCGGAGTTGCCTGTGAAAGAATTTGAACATCCGAGTTTTGAGACTATCAAGTTGAGCGACGTCCTATCCGCTTTAGGCGATCCGATACGCCTAGCGATTATGGCAAAGCTTCATGCCTCCGACCAGGAAACGGGCTGGGGAAGCTTTGAAGTTGCGGTAGGTAAAGCCACATTAAGTCATCATATGAAAACTCTTCGCATGTCGGGACTTATTCGTCATCGCAAAGAGGGCACTCGATGCTTTGTCGCGATTCGCCCTGAGTTGAATGATGTTTATCCTGGTCTGCTCGATAGCGTTTTAAGAGCTTCGCTGAGAGATCAGGCGATGCAAAACAAAGCGCGTGAAAACTTGGTGGCTGCACAGTGAACGATGCGCGAGAGGTTTGTTGGGTTTGTCGCAAAGCACAGGTCATGTGTTACTGCCAAGGCCTCAAACCTTTCGCGAGTAATCCGCGCTTTGTCATCCTCATTCATCCCAAGGAAACTAAGAAAGCGATCAATACAGGTCGCATGGCGTTTCGCTGCCTAAGCAATTCCTTGCTTTTAGTCGGCGATCGTTTTGATAACGATCCTCGGCTGCGTAGTATTCTGGCTGATGCAGCTAACCGCTGTTTTGTTCTGTTTCCCGGGATAAACGCAACGGATGTGAGCGCGGTTAAAGACTGCGGAAAACAAGATGTCTTTATCGTGCTCGATGCGACTTGGTCGATGGCTAAAAAAATGTACCGAGACAGCGAATGTCTCAGAGCCCTACCCCAGGTTATGTTTACGCCACCGAAGAAGTCGGGATTTTTAATTCGGCAGCAACCCGGCGTGCACTGTTATTCTACACTCGAAACCATTCACCACATCATCGATACGCGCGAGCCGTCGCCACAAGGTGAGCATCACCAAATGCTGACTCTGTTCAATGAGATGGTATCTCAACAAATCACCTATGAGATTGAGAACCGCAACGCTTAAGATTCGCTCTTTGTCTGCCGATAAGATTGATACTTTTTTATCGGAACGGCAGGGCGGGTCAGAGTATGCGGACAATATCTTATGCAGCGATGATAATAGGACTTTCCTGGTCCTCGATCGGTTGCGTGAAGGAGACGAAATCCGCGCCGGTTCAAAAAGCTGCCACTGTCGATTCCAAACCCGAGACGAAGACCCCACCGGTCATAGTAAAAGAAAAAATTATGACTAAAGGCCCAGGCGCGCGTGAGCTGTGCACAAGACCGGCATCCATTCCAAAGAATCCGGAAACCATCGAGGCCATCGTTGAGTTAATCAACGCGATGCCTAAACCACTCTCAGTTCCCTGCCTCATCGATACGCTGGACAGCCCGTTTTATTTGGATGCTACGGATAATCAGTTTAGTGGCCAGCCTGCCTATGGTTACGAAAACCCGCGCATCTTTCTCTTCCTTGGATCAAAGCTGATCGTGAGTATAGTTCCCTCGGGTCCGGGAGGCAAAGTCGTTGAGTTTGGTTATAAAACGAGCGAAACCCAAACGATCAAGGGCGAGCTTGAATTTCCTGTGACCGAGAGCCTGGCTCTCGATGCGCCCTACACTTACATTTTGAATCGCGAACGAGACGGAACGGTCTGCGGAACTTGCCACTTCCCTGAAGCGCGTGCACCGGATGGATTTCCCGAGACGGCTTACACTTCACTCCTTGTCAAACCTCTCAATGGTTACGATGTGCAACTCGAAACTTTGCAAAACTTAAACAAGGCCTGTGAGACCACAGATGGCGAACACTGTCCAGTTATTCAGTCACTTTTCGTCCGAGGTAACGTACAATGGAAAGCCTTTGATTAAATGTTAGTCTCGCTAGACTCGCAAAATGATGGCTCTATTTGGAAATCGTTAGGCATCGCTAAAGTTTTTCTCAAAAATTCCGATAAGCCAGCTGTGACTGCTCCCTTTGCTCTTACTTGTTGCTCCTGATGAGGCTGAAAACTATGAAACGCATTCTAACCAGCATTCTTTTGTCTTCTTCGCTCCTATCTTTCTCCGTGGCTTGTAATCAAGCAAAATTCGGCGGCAAAACCAAGACTGAGAAAACTCAGCCTCCAGGCCCCGTGCCCCCTCCCGCGGATTTGAATCCACTCATTCTCGAAGTTACGACGCCCTATGAGACGATACAAGCGGGCGGGAAACAGATGCAAGCCACGGCTGCCCTTCGCGGAAAGCCTGAGGCGCCAGACGTCGAATGGACCTTGGCTTCTGACGTCGCTGACAAAGGGACAATCGATGCTAAAGGTCTATATACGAGTCCAGAATCCACGAAAGATAAATTCCCGGTGACTCTGATCGCAACTTTGAAAAGTGATCCGCGGGTCAAAGGTCAAAAGACGATTACAGTCGAACCGGTATCCATCTTTGTGAGTTGCGACGAGAGTTCTAAGTCCTATCCGATCCTTGCAAAAGTTTATCAGATGCCTTCGAGCGTCAAGCGTCTTCCCGATTACAATAATCCTGCTGAGTCGACTTATCGAACCACAGTGTGTATGGAAAACTATGCTGTGGAACCTCGTAGCTTTAGTGATGGCTTTCCAAAAGTGAAAGATCTCTACGAATACTTCTCGCTGCAAACGACGACGACTCTTATCGTTCCAGCGGATGGCGATTACACGTTTCAGTTGAACAGTGATGATGGCTCGCGCCTCTATATCGATGGACGCGAAGTCATCGATAACGATGGCGAGCATCAGGCCTACGGGCCTGGTCCAGACGATTCGCTCGTCGTTGGATTGAAGGAAGTCGTGATCAACTTGAAGAAGGGTGAACACCCGCTGGCGCTTAATTACTTCCAAGGTCCACGTTTCCGCATCGCGCTTATGCTGAAATGGAAACTCCCGGGCAGCAGTGATTTTGTCTATGTTCCGAGAGAATCGTTTAAATAATTCAGATCCTATTCCCAATAGGCCCGTGAGACGAAAGTCTCACGGGTCTTTAAGCATCCATAAACATTGCGGATATTCGGACATAAAAATTTAGACCATAAAGTTCTCAAGGACTTTCAAAGTCATACCGATAAGTATTTGGTCAAAGCTTTTAAAGCGATCTGGGTATTGGAGGTGAATGTGAAACTATTTTCAACATTTTTGCTGCTATCAATGATAGTTTCGGCGTGTAGTTCACCTCCGTCACGCCCCAGTTACAGATTAGGTTCAGGCGACGGAATTCCTGATCCCGATAATCCGAATGATCCGGATAATCCAGTGGACGAACCCATTGATGATATCAACTCGGGCGAACTGAATATTACGTTCAACACGGCCATACCACGTTTGACTCACGATGAGTGGGAAAATACGGTTCGTGACGCATTCCTTCTCGCGGGTCGTCCCGGTCTCGCGGCAAAATTTACTCAAGATGACAACTCAACAATCTTCCATAACGACTCCGACACGAACAAAGTCACGACCGGTCTTTGGAAAGATTATCAAGAAGCTTCGGAAGAGCTGGGCAAACGGATTGCGGGCGATGCCAATCAGGTGAAAAAGCTTATTCCAGCGGATGCACCGGCTGGTGAGAAGCTTGAACGCGCTTCGGCGATACTCAAGCCTTTGTTACTTCGCGCTTATCGCCGCCCCGCTACGGAAGCGGAGCTGACTGGGCTTTCGAATATCTTCAACAAAGGCAAGTCGTTGACCGGTAATGCCAACTACGATGCTGCCGGTTTCCAGGCGGTAACAGCGGCTATACTTCAATCGCCACAATTTATTTATCATCCGGAGTACGGTGCAAAAGACGGTAAAGTTGCAAAACTCACGCCGCATGAAGTTGCGACTCGCTTGTCTTATGCAATCTGGAAGTCGATTCCTGACCAAGCGCTACTCGATGCGGCCGCAGCAGGCAAGTTGTCGACGGAGGACGAAGTCAAAGTTCAGATCACACGCATGTTTAAAGATCCGCGTGCGACTGATACGGTTAAGTATTTCTTGAACGAGCTTTTCGAAACAAAGAAATTTGTTGGTCTGACGAAGAACAAAGAGCTATATCCGAAGTTTCCCAATGACCTTGGCGATACTCTCAAACGCGAAGCGGAAATGTTTATTGAAGACGTCGCGATAAAAAACAATGGTGGTATCACCAAACTTTTGACTTCGACCTACACCTTCGTAAACGATAAGACGGCCCCACTCTACGAGGTCGCTCTGCCCGGAACAATGGAATTAACCAAAGTTGAGCTGGACCCTAAGAAGCGCTCCGGTCTGATCACTCAAATCGGTTGGCTCGCAGCGAACGCAACGAGTGAACGAACGTCCACAATCCACCGCGGCTTTTACGTGATGAACCGCCTGGCTTGCGATAGCGTAGCGGCGATGGTGGGTTCCGATTCCAAGCCTATGATGGAGTTTAAGACTCGCCGCGATGAGCTGACCAGTAAGACTGGAACCTGTGGTGGCGCTTGTCACAACAGCTATATCAACCCTCCTGCGTTTGCTCTTGAAGCCTACGATGCCTCGGGTTTCTTCCGCGATAAAGAGAACGGCAATCCCATTGATACTGCAGGCGTCTACGGCAAAGAAGGTGACCCTGATCCACAAGCTTCGTTTAAGAACGCTGTGGAATTGATGGCCGCCATCACAAAGCGGAAAACGACTCACGAATGTTTTGTAAAACGCGCCATAGAATTGGTTTACAACCGCCGAACGAATGACCTGGACAAAGAGATAGTCGGACGGCTTGGCAAGGAATCTCTCGATGGCATGGGCGCGAAAGACATCCTAGTCGAACTCCTCAGTGATGTGGATATTCTCGGTCTACGCAGCGATAATCAATAAGGAGCAGCCATGCAAAGACGTAATTTTATAAAAGGTTCCGGCGCACTCCTTGGACTTCCATTCTTGGAATCACTCGTGCCTAAGAATGCGAATGCTCAGGACGTGAATCCCAACTCATTTGCGATCTTCATTCGCCATCCGCACGGCGTTGTCCACTCCCACTGGTGGCCCCGTAAACCTCAGGCCGGTTTGCAGCAGAACCCGCAAGATGAGGGTCAAGCGACGACGGCCACAGGTATACTCAAAGCTGAGAATATGTGGGCTGACTTAGCTTGTTCTAAGATGATGCCGCACCTTGCGCGCACCGCGTTTATTCGAAACCTGAAGATGGGATTTCCTAACCGAAACTGCCATCATAACATTCACGCCCTGCAGCTTTTCACGGGCTCGGATGTTCGTTACAGCGAGAAACAAGGCGATGCGTTGCCTACCTCCGAATCGATGGAATGGGCGATTGCTAAACAATTCCACCCGACAGTCGATCCTTTGGTTATGTTTGCCGGTAACAAAAGAAGCTTTTTGAATGATACGACTTCATTCCGTGAAGATGGTTCGAAAGTGATCGGCGAAAACGATCCACTTAAAGTGTATAACCGTATCTTCGGTATGGCCCCGAAAGATGATTCGGCTGAACTTCTCAGAAAAAGTGTGAACGACTACGTTCGTGAGCAAATCAAAACCATTCAGGCTAATCCGCGTCTGAGTGCAAGCGACAAGAGTCGTTTGGATCTGCACTTCTCGACTATTCGCGATGTGGAAAAGAAGATTGCGAAAACGCTTCCGGCTGTGAAAGTGGAACGTTTGAATGCCCTGGCTAAAGACAGTGGCGCTTTGCAAGCGGCTAATGCCGATCGCCTCGATGAAGTTATCAAGCTGCAAATGGACATTATCGCTCTTGCGATTTCGTCCGGTTACGTTCGCGGCGTGAATTTCCAGATGCTGTCGGGTATCGATGATACTCAGTTTACTTTCGATGGCCAAAGACTGCCACCTGCGCACTCCATTTCCCATCACGAGGGCGTGGCGAACAATGCGGGCGAGAACATTCGTCTCCTTCGTCGTCTTGATATGTTTTGGCAAGAGGCTATCGCTTACCTTGCCACGGCGCTTAGCCAAGATATGATCGATAACAAGCCACTACTCGACTACGGCGTTATCATGGCCGCTTCGGAACTTGCTGAAGGAACGTCGCACTCGGAAAATAACGTTCCGCACATGCTCATTGGTTCCGCTAATGGCCGTTTAAAAACAGGTGAAGACTTCAATTTCGGACGAGTGAGCAATGCTCAAGTCTTGTCGTCGGTCGGTTGGGCGCTTGGACTTAAAAACAAAGGGTCTAATGAGCCTATGACTAACTTCGGTTCGGATAAGAACACTGCGAAGGGCCGTATCAATGGTTTGATCAAGGCTTGATTTTTGACATTTAAAAAGGCGAAGGCTAAAACGCCTTCGCCTTTTTTCATTCAATCAAAAAATCAATGCTCGCCAATCGTCTTACGAAGAGGCTTATTAAACGCCGCCATAGCAATAGCGGCAACAACAGACAAAACAGCCATCAAACCAAAGAAATACTCTTTCGGCATTTTCTCATAGTAAGTACCCAGGTAACCGCTCAGGTAATTACCAAATGCACTCGACAAAAACCACATACCCATCATCATAGAAACGATACGAGCGGGCGCGACCTTAGTCACGAGCGACAGGCCGATAGGCGAAAGATAAAGCTCACCAATCGTCAAAACCAAAGTCGTCGCCACAAGCCAGCCGACCGAACCACGACCACCGCCGACAGTAATAGCCGCAAAGATCATGATACCAAACGCCACGGCAAGTAACGCGCAACCGATCGCCATCTTCGTAACCGAAGTCGGCTCGCTGCCGCTTTTTGCCTGCCACTTCCAGAAGATTCCAAGGATTGGAGCAAAGATCAAAATAGTCAGCGGATTAAACGATTGATACCAAGTCGAAGGCATAGTCCAAAGACCGAAGAAATCCCAGTTAGTCTGGTTATCAGCCCACAGCTGCATCGTATTCCCTTGCTGCTCATAGACGCCCCAGAACACGATATTAAGCGCGCACAAAACGATAAGCGCGACGATACCGCGCTTCTCAGCGACAGTGAAAGGAACCTTCACCTTATCGCCTTTCAAACTGCTCTTATTCTCGATTTTGTGTCCCGCGTTATCCGGATGCGGAACAAGATATTTCTGACCGAAGATATAGATGCACAAACCGATGATCATACCGATACCGGCCGCACCAAATCCGTAGTGCCAGCCGAACTTCTGACCCAAAGTTCCACACACAAGCGGAGACAGAACTGCACCGAGATTGATGCCCATGTAGAACAATGTAAAAGCACCATCCCGACGAGCGTCGCCCGGCGCATAAAGATCGCCGACTTGAGTCGAGATATTCGGTTTGAAAGCACCATTGCCGATGATTAACAAAAAGAGTGCAGGAAAAAATAAGTTCTCAAACGCCATCAAAAAGTGACCAGCGGCCATGATGATACCGCCGATGATCACAGTCCGTCTCTGGCCAAGCCAGCGGTCGGCAACCAGACCACCGATAATAGGCGTTGCATACACAAGCCCTGTGTAAAGGCCGTAGATTTGCGAGGAAAGCGGTTGAATTGCTAAAGGACCAAAGGCCCACTCAAGAACACCCTTAATCGTGCTGAAGCCAACAACAGCCTCATTCACATCAGGGCGAATGAACAAGTAATTCACCATATAGAGAACAAGCAACGCGCGCATACCGTAATAACTTAGGCGTTCCCACATTTCCGTAAGGAACAAAACATAGAGCCCCTTAGGATGCCCCATAAAGTCGCCGTGCGGAGAGGCTGTTGCTCCTCCTAAAGTGTTAATGTCCTTGGTCACCCGTAAGTCTCCCTAAAATCTTAATAATCATGATTTGCTCAACGCTCATAGCACGCCCGGGTTTTCGACAATAGTTAAAAGTCTTCGTAGTCTTTCGACTGTTCTTCCCGGTGTTCATCGATTGTTCGAAGACATCAAAAGATTAGGAGCGCACCTCAAAAAACCAAGTATTTTTCCGCTCCCATTCCTAACCAAGTCAATAAAACTAACGCTTATTTGCATAGCAAAAAAGCCGCCCTTTTTCAAGGACGGCTCACTCCTATCAAATGACTTACTTAGTCGCGCTCAAATAAAGAGCGTTTTGAATAACATCGACCTTCTTTTTAAAGAGATCGCGATACTTCGCATAGGCTTCTAATCTCAAATTGAAATCCGCATTCATTCGCTTAATCTCAGCGTCTGCAGTGGACGGATCCTTAGCGATTTGCAAAAGCTTTGCTTCACCGGTTTCGGAAGTGATGAGTTCGTTGACAATGCCTTGGAACAAGGCTGTTTCAAACGCGTTAGGCGCTGCTACATCTTTGATGGGCTTGGCAACCGAACTATCGCGAATCTGCTCCCAGGTCTTCTTCTTATCAGGCGCAGCGGGCAGACCGACTTGAGTCAATATGCTTTCAACTAAGGTGATAGTTAGAGGCTGGTTATCTTTAGTCACAAGAAAATCCACCAATCGCTGAGCCTCATCATAATACTTAGCGATAGCTGCAACCGAAGTATCGCCGCCTTCGAGACTAGGAACTCGACAGACTTTCTGGATGTATTCGAAGTCAGGATCACTCTCGAGGCTGTAGCCCAGTATCTTGCTTGAAAACTTGTTAACCAGACGCTCCTTCACACACGAGCGAACTTTATAAAGGACGTTCTTCGCCGTACTATCACCCGACGCTCGCTCGGCAGCAAAGTCAGTGCTAAATGTAACGAGACGCTGACGAACCTGCTGAGCGGATGAAGGATTAAGTTCGCCGGCGACATTGGTTGAATTAACCATATTTTCTGCAACCGTCACTGAGTTAAAGGTATCCGATAAGGACACTAAAATCTCACGAGCTACCGATCCTTTCGAGTAGTAAGCCGTACTCCCTGCGATAAAGTACCGGTACTCAGCTGCATCGGGCGCCGTACGAATGAAGTTAAGAAATGAGACTTCGGGAGACGAGGTAATTTGAATATTCGCGGTTTTCTCATTGGTTGACGCTAAGGGCGAACTCGCACCGTTCCGATAGGCCACCAAAAGATTTTTCACGATTTCCGTTTCTTCTTCAAAATGCGGAAGAAAGAATCGCTTAGACCCAGCTTCTACAAGATTTTCATAGATACCGGGTGTTATGGGACGACCGATTTTCTGCGCAGCGGCAGCCAGTAGCTCAGAGCCATCAATGCCACGCATATAACGACGACCAATCGAATTCAGAATTTCTGAGCGGTAACCTTCTTCGTCCAGAATACTCGGGAAGAACGAATTCGCCTTTATCAAACTGATGCCCGAAGTATCTGTCGAGCGATAAGCAAACATCTTCACAGCTTCCATACGAGTGGCGGAAAGTCCCGCCCGAAGAGCGGCTCGAATCGGTAATTTCTGAATATCAGCCGAGTACACAACATCGGCCGTCGGGTTACCAACACTCGTCACTTGATCCACAGTTGTGACGCCAGTCAATGCGCCCGTAGCTGCGATCTCACGATAGTAATCAAGAACAGCGGAATCCTCGCACCGAGCCGCATCTCGTCCACTATGATTATAAATCGTAGTCCGCAAAAGAGCAAAAGGCTGAATTTCCGCCGTTCTAAATGCGCTTCCACTGGCCGTTACCGCCACGCAATACAGATCGTCTGAGAACACGAGCTGGCGAATAAAATCTTTGATAAATTCACTTGCGAGTTTGTACTGAGCGATCTCAGAAAGAGCCTGAACCTTCTGTTCGATGCGGATTACCGCAAGGTTATCCGTAGTTTTCGCTAGACTCCCCGAATGCTCTAGAATCTCTTGCTTAAGGGACTGAATCGTCTTGAGCGTAGCCGTCCCCATGACTTTCTGTTCGATATCGCGAGCCTTAAAAATATCGAAATAAGGATCATTCAAACCGATTGCCGATGCCTTTTCATAAAGGGTGTACCGATATTTATCATAAAGGAGCTTCATCGGATAAAAATAACTGGTTGCCGCTGATGAGGCAATACCGCCGCCGGTAGCAATGCCCGTATTATCGTAACGGTTGGCCGAAGTTAAGATAAGGCTGTTGAAACCATCGATAAACGAGCGTGCTTGTGCAACCGGGTCAGACCCTTGATCTCGTCGACGACAGTTGGGTGTCTCGAGAGGAACTTCGCCCGCTGCGATATCAGAATCATAGCAGTATTTAAATTCGCGAGCCTTAGCTCCAGGAAACTTCTGAGCTATGCGCTCGGAAACCGGCGTGATGTCGGTGTTCTCAGTTTTGATACTGACGACACCTTGAGACAATCCCGTTTTTCCGTCTTGCACTTCCACTGCACGATAATATCCATAGCGAATCGTCGCAATATCATATGGCCCCGGTTTGAAACCGCGATCAGCATCGTAGTGGGCATAGTCCATAACCGAAGTGCTGCGTATAGTCGGAACGCCGGTTGCATCGCGATCAAAGTTTTTGGCATCAGAAGTCCCAGCGAAGTTATGGGTCATACCCATATTATGACCAAACTCGTGAACCAAGGTCGAGATCAGCGTAGGTTTCATCAACTTTTGCGCACAATCATAGAAAACTTCTTTTTCTCGATCGAGCCGATAATCGAGACCTTTAGACTGATTGAGGGCAACAAGCTCCTCAACGTAATCCTTGAATTTGTTCCCGTCCGTCATGCAGATGTCTTCGATCTCTTTAAACGAAAGCGCTGTACCTGCAAGAGAATCACAGCTTGCGGCGGTCGTCTTCGCGACCGAAGCCTGCAGCTCTTTCCCAAAGGCGGACTCATCGATCAGACCTTCTTCAAGTCGGCGATGCGCGCGTTGAAAGTCGTGATACCCCTGATCATATTCGGTTTGAACTTCAAGATCTTTACGAGCGCGCGACGCTACCGCCGCCTTTCCTTCGCGAACAGCTTTGTCAAAATCGATAGACGCGTTCCAATCGATTGGCTGCGCAATCGCATGGGTCTCCTCTAAAATCGCATCAGTTGATAGCGATAGCGGCGTTCCGGCTGCACTGGGAGTGCCGAGGACACCCGAGAAATCGTGATTAATATCAGCCGCTGTAATAAGAATCTGGTTGGGCAGCGTTATGCCTTTGACTTCCAGATCACTATACACTCCAAGTCGATAACGAACGAA
The DNA here is from genome assembly GCA_040385935.1 of Bdellovibrionota bacterium. Lineage (GTDB taxonomy): Bacteria > Bdellovibrionota_B > Oligoflexia > Oligoflexales > Oligoflexaceae > Oligoflexus. The sequence goes on from JAZKGL010000250.1 coordinate 16,519, forward strand.
CTTCACGAGGTTGCGAAGAATCTGCTCCCGGTAGTTACGCAGGTAGATGTGGTTGGTCGAAGAGTAGACTTCGCCGTTTCGCCCATCTTTAACCGAGGGACCATAGCCGAGTAAGCCTGACTCTACCTCGTAGCCATAGAACGATACTTTGTGATACCGAGCATCCCCGTTTTGAACCGGTTTCTCTTTGTCCAGCACAACACGGATAGGATTACCTTCGTATTCCGTCCCCTTTGCAGCTTCGACAAACGCTCCATCCCAAGCCACCACAGCGGCTTCAATCGCTTCGATAAAAATTGGGTCCTTTGGGGTATTCTCAGTGATATGAAACGTAATCTGATTATTCTTTGGATACATGCGCTGAAGATAAGTCGTTTTCACTGAGGCCTCTTCCGAGCTGGATAGAGGATCTGTGAGTATCGCGCGGCGCTGACGGAAGAATCCGTATTTTTTCACATCCTCCAGCGGAAAGTTCAAACCTTCATTGATAGTGTTTTCTTTAGCAAAAGAAAAGTGTAAGGAAATTTTGCTCAATGCATCGAAGACGATGAACGAGAAATAATCATCGGCCACTTCCAGACGCTTGACACGTAGCGTATTAGCCAAGACAGAATCTGTACTCACGACGCCTGAGATAATTTTATCAAACTGAAGTTGAACGTATTCACGATCTTTCCAATACTTAGCGCCAGCGGCGATATCATTAAAGACTTCTTCTTTAAGATAAGCGTTGTCACCGGTTTTCATAAGTTTGAAATCCATCCAATTTGCAGGGATTTCAAGTATGGTCGTCTTCTTTTCAGGATCTTGGTCCTTAAGTTCATCGGGAATGTTTTGACTGACAACGGTTAAAGTCTTATTGGTCTTAAAGAATTTCGCCTTGCCCGATGTGACCTGATGCCCAAGCTCGTAGACCTCGTTGTTGTCCAGCGGTCTATCGACGACGGTCACTTCGAAAAACCACTCATTGCCCTCATCGAAAAATTTTGCGGGCAACATATCCAGTTTGAGTTCGGTGGCGAAGTACTTTGGATTAGCTGGTTTGACAGCAAAATGCGTCGAGTCTTTGAGGAATTTTTTCACATAGGTTTTTATTTGGTTGGTCGACTTACCGCGATCGTCTTTAATACGCTCTGTGGTGTACTTGGAAAGAGGCAATCCGAAAAGAGGAACACGGTACAAATCACCTTCAATTTTTTCCGCGTAAGTCATCTCATCGGATGGAATCCGAGTTTCAGGAGCCACTTTGAAGAAAACAAAGTTATCTTCAGTAAATTCGCCCCTAACTTCGTACTCGGAGTCCGTCGCTCCAAAGAACTGAAAGTTGCTCATCGAAGTATTGTCAAAGGTTCCAAAATCCGTCTCGATGGAAAATTCAACAGCATCAAAGGCACGAATGACCGAGGTTTTGTTGTCGACAACAACTTCGTCCGCCTTGGTTGTTACGCCTCGCGTCAGCTTTTTGCCGGTTTTTAGCTTGTACTTTGTTCCTGTAAACTCGTTGATGGTATAAACATACTCCCCATCTCCCTGAGCAAAACGCGATTTTCTTTTACGCTCACACGCACTGATGAAGCTCATCAATATTAAAAGAGCGACGACGAAAGGCACACCAATCCGACCTTGGATTTTCACGTAGAGTGATCCTTTATTTGACTGTAATTTTGTTCTTGTCGCTGTGATAAGACTTAATGAACGATTGGTAAAGACTAAATGTTGGTTGGCCGGCCATTTTTAAGTTCGACGCGTTACATTGCGGTACTAAATAGAAATAAACTAAGTTTTTTCAGCTATTTACGGACCATGAGTTTTTATAACCCAAACGACACACTGAATTTTTGTAAACATACCCCGAGCAAATCTCAACGCTTTGGCGCGTCAAAAATATAGCTTTGAGCGAACTCCCAGGGCCCACCGCGGTAGTGATAGAGTTCGAGTCCAAGAATAGTTCCAGACCACGGTCGAAACTCCTCTTCGAGAATGCGCAGCACAGCTTCACCGTCACGAGGGCTCCCTTTGTTCGTCACAGTCACATGAGGACGATAGGGCTCCTTATCCTGCGCACGAAGATTCGGTAAGAAGAGCGTATTCAAATCGGTTTTATAGGCGAGCATCTCGTCCGACGTCACGCCGACTCCAACAAACCCCTGCCGACTCATAAGTCGATCGAAGTGTATGGGAATGGGTGCGCGCAAAGCGGCGAAATCTGCGAGTCTGTGCCGAATCGATAAAATTTCTTGTCCGGGCAACTGATGATAAATCGTAAGATGCGCTTTCAAATAATTTCGTTCTTTAGGAAAGTGCATTTGCCGCCACAGATTGAGCCTTTCCTGCGACAGTTCATCGAGCTTAAATGTAAGGATGAGCGGGATACCTACCGTTTTCAAAGACACTCCTCATCGAGAAAATTTTGGTGTAATATAGAGCTAGGACAAAAATCTATCTCTCCCCATTCTTTCCGAGCTACTCATAGCTCACGATTTATTCACGTCCTAAATTTCCTGTCATCATCACAGTCTAACGTCTTGCTCAGTCCGAGCTTAAAGGGGACCCGTATGCAAAAAATCTCGTTATCGTGCGCTGGCCTTCTCGCAACCATGATCTCCGGTACCCTTAGCGCTGCTCCGCTGTCTAAGCTCGAAGCCTTCGATTTCTTTAAACTCGGTATGCCTTACCAAGAACTCGTCTCCCTCAAAGCGAGCTGTGATTCCCCGAAAGATAGCCCAAAGTTTCGTGATAGTTTAGAGCTGGGCGTTGGCAGCACCGTATGCCCGACTAGCGAAACTTTTGCGATGGCAACTCTTGTTCATAACACTGTGGCCTCCGTCGCTGTGAATTGGGTTTCCTGGGACTTAAATAAAGTGAAAGCTATATCACCCACTCTTTCCTATATCCCCGGAAAACTTCGTTCGACTTACGGGATTCCTTCGACAACCCTGCCCTACGAATCGGATTTCGGCAATAAAGAAGCCGACGAGTTGTGTGCAAATCCCGATTTCACCTGTCAGATGCATATCTGGAAAGCAAAATCGCCCGATCGCGTCGCGAGCCTTGTTTATGCGAAGAATAGCCAAGGCGAGGTCCCGCTTCTTTTTAATCTTACCGATCTATCTCTTGAGAGTAAGATTGAAGAAATTAAAAATCGCGGACTCCAAGCAGCGATTAATAAAGTTAAAAACGAGATCAAAGACGCGCATTGAAAAATTGTCGAGTTTTATATATTGCATCCGATTACAGTGCGGAGTTAATATCTGGGTATAGGGTCTTTAGTGAAGAAGACCTTATATTTCATGGATCTTCGTTTAGACCTTCCATGTTGAGTGCTCTCACGAGCACACCTTTGTTTGGGATTATCGCCATCTGTTTTCTATGGAAGCTGGGATAGAACAAAATTTCGTTACTTCGTTTTCGAAAACTTTTCTATTCTTTGGTAATTAAGAAAACTGATCCTAACCCAAACAGTTTCTTAAGCAGGCACCCGGAGCATCGAATTCGACGTCAAGTCGAGCGACGATTCCGGGTGTTTTCTTTTCTGCCTTTTCGACCTGCCAAATTTCGAGTACGAAAATTTCACGACAAACTTGACCTCATACCGAGAATAGGCCACCCTTAACGCATGGTTTTTTGCGCGAAGAGGTACGGCTTTGTCCACGCTTTTCAATACATTACTGATACTTGGCGTCGTCATCATGGTCGCCGAGATATTTGTTCCCGGCTTTGTTCTCTTGCCTATAGGCGCGGGGATTTTTACGGCAGCGTTCTGGACTTATGTCTTCGATTCGACCAGCGTGATCATCGGCCTCGCCACTGTGCACTCGGCCGCGTTCTTCCTCATCAGCCACCGTTACTTTCGCAAAACGGAAACAGAAAAGATTCGCACCAACACCGACCATATGATTGGGCAGCGCGTGATGGTCACCGAGGCTATTCATCCGCAACAGGGTGGATATGTGAAGCTCTACGGCGATCTTTGGAAAGCTATGAGTTCGACTGGCGAGTCGATCGACGTGGGCGAAGAGGTTATCATTCAAAGTCTATCCGGGAACAAAGTGATAGTCGCTCGTCTGCTTCCCCGCTGACGTGAGGCGTCTCAATATTTTTTTATTTTTTTGAAGGGAATTCATCGTGGGTCCAGGTCTAATCATTTCCGTGATCATCGCTGTGGCCGTGATCGTCGTTATTATGAAAAGTGCGTTAGTTGTTCAGCAAAGCGAGTGTGTTGTCATTGAACGCCTTGGTAAATACTCACGAACACTCAGCAGCGGCTTTAATATCATCTTGCCTTTTCTCGATCAGCCTCGCCCTATGTTTTGGGTGAGAAATGGTGCTGTGCAACTTTCCCAGACGATCGATCTACGTGAAACCGTGCTGGATATCGCCGAACAGGCGGTAATCACCAACGATAACGTTTCGATCATTATCGATGCTTTGCTCTATATGCAGATCACCGATCCTATCAAAGCCCTGTATGAAATCTCGAACCTTCCCATGGCGGTCGGGCAACTGACTCAGACCTCACTTCGCAACGTCATCGGTGAAATGGATCTCGACAAAACCCTCTCTGGCCGTGATGTCATCAACTCGCGCCTCAAGATGATTTTGGATGAAGCCTCCGACAAATGGGGCGCCAAGATCAATCGCGTAGAGATCAAAAACATCACGCCGCCGCGTGATATTCAACTCGCGATGGAAAAACAAATGCAGGCCGAACGGGAACGTCGTGCGCAAATACTCTCGGCCGAAGGCGATAAAACCTCACGCATCACGCGGTCCGAGGGTCAAAAGGCCGAACAGATCAACCTCGCAAGCGCAGCCAAAGAAGCAAGCATCATGCAGGCGCAGGGTGAAGCCGAGGCGATTCGCATGGTTGCCGTGGCGAAAAGTAATGCCATCGAGGAAATTCGCAAAGTTCTAAACGACAGCGAATTGGCTGCAAAGTTCCTGATTACACAGTCTTACATCGATGCCTTTGAGAACTTCGCGACCAAACCGAGCGACAAAGTCTTTATTCCTTACGAGACGACCACCGCTTTTGCGAGCTTGGGTTCGGTTAAGGAACTCCTGACGGGCGTCAAAACACCCATAGTTCCTGCTCCGCGAAACTCGTAAAAGGGCTAGCAGAGTCGGGCTTTTATGGGCATACTGCCGAGGATTTTACACAGTAGGAGACACCCCATGGCACGTACCAAGGAATTGGTTGAAAATTATCTGACTCGCGCAACTGAAGAAGTAAAATCTTACGTTGCTGGTCTTTCAACAGAAGGACAAGACAAGAAAGCTCTTAAGCACGATCCGAAATGGCGCAAGCTGAACGCGGAAACGAATCGTCTTAAGCGCCAAATCACTTTCATCGACCGTCGCAATGCTAAAGGCGGTTCAGCAGAAGCGAAATAATTTTTCGCTCGCGCTAAGATAGGCGTTCCCCGCTAATGGGGAACGCCTTTTCTTTTTTCAAGAAACTTCCTGAGTTTACGCTCCCGCCTAAAAGCCTTATACTTTGTAAAATTTCTTGAATGAAAATCCGCGAGGAAGTCATGAAGCTGAGTTGCATACCGCTTTTGCTTTCGCTATGGGCCGGGCTATGGCCTAGCCCATTCCACTCATCCCAACTAGCCTTGGCTGCTGAGACCAGGGCCTCTGACAGTGTGCAGTGGAAGCTACTCTTTGATCAATTGTTTGCCCTTGAAATCAAAAAGGAGATGATAGGCAAACCTGAGGCTGAGTATGAAGCCCTCCTCAAGCGCTACACTGCTTACACACCAAAGACTTTCAACGAAAGCATCGATGCGGTGATGAAAGCGTCAAACACTGAAGACGCCTATCGGCTTCGCCAGGAGATCTTCGACTCCAAGGCCTCCTACGACGCGATCAAAAAGCTTAACTTTGCAGCATCCATACCGGCCGCTGTTCGCGCCCTTCCCGAGGTGAAGCGTTTCCTGGCCAATATTGAGTCTCAAAGCGGGCGCGCACTCAACGCAGCGGAGAACTACTTCCAAACGCCTGAAGCGAGCAACATCTTCGAAGCCTTGAGCAAAGGCGCGGGAGGCCCTCAGGAAGTGGCTATGATCATGATTCCAGGCTATGCGGCTCATGCCATCAAGTTTGGAATCTTTCCGGAAATCGTAGGCGACATGAACAAGTTTCAGGGTCGTCCGGATACCCGGCCTATCCTTAGCGAAAGCGGCAACGGCCTCGATGTTACCTATGAAGACTATAAAACTTTTTATGGTCGAAGCGATGCGACAGGCAAAGCCTTCGATATCCTCTCGCCTGCGGGGTGGGAGATGGGGAACACTGTAGGTTTCAACAAGGAAACCTCGGATTTGATTGCCGACTGGATTCGAAAGCTCCCGCCCGCTTATGCCAAGAAAAAATTCATACTCTTTGGCTACAGCAAAGGCGTGCCGATTATTCTAGAAATGATGCAAAGGCATCCCGATCTCAAATCGCGGGTCATCGGAGTTATCACCTATGCGGGTGTGATCCAAGGCACGCATGTGGCGCGCGATGCTAAGAAGATTTTCGATCAGGTGCTTGGCCAGCGAACCGTGGGCGAAACCGTCGATCGAGTTCGGAATAAAGGGTTTGAGAAGAGTCTGGAGTCGATAGCTCCATTTATCGGGCCTTACGATTTAAGCTTTCTCCAGCTTCCGCGCATTCGGCAAATTCTTGATATCTACGGATTCGACTCGAAAAATCTTACGATGCAGTCGGATCGTATTCTCGACGGGCGTGAGGTTCGTGAAATATTGGATGGAGCCGACGATCTTCATCCTCTGACACGCAGCCGCTGGAATATTCAACACCTCAACAACGAACTTTTCATGCCGGGCACATTTGTCTTCAACCTTTCTGCGATCTCTGACATCAGTCAATTTGCAAGCCGAACAGCTTTCTCCAACAAAAAGGTCAGAGACTATAACCTCATGACCCCTAAGCTCAACGATGAAGGAAAGATTGACTGGAAGGGCTTTAGCCTTGACTCTTGGTTTCTCTACCTCTCCTCACTCGGTGGCTTTAAAACCGCTCCTGGCGGTCTCTACGATACTCAAGTGGACCTTCAGCACACCAAACTTCCGCTGCTCGATAATTCGCCGTTTAGTGCATCGTTGACAGCCGAAGAAATGAAGTCGCTGTGGGATGATTCGACTGTCCAAACCGTTTTGCAAAAGGCGGGCGTGAGTAGTTTCGAACAATTTATGAAGACTCCGCGCTCGGAAATTTTTGCGGGCGTCAGCGCGATACGAAACTACGATCTCGGGGAATTTAAGGGTCATCACTGGAGCTTATTTCACCAAGCGTTCCGTGCACCGCCCGATGTTTCTAACGATTATGCGGTCTGGGAATTTCCACGCTCGGCGTTTCTCCGTGCAACTCTACAGACTATGGGACTCTATAACCTCATTCAACAAACCTCGCCGTAAAGAGTAGGAGTTCCTGTGCGTAAAGGTTCAGCTTTTGCTTTCGCGATATGTCTCGGACTGCAGTCTTTTTGTGTCCTCTCGTGTAAGACCACACGTCCTGAGGCGGCTCAACTGAGTCAGGTCTATGATGGAAAATCGATCGATGCCCTAGTCCTAAATGAGGCTCTGGTGAACACGTCGGCTCCCTGCCGTTTTCATACGATCAATTTTTTCAACAATGCGTTTCTGGAGGGTCTGATTCGCAATGGAGCGATGCAGGGCCTAGGGACGGACAATCCCGCAGGTCCGAAAATTAAAGGCGATAGTCTTTATTTTCAGGCGATCAAGGTCGTATCGGTAGCCGACTGGGAAATGCTCATGGCTTTAGAATCCGGACAGGGCTGTCTGGCTGAATCCCTGAGCGCAAACTTTGGTGTGCTTCCCATCCCCTATGCGAACTCGCTTCCTATCCCATTTGCTGAGGATGTATCCAAGCTTAAAAAAGCAGCTGCGATCATCAATCCAGCTTTGGGTGATTTCACAGTTCGACAGATCAATGGGATGGAAACGCCAAAGGCTTGGCCAGTCGCCTCAAGCCTTCCCCCACCCTACCTAGCTGCCTTGCTTCAAGGCGTCAAAGACAAGATCGCATTTGCGGGTAGGGCCAACCGTCCTGATCTTGACCCAGAGACGAAAGCCAAAATCATGGCGGCCGCCTATACCCCTTATAACATCTCTTTGAACGCTCAGTTCCCCGAAGGCCGGCCCAAAGCCTCAAAGTTCTACCTAGAGGCCTATCTACCTCCATTTTATGAGCTAGAAACGCCCAATGAAAACGATGTTACGACGTGGCGACTCAACCCCGGTTTGAAAAAAACGCCCTTGCCTAAAGAGATTGATATCAGCGTCGCACGTCTGACTCATATTGGTTATATGACAGACACCGACATCCCACGGCAGCCGGTGATCAAGGTCCAGATGTACAAGGATTTTGCAAATCCAAACGTTTTGCAAAACCGCTTTATCTTCGGTCGCCTCGATCCTGCAGGTACAGCCAAGGGAGCGATACCTTTAAATTTCAAGGATCATCGTGATGCGCTCTACATCAGCTTTTATCCGCACCTTGCGATTAAGGACGGAGATAACGCGGTCGTCAAAGGTGTAAAGAATCAATTCAACAGCTTTGCCGGCAGTATCAAAGTGGATGCGAGGATTCATCAACTGACGTTGAATCTTCAACGAGGCAAAACCGACGACACCTTGGCTTCGACCTATTTAAAGCCTAAGTTCTCGATGAAGGACTCGGATATTTCCTTTCGCCTTCATCGCTACACGAAGGAACAGTCAGAGGTTAAAGCCATGACAGCGGTGGGCTTTCGCTGTGAAAGACAAGGTCAGTTGCCGGAACTTGACTGCTACCACGACTTTGGCGCTTACACCGAACTCGCGGATTTCGTAAACAAAGACTTTCAGGGACCGGCCAACGGCAATCTGAAAACTAAAATTGCCGATCTCTTTAAGAATGTTGTCAATGATGTGGTTCGGTTGAATGTGAAATTTGTGATCGACTGGAATATTGAAACGATTGAAAAGGCTATTGACGAGGAGTTTATCCAAATATTCAGCGACCTGATTGAAAACCAAGATAAAAACAATGAGAAGATCCGGGTCAGACTCGAAGAGGCTCTCTTCAAGGATGCTCAGGGTTAAGGACGACTTTCTGCTACGTTCGATGTCATTCGTTTAAGACTGGGGGGCTTAATAAGGTGCGCTTTCTCTCGGGATAGCGCTTCGCTGATGCCTCCGGCGGCATAAGAGGAGAGGCTCCGCCT
>JAZKGL010000251.1:0-13763 GCA_040385935.1 Bdellovibrionota bacterium
AGCGATGTCTACGATGAAATCGTTCAGATGAGCCTTGCCAAGTACGAAGGTCGTCCTCACTGGGGCAAAAACAGTTTGCCCTACTTTTTAAATCTTGGTCCTGAGCAATACCCCGAGTGGAATACATTTGAGACTTTGCGCAAGCGCATGGATCCAGGCAATGTCTTCAAAAATCCGTTCTGGAGTCAAATCCAGGCGAAAAAATCGGATACTCCGAACGCACCGGGCTGTGCTGTCGCGAAAACGTGTATCTGCGCGACCGATTCAGATTGCGGGCCTAATGCCACGTGTGGCAATGGTGGGTTCTTCACCGAAGCCAAGGTTTGTAGGAAAAACTAAAGCTCAATCCCCATTGATTCTCGCAAGATAACTTAGAGTAAAAAAAGGAAAAGACGGCGATCGTCTTTTCCTTTTTTTCGTCTCCCCCCCTTCGAAGTCAAATACCTGACGCCAGCAAACTCTTATGTCAGGCATTTGACTCCACAACGCAAAACTTCTGACGGATTTTTGGCGATGTCAAAGTTTAGATGACCATTCATGCCTAATCTTAACTGGCACAACCCTTGCTTCATTACCCCTTACAACTCACATTTCCACGACGATAGGTTCATACGAATGCGGTATAGCATCCGAAGAGCTCAAATTATTCAATTTCTGGTTATGCGCCTGCTCGTGCTTACACCAGTCAGCAGTCATCTCGTTGCCGCGGAACGCTACGAAGCCGTCTTCGCTTTCCCTGAGGAACGCGAGTTTAATATCTCCTATGAACCCAAAGACAATGCCGTCGTCGCGGAGTTTAAAAACACGCATCCAAGCGAACTCCAAAGTCTCGAGACCTATGATGAAACTCTTATCCGACGAGTTTTGATCAAAGATTTGGGCGGCCAGGGCACCGAAGTCAAATTCATTCTGCGTGATGAAAAATCCAAGGTCATCGTCAAACGCGAGAACGAACCGTTCCGCGTGATTCTCGATTTCTTTGAAGCCGGTTACCGTGAAAAAATCGATCCGGTCACAGGTCTTCCTCTTGTATCAACGCCTGAAAAAGCAGCGGACAATCAATTATCTCAGGCTGTTTCCAACCAATCGGGAACTCTCAATCCTCTCAATGCCGAGTCCCAAACCTTTCAACTGCGCGCTCAAGTCGCACCCAAGACAGCGTCTCCTGTCTTTCCAGCCGCGAATACTCACAAGCTCATGATCCCTGGCAAAGATTCCGGAATCAAAACAGCTGAAGACCTCCTTTCAAAAATCCAGAGCCTACCCGAAGGTCCAGGCAACACTTGGAAGACCTTTCCTCCCTATATTTATCGTCTACAAACGAGCGAACTCAAAGCCGGGAAAAACTACGACGCTTGGGTCAAACAAAATTCAACGCAGGCGATGAGCAGTCATGAAGCGATGGCGAATTATGCAGGCCAACTTTTTGATTTCGGTCACGAAAGCCGCGCTCTCGTTGTTTATCAAAAAGTGCTGGCCGAAAATCCTACGGTTTTCGATAAAAACGCAGATGCTCTGTGGAAACTCGCGGAGATCCAGCTGGGTCAGGGCAACTTCTCGCTCGCTCAAGGCTACTACGAAGCGCTTCAGCAAAAGCATCCCGATAGCCCTCTAGCTGGACTCGCAGCTCTCCGCCGCCTCGATCTGAAAGCGATAAAAGCCAATCTCGCCGAAAAACCAGATGATATCGCAGCTCTCAAAAACGAATTGCCAGCCCTTCCCCGCACAGTTGGAACCAAGGCCCACATAGCCCTTCGTGAAGCCTATTGGGGCGTTCCTAAAGAGCAAATCAAGGCGATGGTGCCTGAGTATCAAAGCGTTCCTAAAGTAGACTCTGAGATCGCGGCCCGCATCCAGGATGCTCGCGCAAATTCGGACAGTCCGCGAACTTCCTTTCTTATGGATAGTATTCTCTTTTCTCAGAAGATTGAGTCAAATGCCTGGAACTCTGAGACGGCAACATTTGCCGGCAGCTACTTAGAGAGGTATCATGGAAAAGCAACCGAACCTTATCGAAGCCAACTTCTTGCAAAGAGTGAAGCCTCACTCCTCAAGACGATTGATCAGAGTTTGCAAAATCAGCAGTTCACTGAAATCGCCTCGATCATAGAAAGTCTTCCTAAGTCCCTCGACGAGCTAAAAAACCGCTCAAATGTAAGCTGGGCCGCTGCCGAAGCTTACCGCCGCTTGCAACAGCCCAACGCTGCGATCCCCTACTACGAAAAAGCCTTGGCATCCGCGCAACTGAAACCGAATCAGTTCCGCGCTGCCTTCTGGCTTGAGCAAAGCCTCATCCAAAATCAAGGCATGCTCTCCGTAAAAGGTCAGGATCAAAAACAATCCTTGAATTCCAAGCTCACCTCCGCAGATCAAAAGGTCTGGGATGTGTGGAAATCCATGAAGGACGAGGAGAAGCGCAAAGCGTTTGCCGAAGTTCAGCCTGAGTTGGAAGACAATGTCAAAACCTCGATTCGCGTCAAGAGTTCTCCGAAAATTTTGCTCGAGATACTTGGCCAGGATCTTGCAACGACTGTGGGTACAGCATCCACTTCAACAAATACCGTCAATGAATCGACGACCACTCAGGGTCCTTCGGTAAAGATGATTTACCTCCTCTCTGATCTGGGCAAACGATTCAAAGAACAAGGGGCAGCCGCGGAGGCCAAGAAAGCCCGCAGCCTTTTGCGAAAGCTCGATATCAAAACGCTACAAGCTGACAAAGATGCTTTAGCGATTTGGACGACAGAGCTGCAAAAGCTCGCCGAAGAATACCGCGAACAGAGCGACTACCTCGAAGCGGGACGCATCTACGCTCTTACCGGCAAGAGCAACAATCAATGGGAAGGTCGAGCAGAAGCTCTCTACAAAGGTGGACTTTTGCTCTTTCGATCAGGACGTAAAGACGAGGCGGTGGCCGCTTTTACCGAAGCAGCCTCCGATGGCAACAACGCTCTTTACGCTGAACTAGCCAAAAAACGACTTGAGCAACTCAAGTAATTAGGGGGTGAATTGATGAGTCATACGAAGAGTAACAGTGCTATTGCCCACGACTTCGAAGAGAACAAGGTTAGCTCGCAGGACTACCTCAACTATCTCTCTGAGAAACAAAAGCGTGAAAAAGCAGCTGCCAGCGCCCAGCCTAAGCCAAGTCCTCAAGGCGGCCAGAGCTTTATCTTTGCCGATGAGAAGATGCTCCGCATCCGCGAAATCATCAAGCAAATCGCCGATGCCAACGTTCCTGTCCTGATCTCCGGCGAATCCGGAACAGGCAAAGAAGTGATTGCGCGCATGATCCATATGAGTTCAAGCCGCAAAGAAGCTCCTTTCTATGCAGTCAACTGCGCTTCGCTTCCTGCCGCAGCTCTAGAGGTCGAACTCTTCGGGAACGCAGAAGGCCCAGGCAAATTCGAACTCGCTGATGGCGGCACGATTCTTCTTGATGAAGTGACCGAGACGGACCACGCGCTTCAGGCTCGTATCCTTCGCGCACTCCAAGATCAAGAAGTTGAGCGTGCTGGAGCCTCTGGCCCAGTGAAGATCAACACGCGCGTTATCGCGACTACGAACCGGGACATCGCGCGCTCTGTAAAAGATGGCCGTTTCCGTCAAGACCTCTTCTATCGTCTTTACGTGATTCACTTAGAAATCCCGGCCTTGCGCGATCGTCCGAAAGACATCGAAGTTCTGACTCGTCACTTCCTCAAGCAGTTCAGCGTTCAGTTCAAAGGTGAAGCGGCCACGCTCACAGCTGATGCGATGCAAAAGCTTTTGAAATACACCTGGCCTGGCAACGTGCGCGAACTCCAGAATGTAATTCAGCGTGCTGTTCTCATGACTTCGGGCAATACCGTCACAGCGAAAGAATTCGTTCTTGAGCAAAAGAAGGTTGAAGAAGACAGAGAATGGGTTAAGCACCTTCCGATCGGTCAGAAGATGCGTGAAGTCGAGACTCAATTCATCCTTGAGACTCTTCGCATTCACAACGGCAACCGAACTCACTCGGCGAAAACTCTTGGCATCTCCTTGAGAACTCTTCGTAACAAAATCAATGAATTTGTTCTCGAAGGCCACGAGGTTCCGCAACCAACAACAGGTAAAGCACTATGAGTGGAAGTCTCATCGGGGGTCTATTCACCCGCGGCGATTACGTGAAAATGGGCGCCCTTAACCAGCGCCTTGAACGTCAGCATGTTATCAACTCCAACGTTGCCAACGCTGAAACTCCCGGATATCGAGCGCTTGGTTACGACTTTGAAGAACAGCTTCAGGCGCTTTCGGGCTCTGAAGACAATATCCCGATGAAAGCCACCAGCGAGAAGCACTTTGTAAACGGAATGGCGGAAGCCGATGGGACTATCATCCCGGAAGTTTACTTAAGACCCACAGAAAGTGTTGGCCAGGATGGTAACACGGTGGATGTGGATCAGGAGATGGCAGCGATGGCGGAGAACCAACTTCTCTACAAAGCCACTGTCGAACTGATCAACAAAAAGATCGGCACTCTCAAGTATGCGATCGCAAACGGAGGTCAATGATGAGTTTTTTTAAAGCCATGAACATCTCGTCTTCAGGACTCGCCGCCCAACGCGTGCGGATGAACGTTCTGTCGTCGAACCTCGCCAACGCCAACACCACACGGACACCGGAAGGTGGCCCGTATAAGCGTGAAGACGTTGTTTTCTCGGCAACCAATGCATCAGACTTTGAAAATATGCTGGATGAAGACTGGGGAACCGAACTCAAAAAGGTTCAAGTCGTCGACATCCACAAGGACACCAAGGCTCCTCGCATGGTCTTGGACCCCTCGCACCCCGACGCCAATGCCGAAGGTTATGTGGCGATGCCGAATATTCAAACCATGACAGAGATGGTGAATATGATCGCAGCGACACGCGCTTTCGAAGCCAACACCACCGCGCTGAATTCCGCGAAAAGCATGGCGAATACAGCGATAGAAATCGGTCGCGCATAACCCACGCGATCTAAAGACTCCCCCTGAAAGGTTATAGACGATGAGTACGATAGGTTCTGGCTTCAAATTTGATAGCTCGATGATGGGAGCCCTAAGGGATCTCAAGCAGAGTTCTAAGATGGAAATGCCAGGTCAGCAGGCCTCCGGTGAAAAAGCCAGTTTTATGGATCACCTGAAGACTGCGATCAACGAAGTGAATAGCGACCAAGTCACAGCGGATAAAAAAGCGACTGATCTGGCCAACGGCAAAGACACCAACATTCATGAAACCATGCTGGCCTCCAGCCAAGCGGAATTAAGTTTCAACATGATGGTTCAGGTCCGTAACAAAGCGCTTTCGGCTTACCAAGAAATCATGCGAATGCCCATTTAACTTCTAGCGACGATGGATCTGATTGAATGGAAAAGTTGAACGAGTTTTTCCGAAATTTTTCAACCCGTATGAAGGCGTTCTGGGATACCCTGAACGGCTCGAAAAAGATTGCTATCCTAGTGGTCATCGCGTTGATCGTAGGCGGAAGTATCACGCTCCTCCTTTCTCAAAAAAAGGTCGACAAGGATTACCTTTATCAAAACATGTCGGAAACCGATAATCAGGAGATCGTAGCTGAACTCAAAAAGCAGCGATTCACTGACTTCGTCATGGATTCCAAAGGTATTCTTGTTCCTGTCGATCAGATCGTCCCCTTGCGCCTCAAACTGGCTCAAGAAGGTCTCCCTAGCCGAGGTATGATTGGCTGGGAGAAATTCGATGACAAAGACTTTACCCGAACTGAGTTCGAACAGAACATCAACAAACTCCGTGCGATTCAAGGCGAGCTTGCCCGAACGATCAGTTCGATCGAAGGCATCAACTCCGCCCGTGTTCATATCGTGACGCCGAAAAAAGCTTTGTTCCAAGAGGACGAAGAAAAACCCACGGCGGCGATCTACATCAAGACCCGCGAAAACTTAAACCTCTCTCCCAAGCAGATCAAAGGCATCACGCATATGGTGTCGCGCTCTGTCGAAGGACTGGACCCCGATAACATCACGATCATCGATCAGGAAGGCAAAATGCTGACCAAGATCGAGTCGGAAGATCCAGCCTCCAAGATGACTCAAGAGATGACCGCTTATCGCCGTAACCTTGAAGCTGAGATGACCAGCAAAATCAAATCCCTCGTCGGCCGTATAGTAGGTCAGGACCGGGTGGATGCTAAGGTTGACATCGATGTTGACTTCACTCAGGAAGAACAAAATATTTCGGATATCGATCCCGATCGCGTCGTCGTTCTTTCTTCAAATACGACGACTCAAGAAATGGCTGCCGGTGGAAGCACTAACCCTACCGGTATTCCAGGGGCCAAATCCAATGTTCCGGGCGAACAAGAAGAACTCACAGGAGCGGGCGGTGCGGGTGGCAATAAAAGCAAACGCGGCAGCGAACGTATCAACTACGAAGTATCCAAGACTCAACGGCATAAGGTTATGCAGGTTGGTAATATTCGCCGGATTTCGGTGGCGGTCATCGTCGATGGATCGCAGCAGTACCCGGTAGATGGATCAGCGCCTGAGTTTGCGCCACGCGCCGTCGATGAAATGAAAAAGATCGATGAACTGGTTCGCTCCTCGATCGGCTTTAAAGAAGGCCGTGACGATGTGAAGGTTCACAATATGATGTTTGAAATCGCAGCTAACCAAGCTATGGCGATTCAGGAAAAACACATCGAAGATCGTAAGTACCTTTCCAACATGGCGATCGCGGGTGTTATCGCACTGGCCCTGGTATTCTTCTTTGCCTTTATCGTTCGCCCTTACTTCCGCTGGCTCTCCTACGATCCTGAGCGTAAGAAGACTGAAGAAATCATTGAAGACTTTAAGCCTGATCTAGAGATGTCGAGTGCGCAGAACGTTCAAGTCAAAGAAGATGTTCCGTTTGAGAAACTCACGCCTCAGGAGCAGATCCTGTTCCTTGCGAAGAACGAACCAGCCCGTACGACCGAGGCTCTTCGTATTCTCCTCAGCCCTCACGCTTCTTCACACTAAGGCTAAGGTGATTTAAGTGACTACGCTCGACGCTAAAAAGAACGGTCGCTTCATCAAACGAAACGATCCTCTTGCTAAGAAGCTGACCATCACAGATTTCAGTCTGGCTGATATCTGTGATACTCCGATTACGTTTCACGACAACGCAAGCGCCAACATCGTTCACGAGCGTCTTCACCTGAAAGAAGACCTGGCCGAGACGGTTCGCCTGTCCCATGAGATTGAACAGGTGTTTCACTCAGCTGAAGAACGGATGATCATTCGTCCTCTCGACTTCACCGAAGAGTGGGCACGCCTGCGCAAGAGACAATCGAGCCGCACGCAGCGCAGTGACGACGATGAAGAATTCGAAATGGAGACCTCGAGGGATAATAAAGCCGCGGTGGATGCCGCCGAGGAAGAAGTGAGTCCAACGCCCGAAGAATTTGCGCCAGGCGGCCTTATGGATCTCCCAGGTAAAACCCCCGCCCCACAAAAGGCGACCCAAGCAGAGCCAGCTGCACCAGCTCCTATACAGCCCCCGACTCCTCAACCCGTGATTCAGCAGGCTCCCCCGATTGAAGAGGAGCCTGAATTTGAAGAGGAAGCCGAGGCCGAAGCTCCTTTGGATGATTTCGTTCCCTATGCGTCCCAAAATACCCCTGGCTCTGTTCAAGTCTCAGCGCTTGAACGCTACCCTACCGAAGACGAACTCGAAGCGATTCGCGCCGCGGCTCGTGAAGAAGGCTTTCGCGAAGGTTATCAAAATGGTGAAGAACGTGCGACGATAGAAGCACGCTCCAAGGTTCAGGTTATCTTGGAAGAAGTCTCCAATATCGTGACGAATCTTGAGGGCATGCAAAGCTCCATTCTCAAGAGTGCGCAGGAAAACTTTCAGGTCATAACCCAAAATCTGATAGAATCAATGCTCCACCGAGAATTTCATCTCAATCCAAACTCCTTTGGAATGGTTATTGAGCGCGCGATCGACGAGGCTCTTTCGGAAGACGAATTCAAAATCTTCGTGAACTCCAAAGTCGCCCGTGAGCTTAAAGGCTGGAGCAATCAAAGCCTTTTGGCCCGCATTCGCTCCGACGACAGTCTGCCCGAGTATGACTTCCGCATAGAAGGTCAGCACGGGGCTATCGATGCGAGCATCAAAAAAATCATTAGCGATCTATTGGACCAAGCTGATCTTTCTCTTTTCGAGTCGCAAGACAAGGTAAGCTAAATGAACGAATCGCCTGTCCTTCGTAAGTTGAATAACCCTTCGCTGAAGGCTTCATTCAATTCGATTCCGTGGTCGTGCAAGGGCCGCGTGACCGATATCGTGGGCACGCTTATTGAGGCCACCCTCACAGGTGCTTCGATCGGCAGCATAGTTTCCATTAAAGCACCCGATCGCAAAGAATCTATCCTTGCGGAAGTCGTCGGCTTTCGCAAAGAGAAGGTTCTTCTTTTGCCTTACTCCCATCTGCAGGGTGTATCGCCTGGCTCCTCTCTCGAAATCACTCGTAGTTTTGCAGAAGTTCCGCTCGGCGACCATCTCCTTGGCCGCATCATTGATCCTTTCCTCAAAACGCTCGATACCGGCGAAAATCTGATTCGCAATGATTTACCGACGTTTAATATCGACCGCGATGCACCGAATGCGATGGAACGCGAACGTGTTTGCAAACCACTCGGCCTGGGCATTCGAGCGATGGACGCTTTGTTATCCTTTGGCGAAGGCCAACGCGTAGGTCTCATGGCAGGCTCTGGTGTGGGTAAGTCCGTGCTTATGGGCATGATCTCTAAAAAATCCCAGGCCGATGTCAACGTCATCGCTTTGATCGGTGAACGTGGTCGAGAGGTTCGCGAGTTTATCGAACGCGATCTTGGTGAAGAAGGATTAAAAAGATCCGTGGTTATCGTCGTGACCGGCGAACAATCCCCTCTCATGCGTATTCGCGGCGCAAAGCTAGCGACAACTCTGGCCGAATACTTTTCCCACCAGGGAAAAAGCGTAATGCTAATGATGGATAGTCTGACCCGGGTAGCGATGGCCCAAAGGGAAATCGGTAACGCGGTCGGCGAACCACCTACAACCAAAGGATATACGCCTTCGGTTTTCGCACTCCTACCCAAACTCTTAGAGCGTGCGGGCCCGCAAAAAAAAGGTCATGGCGCAATCTCAGGTCTCTACACAGTTCTTGTGGATGGTGACGATTTCAATGACCCGGTTGCCGATGCGGTGCGATCTATTCTTGATGGTCACGTCGTCCTCACAAGACAACTCGCCGTTAAAGGCCATTTCCCAGCCATCGATATCACAGCCAGTGCAAGCCGGGTTATGAGTGACATCGTAAATCCCCAGCACTGGCAGCAGACCAACTACTTTCGCGAACTCCTCGGCACGTACAACTCCGCTTTGGACATGATTCAAATCGGTGCTTATCAACCAGGAACCAATCATAAATTGGATGAAGCGATTAGGCTTATGCCGATTATGGAAGCCTTCCTGAAACAAGGCATCTCCGAATCACCGACATTCGATGAGGCCACGGTCGGCCTTCGTCGCGTTCTCATGGGGCAGCCACATAGATGAGTGGAATCGAAAAGAAAATTGAAAAGCTCGGTTCGCTGATCAGGATTCGGCAGATTCAGCTCGATCAGCAGCTTTTTGAACTCGAGAAAATTCGTCGGCGCAAAGACGCCGCGAAAGCCGAACTTCTTCGCACCCAAACCATGTATGTTAAGGGCATCGATCGGCTGAATCAGGAGCGTCAATCGCCTGAGCGCCTCATGCTTGAAGCACTCGAGAACTCGATCGATCTCGCCAAATCTCTGTGGCACAAACGTCTCATGGATCTCAGAGATGTCGAACTCGAAGAGCGCGCGCAAGAGCGTTGTGTCGCCGAAGCCCACAAAAATAAGATGATGCTTGAGAAGCTCGACGGTCGCTACAGTGCCGACCTCAATAACCAAAATAAAATCGTAGAGCAAAAGCAGCTGGATGAATTCGCTGTGCAAGCCGCTCGAAGAAAAATCTGAGGACATGATGTTTGACACTCTTGGCAATCTTCTAAGCCGTTTTACCATTCCCCTCCTCATCGCGATGAAGATCGGTGTGCTCGGCTATATTTTTCTCGGCGACGATGCGAAAAAATTGTTCTACTTCGGCGATAAAGCCGTCAAGGCGCAAGAGAAAGCTGCGGAGACCCCTGCACCCGCAGCGCCAGCCAATACTGAGGCGGGCGAACCAAAACGTAAAGGTTTTCTCGATGACCTCTTAAATCTACCAAAGGTCGATTCCGAAAACCTGAAAAAGGACGAAGTGGGCCGTTACCTCACCTTGCTCGAACGAAAGCAAGCCCAGGTGGAGAACCGCATCGGTGTTCTGAGTACCCGCGAAAAGCAGCTCAAGGGCCTCGAAGCTTCGGTTGACGTCAAACTCAAGAAGCTTGAAGAGGAAATGGCTTTCTTTCAGCAGACGATTCAAAAAGAAAAAGAGATTCAAAAGGATCGTTTGGATAAGCTCGTTGAGTTCTATCAAAAAATGGAAGTCAAGAAGGCCGCGCCCGTCTTTGAAAAGCTTGATCGCGATCTCGTCGTTTCGCTCTTCAACCGCATTCCCCAAAAGCAGACGACTCAAATTCTATCTTTGATGAATCCCGACAAGTCGGTTGAACTTTCTGAATACTACGGCCGAATCAAATCCGCGAAAGAATATGAAATGCTCAAAGAGATCAATCTAACGCTGAGAAAAGAGTTTCAAGACTGTAAGGGCATGCCTGAAAAGACGCCTTAATCGCGCCTTTCGCCTCCCGCTGAGTCCTGGCATACTGAAGCCGCTTTGCCTCCAAGCAAAGCGGCTTTCTTCGTTTTGGGTTTGCAATTTCCGGGGTTTTTTATGCGTTTAGTCTATATGGGTTCACCCGCCGAGGTGATCGCTCCTTTGCAGCAGCTTCTCAGCGAGGCCAAGGGACATGGACATGAAGTGGTGGCGGTCGTCAGCCAGCCCGCCAAACCTGCGGGTAGAAAAATGGTCCTAACCGATCCACCTCTCGCAGCTTTTGCCAAGGAACAAGGGATCACCTGCCTTCAACCTCTCAAGGCCAGCGATCCCGTTTTTCTCGATGAGCTACGCGCGCTCAAACCGGATGTGATCATCACGGCGGCTTACGGTCAGATTTTAACGAACGCATTCCTATCGATACCAAGCCGCGCGACGATTAACATTCATCCCTCTATGCTCCCTAAATATCGCGGCGCGACCCCCGTGCCTGCCGCCTTGCTCGATGGCCTAACAGAGACGGGTGTGTCCATCCTTTTCACGGTGAAAGCTCTCGACGCAGGCAATATCATTCTTCAAAAATCCTTTGCGATCGATCCGCGTGAGACTGCACACGATCTTACGGCGCGCATGTTTCATGTGAGTGGACCTCTTCTTCTTGAGGCCTTGGATCAACTCAAGAATCTTTCGTTTTCCGGCAACCCGCAAAACGAAGCCGACGTCACCTTCTGCAAAAAGATTGCGAAGACCGATGGTGCTATAGATTGGACCAAGTCAGCCGCCGTGCTTTCCAACGAATTTCGCGCCTTTCAACCCTGGCCTGGTGTCTACACCGAACGCCAGAGTGTTCGCATAGTGCTCGAAGACATTTCGCTTGCCGAATCCGAGAAAAGCCTTGCCCCGGGCGAATTCTACTTCGACAAAAAGCAAAAAGCTTTGCTTGTAGGAACGGCTGACGGACATATTGCAGTGGGTCGATTGAAAAGCGCGGGTTCTAAATCGATGGATGCCGCCGGATTCTGGAACGGGCTCAAGGCTCAGGGCCATCAAAACTTTGAAGTTAAAATAAAGGCTCCCGCGTGAAAGTCAAAGTCGCGATCGCAGTGTCAGGTAAAGGTCGATCTCTTGAGAATTTTCTCGCCGGGGATTATCCTTTCGAAGTTTCGGCTGTTATAACGTCGAACGCTAAGGCTGGGGCCGTTGCCATCGCTCAGCAGCACGATCTACCTCTTTATATCTTTGATGCGAAGTCGCCTGATCCTAAGGGGCTTGAAGCCTGGCTCAAAGATCACAAGATCGAATGGATCGCGCTCGCCGGCTTTCTCAAGATCTTTCCGAACCTGCCCGCGTACGCATCCCATGTGGTGAATATTCACCCAGCTCTACTTCCAAGTTATGGTGGCCATGGAATGTATGGTATGAAAGTCCATGAGGCCATCGCCGCCGCGAAGGAAGCCGAGTCGGGCGCAACCATTCACTTCGTCAATGAACGCTACGATGAAGGCGCAATCATTGCTCAGGGCAAAGTTAATATATCCTCATGTGTGTCAGCCGATGATATTGCTCATCGTGTGTTTGAACTTGAATGCAAACTCTATCCCGCTGTCCTCTCACGCCTCGTCTCAGGTGAATTGCCTTTGCCGCAGCCTATGATCTGGCAGTATCAGGAGTAAATATGTTACAGAAAATGAACGAAGAGAATTTCCAAGAAAAAGCCTATCGTTTTCGCGATCGCCAAGCCGGGGTGAGTGTCATCTACGATCCATTCCGCTCGGCTTACACCTACAATGCCTATTGTTTAGAAACAAAGATCATGAAAGAATTATTCACTGTAGAATTCGACTTTCTTGATGAAGCATTGGAGCTTATGAATGATGAATTCGGGAGCTGGGAACTCATTGAACTTTCCGAAAAGAGTTCGGGCTGCTCGAGCTGCGTGGCGAAGTAAACTCAGCTTTGGCCTCCTCCTCTACGCTTTGTCATCGACCGATCTCTCCTTTGCCGAAACGGCTGCGCCTGCTCCAGTTGCTCAAGACAGCTGCGAAATCTTGTCCCGAGGTCCCGGCGTGGACCTTGCCGGCACTGAGGTCACACTTCACACGCAGCTTGAGGGCATCCTCAAGGATCTGAAAGACAAAAATTTCGAAGGCTTCGCCAAATACTTTCATCCGCGGGCCAAAGTCAAACGCGATATCGGCGAGAAGCTTGAATCGATCATCAACAATCGTTACGAAGCTCCTTTGCAATTCACCGTCTTTCGTGTTTGGCGTCTGAAGACGCCTGCGGCCGGCAAAGCGATCTTCAATGATTGCCCCGAGGCCGAAGGTGCGCGTATCGTCGGCTCCTACGGCTACGAAAAACAGTATGCGGTCTGGATTCAAATTATGGGTCAGAACGAGCTTGGTCGACTGATCTTTTCGATTGCGCCTGACAAGGGCAAAGATTTGATTGCGGGCTTTCGTATTCAACAGTGGACGCAAACAGGCGATGATTGGCGAGTCTGGGCCAATCGAGGCGAACTTGCCGAATCGAAACAAAACGCGCGAGAAGCCTACTTTGCTTACGACATCTCGCAAAAGCTCGTCGATGGCAAGGACCTCGTCGTCTATCCGGTCCAGGCTCAGCTCCTACGCAAGCGTGACGAGATGTTTACTCAGGCAAAACTACTCGCAGCAATGAATAAAGATCTCGGTGTTGATTCTATCGCTTACATTGGAACGCTTTTGGCGCGAGAAGGCAGTGGACTCTTTATCCGCGAATATCTTAAGGCCGAGAAGGCGACCACGGAGCTGCATGATATGTGTTTGAAGCGTGGCCGTGATCTAAAAGCAAAATCTTGGTTGAAAGAATCCCAAGGCCTTCGTTGCAACTTTCTTTTTAAAGGCATGGATCCCCAAAAAGATTCGGCACTTGGCGGCTTCTATTTCACGCCGGAAGACCTAAAGTTGTCGAAAAAATAATTCGATGAATTTGTCTGAAAATGGGCGGCAAAGTCTGCCCACTCCTCGC
>JAZKGL010000252.1:0-3467 GCA_040385935.1 Bdellovibrionota bacterium
TGCACCAAGATCACCCATTCAATTTTTGTGAACTAAAATTCGTCGATGGTTGGCTGGCCAAGTCTAGAGATTTCAAAGTCGACTGCGATACAACGGTGTCACCAACAAGGAGACCCATGTCATGCAAAAACTCGCAGCCCTCGTCATCACCAGCTTTCTTGCAGCACCTGCTTTTGCTTCTTCGATCGCTCCTGAGAGCGCTTCGATTTGTACTCGTGATTTTAATTCATGGGGTCAGTCTAGCCACTGTGAGTGCCCGGACGCAACTCGTTATGAGAATCGCATTGGGCAATGTGTTCAAGGTCTCCCGGTTGAAATCGCGGTCGAAGGTTATATCTACCCATCTCGTAACACAGATGGTGACGTAGTGGCATACAGGATCATGAAAAACGGTACAGAATCCTACAACGTTGCCCTTCCTTTCGCACTTCGCGAGAAGTTTGCTGACGAAAAACTCGAAGGCACAAAGATTTTATTTAAAGGCGAAAAGATCGACCACTTCAGCGGCAACGAACTTGTCGAGACGACTATCATCGTCGACGAAATCGATACACCTGATCTCTCGCCTGAGATCGTCCTTTTCCATTAATTCAACTTTTCCGTATATCGTAACTGAGATCCGGATCGATGCTTCTTTATAAACGCGCTGCTTTTTCAAGCAGCGCGTTTCTTTTTGCGTTAAAATCAGCCGATATTCGAAGGAGGGTCGAAGATGAACTTTCTCTTAGGCAAATGGTCAGGCGAAACGAAAACGTTCATGGGTCCCGATGTCCCGCCGCAGATGGGAACGATAGATGTGGAATTCAAAGAAATTATTGATGGTCACTTTGTCGAGCAAAAGTATTCGGCAACCCTCGACGGCAAACCACATGTGGGCCAATGCATCTTTGGTAAAGATGAGAGAAGCAGCGAAGCCACAGCCTACTGGATGGATAGTTTTCATACTGGTGCGGCGGCCATCAGCTTTCGCGGGCCTTTGCAGGATAATGCGCTTTCGGTGAATGGTCTGTGGTACGCAGGAGATGAGCAATGGGGCTGGCGGATGGATTTGAAGCCAGGCGCTGGGAAGACGTTGGAGCTTCGGCACTTTATTGTTACGCCAGGCGGCGAAGAGGCTTTGGCGATTGAAGGAATACTGAAAAAGGCTTGAAGGGGAACTCGTCTTCACGCGGGCGTTACCGTGCGAAGACGAGAGAGATGACTTACTTCGTATAAACTGGACCACGTTTGAGAGCCTGACGGATCTTTTCCATCACCAAATCAATCTCAGTCGAGGTGATGCGGAAATGAGGTGTGAAACGCAAAGCGTTCTTTCCGCCATGAATCACGCCGATACCGTTGTGACGAAGCCAGGTTTCGACTCCTTCAACCCCGACAACTTTATAACCTTCTGGCTTTAAATGAAGCGCACAGAGTAGACCTGTGCCCGTTGCATCGGTGATCGCATCGGGAAATTCTTTTTTAAGATCTTGGAATTTTTTCACGAACTCAACGCCACGCTCGCGGATATTCTTACGCAGCTCAGGTGTAACCAAATCGAGCACTGCACACGCGACATCAAGAGCGCGTGGGTTGGTGGTCATGGTATTGCCGTAGAGCCCAGTTTCATAAAGAGCAGCGGCCTTGTCATCCAACGCGAGAATAGAGAGCGGATACTGTCCAGCGTTGACCGCTTTTGAGTAAGTCTCCATATCGGGCGCTTCCGCTGTTTCAAATCCAGGATAGTCGACAATACTCAAAACGCCTTGCGTCCGCAGACCGGCCTGAATCGAATCCATCATCAACAAAGCGCCGTGCTCGCGGGAGAGCTTACGCGCTTCATCGTAGAATTCGCGCGTCACGCCTACACCCGGATTGCCTTCGCCCATGACAGGTTCCATCAGCATCATCTCAAAGAAGATCTTATTTTCGTCGGCATCTTTGAAAACTTTGCGAAGCGATTCGATATTATTGATCTCGACCGTCGTCAGATGAGAATTTCTAAACGAAGCCAGTTTTTGATAACTCTTCGCCGAAGAATCCGAAGCCATCGCCGGACGCTCGGTGCGACCGTGAAAACTTCCCTTAAGCGAAAGCATCATAATCTTGCGGCCGTGATAGCGGGCGCCAGGATCGGTCAGCTTCTTGGCGTTTAAGTCGGCGATACGAGCGGCTACGGTTACGGATTCGGAACCGGAGTTTAGACACAGAAACTTAGTAAAGAGACCATCGCGAGACTTACGCGTGTGGCCGATTTCTTTCTTCAATTTTTCTGTGATGCGTTTTTGGCTGAAGTTAGCCGTCATGATGTTAGCCATGACCTGTTTGCCACTCATCACGTCGATCACGGCTTTCGGTGCGTGACCGAAGCCGAGCATACCGTATCCACCCGAATCATGAAGCACCGCACCATGGGCTGTGAAAACCCAAGGGCCTTGCGCGTGAATCGCGACGTAAGGGTTTACGGAATTGGCTTCATAAAAGTTTACGAAGTCATTTTGCAAAAAGGTGATTAGCTCCGCTTCGGGCAGCTTCAACTTCTCGCCGAACTCTTTTTCGATAGCCTGAAAATATGTGTAGGCCGTGTCTATGCCCTGAGAGAGATCTTTGTCGTGCGCTGCGAACGAGGAAATCACACTGTCTTCAAGACCCTTGGTCATCGAAGGACCTGTGCGATGTCGCATTTCGTGAAGTTTTTTAATCAGCTCCATGACTCTTCTCCTCTGGCTTTTCGTTGACCCGTTTTATTAGGGAACACTTTTCTTGGTATCGCGCGGAACAAATGACAGTGACACTTCAAGTGACCACAAGGTTTCTCGAAACCACTCAAGCTCTTCGAGGAACAGTTGATCCCTCGAATCTCGTCTGAGTAGACCTTCTTTGAAAGCCTGCAAAAGGACTGGGCGCGGCTCGAAACTATAACCACTTTTCTGCTCAATGCTAGTGATATTAATACCTCGAGAGGTTCTTAATCCCGAACTTACAACTTCGAGCACCATGGCGTCCGCATCTCTATCCGCGTCAATAGCAATATGGGTACGTGTCATTATACCCTGAAGTGAGTCCAAGGACTCGGGCACAAATGTTCGCCAGTTGCCATTTTGATGAAAACGCGTCCCATAAGGTCCTAATTTTTCGAGAAAACTATGCGCTCCCGAACCCAAACCGAGATAGGAACCACCATGCCAGTATAAGCCATTATGCTGCGCTTGCATCCCTGGTAAGTGCCAGTTGGAGACTTCTTCGTGCTCATAACCGGCCTGCTTCATAAACGTGCAAGCCGTTTCATAAAAACCATATAAGCGATCATCGTCGATGGCGTGCATACGGCCACGAGACACGCGTCGCGCAAAAGGCGTGTTGCCTTCGAAAGTTAGGTTGTAAAGACTCGCGTGAGTGGCCCCGCTTTGCGCGAGCCCTTCCAAATCACTCTGCCAATCCTCAGCCGTCTGCCCCGGCCAGCCGTAGATTAAATCGACGTTCACACT
>JAZKGL010000252.1:3567-5923 GCA_040385935.1 Bdellovibrionota bacterium
GCTCGTCCCGACATTTCGCTGAGCATACGCACAGCATCGGCGGCATCCAGCGGCTTTTCTAGAATCTTGTCATCGATCACGCCGATCGTATCCGCACCGATCGCTAGGACTTTGCCTTCGTGCGCATCGCGATGCTGCCGATAAACCGCTTCGGCTTTTTCCATCGAGTTTCGTTTTGCATATTGAATGCCGTCTTCTCCTGGACGCGGCTTTTCTTCGGTATTGGGCGCAACAATTTGAAAGGGCAATCCTAAATAGGAGAGCAGTTCCTTGCGACGAGGGGATGTGGACGCGAGGATAAGATTGAGAGGGAAATTTTCCAGCGCACTAACAACTTGCATGTAAGCATCCTCCTTCGAAAAGAAAGCTTATAATCTTTGCACCAATCGGCTCGAAAGCTGATTAGCACAAAGATTTCTACAAGTAAAGTCAGGTTGACGTAAGATGAGATGCCTTATCGGCTTGATGAGGAGGCAAGTTCTTGACCGGACAAAGTTTTGATCAGAAAAGTCATGTGATCAGTCGTGTGGGCTATGCACCAGTTGCCTTTACGATCTGCGGCAATCCAGCCGTACTCGTGACCAAGGGCGACCGCTTCGTTGAACGTCCTCCGGCACGCTTCCTCAAGGCTGAGGCCATCACGCACGCGGGTTTCGATACGAACTGCGACACCAAAATCGACGATCTGCTCACCAATGCCTGTCAGCGAAATCGCTGCGAATGTGCTGGCATAGTTTCCGGCCACGGTAGCGGAATCGCTTACGCGACCGGGCACTTCAAATCCGCGTCCGCCTGTACTTGTGCCGGCCACTAATCCATCGCGGGAAAGGACGACACCCACAGTATCAAAGCCATCGGGGCTATTCTTTTCCCGCTGCTCAAGCCACCGCTGAAATCTCTCCTCAGTGATGAGGTTCGCTGGCGGAAAACCGAGCTTGCGAGCGAGTCGCGTGGCGCCGGGTTCGGTTAAAACACGCGACGAACTTTTTTGCAGTTTGAGCGCAAGCCGCGAAGGATTTTGTACGTCAGAAACCGAGATGACGCCCGAAAAGCTGAGGCTATCGCCGTCCATCAGAGCAGCCGATAAACGAGGCTGACCATCGGCCTGTAGAGCCGAGCCATAACCCGCATTGAACTGCTCATCATCTTCTAAACCTGCAAGAACCGCCGTGGCAAAACTCAGGTTGGGAGCACTTGAGTCGCGATCCGAGACAACCCGCGCAATCTTACGAAGAGTTTCGGTCGCGGCGAGTATGCCCGTCTCCGAAGGGTCCATGGGGCCTGCGCCTCCGTGGACCATGAGGAAAGCTTCTTGAGAATGGCCTGTCAAAAACCGCATGGAATATTCACTTTATAGCGAGGCCGCGTTGAGGCTTGAGGCCTTGGCCGATTTGGAACTGGATACGCTCTCGATCGATACGAAGCTCGATTTTTGCGTCAGAGCTTCTTTACGTTCGGCGCCAATTTCTTTCAAGGCTCCAATCACTGCGCTCAAATTATCGAAGAAATGCACGACCACTTCATTATCGAGCATCGTCTCTGTTGCAAACTTCAACGCCGTTGCTTCATCCTCGACGATTAGGCATTCTTTGTGCGGGTAAGCCGAGCGAATCGCATCGAAACTAATCTTGGCTGTTTCGCCTTGCTTACGGCCGCGAGTGTCGAGGTCGTGTTTGATGATGATGCGATCGAATGCATTTCCTGCTGCGAGAGCGGCGGCGCGTATCATGTCCTCAGACCGATCACCGGGAAGTGCGATGAGTCCTGTTTTACGACCTTGCCAGTCGTCGAGGATTTTACCGACGGCGGAAAACGCGTTCGGATTGTGTCCGTAATCGAGTATGATGGACCCGCGATCGGTGCTGTAGATATTCATGCGGCCTTCGTTTTTACCGCTTTCAAAGGTCTTAAGACGCTCGACGATATGATCCTTATCGAGGCCTAGCGAACGTGCGGCGGCTATTGCAGCCATGACGTTTTCGATTTGGAAATCCGCTTTGCCATTCAAAGTGATGGGAATGTCGCGCGCAACGGCGATCATCGTTTTGCGTTCGGTGCCATGCGCTTCGAAGATCAGACCTTCATGCAGATAGTAACAAAGTCCGCCGTCGGCCATATGTTTGAGAAGAGTTTCGTTGTAGGGATCGGTTGAGAAGTAAACGATCGTTCGGTTAAGCTTTTGACGTTTGAACGATCGGCTTTCTGGAAGTGCTGCAAGGCGGCCGTTATCGGCACGAAGAACAACCGTTCCCCCTTCACGCACGCGCTCAGCGACCAAAGCTTTGATATGCAGAATATCGTCTTCATCTTCAATTCCGTCCTGACCGATATGATCAGGGCCGATGTTGGTGATGAT
>JAZKGL010000253.1:0-2962 GCA_040385935.1 Bdellovibrionota bacterium
GTAGCCTTACATCCCCTCTTTAAAAAGAGGGGGATTACAGCAAAGTATTCTAAATGATTTCTAAATGGAAAATCATAAGCCCCTCTTGGCTGCTGGCCGAGAGGGGCTTTTTCATTCCTCAACGCTTTTAACGGTCGTTGAGAGTATATCGCTCATGGCCAAAGCAAATATTTATTATCGATCGAGAAGTCGATCCCTTGCGCCTTCGCCTCGTCTTTTGTGATCCGACCTTCGCGCAAGCGATCGATAGGCTGGGTGACGAGTTTAGTATCATAGTAATCGACAAACGTGGCCATACCCTCTTCATTGACGAGCTGCAAAACATTTGGGCTACGCTGCTGTATGGTTTTCACTTTAAGTTTGTCGCCATCCGGAAAGTCATCATTCTTTCCTCGAGTCAGGATCACGGTATCGCCGGGCAACGCCTCGTGAAGCTTCGGAGGCGGACGCCTGCGAATCGTATGCTTTTCCCCATCTTTGTAATAAGTCACCTTGTAAGGCTCGCGACTAAACCGAATACCCAGACTCGCCTCCTTTTATTAAGGCGGTCTTGGTATCGGCAGGAAAACGCTGTTTTTAAGCTTACATTACCGTAAGATCACACTATACTCATACATCATGTAAGAATCGAGTTCGGAGATCTATCCATGCCAAGAGCCATTCATCCTTGCATCCTCATTGTCCTTTTTTCCTTGGCTATTTCCTCCTGCTCAAGCTCTGGAAGCAAATCGTCTGATCCTTCAGGCGGAATCAAACCGAAAACCGCATTGAGTGATTTATCCTCCACTCGGCTCGTGCGCTATGACGAAGCAAAGCGCTGGCCGCACCTTCAAAGGCACATCGGCCAATTGCTTTTGATGAATCAGACCACACAGATCATACTTGCCTCCGCGCCGCCGCTAGCTAACACGCAATCGCATTTTCTCTTGATCAGTCGAGTCTACCGTCTTCAGGGACAGGAGTGGCAAGCGCTTAAGTCGCTGCCTAGCATCGAAATTCATCTGGAGAGTAAAGCCTCAGAACCCTTGCAGCTCATTGGCCAAGACATTACTGATGAACAAGGCCAAGAGGCAGTTGTGGCCTTTTTTCGACAAAACAAGTCAGGCTCCGAGGATGCACGCCTGATTCTTTCTATCGCTAAAGACCAGGCGAAGATGAATGTAAAGATAGAGAACGCAGACCCCGAGCTTAGATTTAGTGTTCGTATAGGCAAAGGTTTGAACGAAGATCATCTGATTCCTCTGACTTCCAAAACGGTGGCTGGACTCTCAAACTCACTGTTGCCCGAAGCAATGGCCGTAGTCGGCTTTCGTCCTTTCACGGCTCAGGCTACAGACAGCGCCAATGAGTTATTCGCCGATCCTCAAAGCCCCGGCTTTGCCCTCCTGTTAGGGCGCGACGCCCTGCTGAATCAAGCCGAACTTCTCAACACGCTCAACCCTTGTTATCTCACGCCTAGTGAGACAGCAGAGAACTGTCTAAAACTCGCCATGACTCCACGCGATCCCAAGGCTTTGCTTTGGAAGCTCGAAGCACCTCGTCTCAAAAAGAATGAGCAGGCCATCTGGCAATCGGCAATGATCTACACGAAGCAAGGGTCCTTTCGCTCGTTGATTCCCATAAAGGAAGGCGAGACCCTTGAGCTTCCCCTCGCGTTTGCATCGAGCGCAAAGTGGGAGATACTGACCGCCGATGATCAAGGTATCTTGCAGAAAAATGCGATTCCCTCCAAACAGTCGCCTGTCATCAAATTGCCAAAGATAAGCAAAGGATCTTTACTCGTTCGCACCGATCGCCCGCAGCCGCGGTTTGTCGAGATCAAAAGCGCGATGCAAAAGCATGGCAAGAGTCTGCTTGCCTGGGTCTCACCGAGCGAATTCACCTTGGTTTCACCGCACACACTTTTGCAAACCAAATGGCCACTCTCGCTCACGTTTCCGAGCGGAGATTATTCTCTCAAGATTTATGACGGTTTTCGCATCCTCTGCGAGCAGCAATTCACCTTGCTCAAAGGTCGAAAGAATATTATGGAGTGCAACGAGCCGCCATTGGTTCCGGCCTTTTCCACTCGGGCTAGTATCAGCTACGACAAACGCAATGTGATCGATTCTTGGCGACTCGCTTCGAGTATTTCGCTCATGACCAGCAGTGATCTAAAGAGTCCAAACAAAGACTACGAGATTCCCATGCTCGCGGCCTACGATCAGGAACTTGGGCTGTGGGTCCGCGCATTCCCATCGACCCCCGAACTTGAGAAAGCTTGGACCGCCCTTATCAAAACCTCTCCCGAGAAAAATAATCTAAACACCTTTACAGAATTTGTGCGCGGCCAGACCAAAGACGCTCAGATCGTTCTCGATTGTCCCCACTCAGGATTTCCGATAGCGGAGTATCAGTGGATCGCTCAGAGCATCAAAGCCGACATCATCGATATCTTCGGCTGTGGATCACCCGAACGTGCGAAAGATTTTTTCCAAATGGCGGCCAAGCTACAAAAGCAAAAGGATCAGCCCTTGAAATTTTCGGCAGCGAGTTTCAGCGATTCGCGTTATGGAACCCGTGTGCCCGCTATCTATCTGTCGCGCTATAAACATCTGGCTGTGACGCACAAAACCGTCTTGATCGATCCCAAGCTGGTCGTCGATGATTTACGAAGCGGCCGCTATACCTTAGGCTTTCGCACCGAGATCGGTCTGCCTTCGGTCAAACGCAGTGATAAGGTGGTCAGCGTGAAGGTTCGCACGTCCGATTCGGTCCCGCGAAAAATCATAGTCCGGATTCATGATGAAACCGACCGCTTGAATGAGCTGGAAGTGACGCAAGAAAAGCGAGAAAGCACCTTCGATATCCCATTGGTGCTTAGACCCGGCAGCCGGTTCTTACGTATAGAGGTTTTAGGCAGGGATATGCCGGAAGATCCGCTCTTTACGCTAGCCACCAGCAACTATTTTCGTTTAGATGA
>JAZKGL010000254.1:0-18856 GCA_040385935.1 Bdellovibrionota bacterium
CCCAGAGTATAAAAGAGGGCAAAGGCGCCCCGCGAAGCGGTAGCCTGTACGGTGGGGGGATACATAAGGGGGGCAGGCGGAGCCTCTCCTCTTATGCCGCCGGAGGCACCAGCGAAGCGCTATCCCGAGGGAATACGCACCATATAAAACAACCCAGGCTTAAACCAAGTGACATTGAACTTCAGAGTTCCCCTCGCGGGTTCAGGACAAACGCCCCAATCAGCGAAGCGTTCCCCATAGCGGAGCGATCTTAGCGAATACAGTGAGCATCCCCACCACCCTCACAAAACATTAAAAACCCCATCAGAAGAAAACCGCCAAATCCCCCGAAATCTCCTAACCCCCCGCTCCAAACAAACCACCACCGCCCCCAATCGAGAAAAAATTTCCCTCCATTCCCCAGCATCTCCCACCCCAAATTCCGCCATGCGCCTCGGCAAATCCTCCACACTCACGGCGTGAACGGTAGTCCAAACAGCCCCATGCCCCGCAAGTAAAGCCCGCTTATAAGCACTAACCTCCTCGCGCCTAAGTTCCCCGATTACAATCCGATCCGGCCTCAATCGTAAAAGCTCATCTATCAAACTCTCGAGCCGAACCCCACCCTCACCCGAAAGCAACGGAGCCTGACCACACAACCGTATCCACCGCGGTGACAAGCGTGGAACCTCTGGCAGATGCTCAACAATCGCCACCCGTTCCTCAGCCGCAAATGACATCAGCATACTCACCAAAAAACTAGTCTTCCCCGATCCCGTAGGCCCCATAACCAAAACCGGACTCTGCGTATTCAAAACGCCCATCACCCGTTCAAAATCACAGGCATCCAAAAAATCCCCAACACAAATGTCCGACAATCGATGACGCCGAACACTCAATAACAACCCATCCCGAGCCACCGGCCTCAAAAGTCCATGCCAGCGATAATGAATTTCATCCCCACCAACGACAGTTTGAAAAACCCCACCCGCCGCAGGCGAAATAGGGTCCCACCGAACACCCTGATTCAAAGCAAAATCCTGAATCGTCGAAACCTTCATCCCCGAAAGAGGCGATTTTCCGTAAACCTTAACATCACCCTTAACCGTCGCGAACGATTCGAGCCCATCAAATAACACCTCATCGATTTCCGTATCACTACGGAATATCGAATCCACTACATCTTCAAATGACATGAGAAATCCAGCACAGCCAGAGTATGGATAAAAGAATAGGAAGGAAAGAAAGTAGAAAAAAGATTAGCAGTAGTACTCAGGCACGCAGACTTTAAACATCTCGAGAAAATCCGTTTCCGAAGTACCCGGCAAGACAGACGTAAAGATTTCCGCTAGAAGGTTTTGCACCTCCTCGTCATCCCAATCTCTCGTATCGATGACTCGCGCGCCCTCAAGCATGCGTTCAATAATGTCGTTAGACAAAATTCCTTTGTGACGACATAGCTCAAGTTTCGCCCAGATCTTCTTCGAGAAACACACACGCTCCATCGGATGCGGAATACGTACGCCTTCACCTTGCGTCTGTAGCATCGCCAGCGACTCGACAACCGTGCCGGAATTCACTGCCTTCTCCACCCAATCGCAGGCAAGTTCAATGTCATGACTTGAGAATCCAGCATCGAGCAGTTCTTCACGAACATAACGCTCGGTAAGCTCAAGCTCGTCATAACCATAAATGACGAGTTCGGCCATAGCCTGAACGACTCCCCACCAGGGCTTCTCTTTAACGGCTTCTGAAGTGGCGCCTTGGAGATCCATGCTCACTCCTACTTTCTTAAAGGCTTCCTAAGTCAGACACTTAAGCATTAGCCTCAAAAGAACGTTATGATGTGTTAAAACGATTGCGATTCTTCATATAAGCCTAATTCTTTCCCCAGGGAAACGCAAAATAAACTTCCCAAAGCCCCTTATCCACTCTTCTAAAACATGAGTTTAGTGCTGAAAAAATCGGATACTGAGTGAAACGGACAAGCGCCCTCATCGATCAACTTCCGCGATCCCACTGCCCGAATATCATCCTCATCGTGCACGAGTGCATAGACTTCACGTCCTTGCTCAAGCGCGTAACTCGCTGTTTTCAATGCACCAGACTTCTCGGCCGCTTGCATCAACGCAAGGTGCGATGAGAGTCCCGCGATTATTCGGTTGCGCACAGGAAAGTCTCTTGGCATCGTGGGCAACTCCCAAAGCCTCTCACTGATGAACAAGGCGTCACGCGCTTTTAAGCGTTCGAACAGACTCTGCAAACAGCGAGGATAAAACGACTCGAGTCCTCCGGCAAAAACGAGGATCGTCGGCGCAGGGAACAGCTCGCTATCAAGCGCTCCCAAATGCGCGGCCTGATCGCAGCCTACTGCTCCTCCACTGACTATCGTGCCGCCTGAAATCGCGATCTGATAAGCAAGCGCCCGGGCCTCTTTAAAGGCAAAGTCAGACGCCTTTCGTGATCCCACAACACCTATTTTCGGCCGCAAGAATAACCCAAGATCACCCATGCAGGTGATGCCGGCCGGCGGGTCGGTGATGTGTTTGAGAAGATAAGGATACGTAGGATGATGATAGTCGATAAAAAAGGCACCGCTCTTTTCAATCTTCTGAAGATTGTCAAAGATGACAGTGGCTAGACCAATCAGACTCAAATGGCTCTTGACCACCGCCTGAACCCAGGCCGCCTGACTCTCACCCAAAACCTGCTGCTCCACATAATCCTTCCAATCAGAAAGACTGAGATTGAGTGGATCCTGCCTATCCCCACTGCCCGTGAGAGGAACGGGTAACCATTTATAAGTGAGCTGAGACACGGCATGAGTGATGATGGCTTCAAGCTGATTGGAGCAAAACATAAAACCCCCTTTGCCGCAAACTTACGGGGCAAAGAGGGTCTTGAAAATGGACATCTTCTGGAGAGTGCTTACCGTGCGACGCGGTCGCCGATTCTGACTTCGAGCGAATCTTGCACGAGATAGCCCAGAGCCGCCGATCCTTTGTTGTCAATAATATAAACATGCGCGACTTTACTATCGGTATCCGGCAACTCATCTTTCAAGAATTTCCCAGCCGAGACTCGAACATTTTGAACGATCTTATACGTTTTATTTTCCTCAAGCTTACCATCGGTCTGATCAAAGAAAACAAAACCGCCTCGTCCACCGAGTTCGGTACCCGGCTCTGTGAAATTCACGACCTCTTGTTCAACGCCTCGTGAATCAGGAACCGTCACGTTGGGAACCGTCCTTTTCACCGAGCGATAAGCGACGATGAGATCCCCAGGTTCGACACCAAGTCGATTAAAGACGATATCGCCTTTAAAAACCCCATCCTTCTCGCTGTCCTCACTCGTGACTTTGAGCTGAGCGACAAACTCATAACGAAGACCGACGTTATCGTTCTTAGAATTTTTAATCTTATTCGTCTTGCGCAAGACGGAATACGTCGTGCCAACCACAAGACCCTCTTCATCTTCCATGATGATCTGCTGGCCCTTGTCTACCAGAAATGATCCCGCCGACCCACCGACAACCGTCCCGATAGCCGTAATCTCTTCACTGGTAATGAAAGCAGGAATGATCACGTCTTTGCTTTTATTGCGATAGCCATTCCCAACCATAACAAACATGCTATCCACCCGTAGGATGGCATCAAGATCGCTAGGCTCAAGTATAGTCGTGTTCTCAGGAATCTCCGAACGCATAAGCATACCGTTGATATCCTCGCGCACAAGCTCAGCTTCTGAGATCTGACCCTTGGCAACGGGAAGGATATCATCTTCCGTAATCACCTGAAGAAAGGGAGGACTCTTATCATCGCCGGCATAAAACCGAAGACGCATTCCTGGATAGACAAAATGCGGATTTTCGATCGTCGGGTTAAAGGCCCAAAGTTTTGGCCAGTAGTCAGCCTCGTCGATAAGCTGATCACAGATATCAAATAAAGTGTCGCCTTCGAGGACAGTATACTCTTCGGGAGCTTCGCCGGAGGCCAGATTGCGAAGGGTTCCAGGATTAGGCGCAGCACCCGCAAAAAGATTGGGCTCGGAAATCTTTTTCATCCGGCTTTGAATATCGATCGATTGCGCACCCGTCATATCCCAAGCCGGACGCATGAAATCCTTTTGATCGATCTCCACCGGCTTTTCCGTCATCGTATCGCTCGATGATTTCTCGTTCTTAATTTCGTGCGCGGGCATAACACCATTCGAAGCTGCTTCGTTCACGGCGGCTGCATTCACAGCGGCTGCATTGCTCTCAGAGGCCGAGGACCTAGCCGCGGCGGGAACGGCCATTTCCTGAGCGGGCATCACGTTCGCCTTTGGATCAGGCGCAGCTGCCGGCTCAGTCCGAGGACTTGTATTGCGACTCGCATTATCTGCGGAATTAGAATTTTCCATAGGTGCCGAATTTTCGAGCGGCACAGGATTTCCAAACCCGCTTCCCGCACTTTCATTGGCGGATTTTTTCGCTTCGGCCTGTTCATCCGCCGCTTGAGCGAAAACTCCAGGCGCGATCAAGAGCGAAGCAAGAATGAAACTCTTTGAAATGAAAAGCTTCATAGCCTCTCCTTCATACGTTCGATTTCCGATTGAGCCATCTCACCGAGATCGCGCGAAGGATTTTCATCAAGTATTTTTTGAAATTGCTCTAGAGCCTTTTGCTGAAAGCCGCGACTTTGATCGACCTTAGCTAGGTAGAAACCCGCGTGCGGCACCCAGGGACTGGCCGGAAACCGCGATTGAAGCGCCTGAAAGCTTTCTTCGGAGAGCTTATACTCTTTGAGATAATACCAGCTCAAACCGATCCAATAGTGCTGGCTGCCTTCGGTAATGCTGTCATCAAACTTTGCGCTGATCTCATTGTAGGCGGTGATCGCCTGGCCGTAGTTTGCCCGATTAAATTTATCCTGAGCAGCCTGAATCATTTTTCTATACTGTTCGCGATCCCGTGAGCCTTCATTTTTCGGCTCTGACGGAGCTTTGACTTCAAGAAGTTTGACAGCGGAAAGCTTCTGCCCGCCCCCATGATTTCCGTCTTCGCCGTGGCCATGGTCTGAAGGTCTGACTTCAGCCACACCTTCCGACTTCAATTCATCGGGAACGAGTCCTAGGAGCAAACCCTTTTCAATGAGTTTGCCGCGTTCCTTCTGTCTGTTTAATTCCACTTCAAGTTCATTGATGCGCGACGACAGACGAGCGATTTGAAGTTCAAGTTCATCGTTGCTCGAAGTCTTTAATGCCACCTTAGATTTCGGTGCATCGCTTCCATGAGCGGAACCCGTAGCGCTCTCACCCTCTTCGCCCGTTACCCAGGCAAGAGTCGAGCAGGCGCTCAAGGCAAAGCTTGTCATAGCGATGAACACGATACGCTTTAACATGGATGAGTCCTTAAATGGCTTCAGCCACTGTGAGCTGCCGCATATACTGGCGAATTTTGGTTTGTTCTTCTTCACCGAGATCGACGAATTCGAGTCCGACTCGGTACTCAAGTTGAAAACGCTCGGCACCGCCGGCCATTTCCACTCGATTTTTAATCTTTCGGCGCCAGCGGATGACACCCGAAATTTTCAAAGGCGCAGCCATGGGTAGGTGCATCGTGCAATCAAAGGCTTCGCTAAGGCCTTCCGTAGCATTTTGAAAAGCGGGAAATCGAGTCAATAGACACACTCCCCCAGCACTGATATCGGCCACCGAGATCCAGTGAGCGATGCCGCCGTAGGACGCAAAAAACGGCTGAACAGCAGCATCTTGCTGATGCGCTTTCCAAAACGAAAAACTCATAAAAGCCGTGAGATCCGTCGTCGCGCGAAAGCGGGCGTTGGTTCGTCTTTCCGTGGAGAGGAGCGAGCGCGGCATAGCACAGATAACGCCAGCGCCGGTTTTCTCAACAACCAGGGTATGAAAGGTCAACTGCGAGGACATACCGAGAACTTCGATTTTGATCGGCATGCCGACCTCGATTTTTCCGAGTCCCGCTTCTGAAATTTTATGAAAAAGAATGGCACTCGTTTGGCGAAATTTGCCTAACTTTTGAAAGGCACCCCGAATCGTGACGTTGCCACTATCTCGATGCCTTAACAATATCTGCATATTCCCGTCGCACATCTTAGCGACGAGTCGGGCTACACTTTCAGGGTTTGAGATCTTCGAGCTGCCGCTCGCTTCCTCTGTCATCCGGCTTCCCTTGCACTATCAACCAACTCAAACTCAATCCGACACTGATCCAAAGCGCAAACAGGTATTCGGTGTCGCGAAGATTATTCTGTACGAGTCCACTAAAGAGTGTCGCCATCACGATAAGAGGCAGAGCGATATGCTCGAACCGTCTCTTCACACGAAAGGCCAAACGTCCGAGCCCGATCAAGAGAAAACTAAGACCAAGACCTCCCAGAGCACCCGTATCGGCAAGTGTCTGAAGGTAAATATTATGGGCATTGTATTTTCTCTCTAAGTTAGTGTATCCCGCGCTCAGATAGGTGTCCAGTAGCCGGCCATCATAGGCTTTTAAACCGGTTCCCGTCCAAGGCGACTCTTCAAAGAGCTGCCAATTGATCTTCCAAAAAATGAGGCGATCAAACCTTTGTTCTAGCGGTTGGTTAGAGTTTACGAGTTCGCCCCAACGCCCAATTTTTTCGGGCGAAAGATTGGGCAAAGTGAGAGCCCCCGCGATCAAGAGAACAAAAAGGAAGGAGATTGCCGGAATTCGAAATTTGGGAAACTCCCAAATCGCAGCGCAAAGAATGAGAGCAAACGTCAAGGCGATCGGAAAACGAGAATCAGTCAGCAGAAGGAGGGTCAAAAGCAATCCGGCTTGAGCCGCCCAGAGATAGGCCTCTTTTTGAAAGCCGCGTTTAAAAACGTAGAAGCATTCGGCAACGGAAATAAGTGCGACCAGCATGAGATTAAAAGCAAACGTCAGGGGATGATCCATCCAACCGGAGACTCGATAGACGTCGTAAGCATATCGATTCATACCGAGTTTTCCCGAGAAGCCATGCACCCAATCGATCCCGGTATAACGCTGCACGACGCAATAGATGAGCAAAAGACTCGTAAAGCCGAGGAGCACCTTTAAATTGAGAAAATTCTTCGTCCGCGTGAATTGAAAATAAATAATCGCGGCCATCGTAACCGCACCCCAGAGCCCCTGTTTGCCCAGCAGCCGGATATAAGGCTTGAACTCACCCCCGCGCATGTCATCTAGGATGCCTAATAGAATAAGGCAAATCCAGGCCAGAGCCAAAAAGGTTAGAGTCTTGCGAAACAACATGCCGACTTCGCTGGACCAGACATTTGAGCGATAGCCTTTTTGAAAGAGAAACGTGAGCCCAAGCAACCCCGCGCTAATCGATTGCCAAGCGCTGGGTAATAAGAGGGCAAAGACCACGAGATGAAGGAGAACGCTCTCCCATTTCGAGACTTTCTTGTCTATGATCAACTTTTCCAATTCCAGGGAAGGTGACACGCCCTTATGAACCGATTCGGTCATTCCATTCTCTCCACAGTCTTATGCCTATTCGCTATCGCCGTAGCAGCAAGTTCCGCGCGTGCTCAAGAGCTGGATACTGAAGAAACGATACCCAATCGCTATGTAAAAGACTATGTCTTCCTCTCGGCTATTCCTCTTGAGGTTCAGTACGGAGAAACCAAAGACCTGCTCAAAACAAAAGCCGTTGGTTTTGGTGTGAAATACGCTCACCGGCTTGAGTCGGAATGGGTAGTCGGGCTCGGTTTTAAACGAAAGCCAATGATAGCCAAAGATAATGATCGACCGATTTCACTTTTGAACTTCTCAACCCAAACTCAGAAAATATTTCGTCTCTACCATCCCCTTTACCTCCTTCTGGGGACAGAAATTTCCTTTGTCATGCCCGCGCAAAAATCCTCGCCGCCCTTTGTCAAAGACCCAGATTTTGCTACGGAAGTCGCGGCCGGACTGAACGCATCCCTTTGGTGGCTCACCTCGCGCAAAGGCGCCGTTGAACTCCATCTATCGCGATGGAAGGGCACGAAGACCAACAAACTACAAGGTCTGGAGGTGTCGGCTGGTTATGGAATTGGGTTTTGACAAAACGAGGAGTATCAGCGGCAGCGCGCTAGCCTCAACTCAGCTTCCCAGCCAAACATCGGACTCGCCCAAAGTCTATGAACCCCGTACTGTGGGCCATTTTCGGAGCTAGTTCTAACCTTGGTCATCGAGGTACCGCTCGAGAAGATGATGGTATCGTTATGCACGAGTATACGCTCGGAATGAGAGGAGGCCTGACCATTATTTATCGCGGCAAACATATCGTTTTGCGTGCTGGTCGTCAGACAGTCGGACGCCGCTTCGCAAAATCCACTGGTCGTATCTTTGAGACCAAAGGCGGCTAGAAATTCTGAGTAGCCCTTCCAGATAGAACTCCCTGGAATATGACCTGCGACGATCATTCGCCGATCACACACGTTTAACTCTTTGAGGAGCACCTTGATTTCATCTTGCACCGATGAGTACCAAGCATCGGCTTTTTGCGTGGCTTCGGGCATTTGCAAATTGATGAGAAGGATAGGAAAGGAATCGAGTTCGAGTAGACTATAGGTCATCGCTCCATCGACGCCGATCGGCCAGACAGATTTTTGAGGCATAGAACTTGGCGAAAGTTTCACCGGAAGTCCGACAGCCACAGCGTGATACTGCATTTCCTGGGTATCGCGATAGGTTTGAACGAGCGAAGCATCCCACTCATACCCTTCGAGGGCACCGGCACTTAAAATATTCATATCCGATTCGCTCGGACTATCTTGTCTTGTCAACGCTTCTTGAAAGGCGACGATATCGGGACGGGAAATCCTAAGCTGTTCATCGACGAGATCGAGTCTCTCTCGACGAAAAAGCCAGTCGCCCTTCCAGCTTTTGGCTGACATAGACGAGGGAGTTCTTTGGTTGAACAGGTTGAGGTTAAGAACCGAAAAGCTGCGTTCATCAAATTCCTTCGCCTCGCTGCCGCTGAGTAGCGCGCAGGAGGTCTGTGCCCATAAGGGCAAAAGAAAAAGGACAATACGCAGCTTTTGTTTCATTTAGCAGCCTAAGTAACGAGAGATGACGAGACGTTGAATTTCGCTCGTGCCTTCGCCGATACGAAGGAGAGCGGCATCGCGATAGAAACGTTCGATAGGATATTCTTTCATCAAACCGTAACCGCCAAAGGTCTGTTGACCTTCACGCGCGCAGTATTCCGCGACTTCCGAACAGTAAAGTTTAGCCATTGCCGCTTGCTTTTGGAAGGCTAGGCCCTTTTGTTTCATCCAAGCCGCTTTGTAGAGCAGAGTTTCTGCGGCTTCGATTCGAGTGGCCATCTCAGCGAGTTTGAAAGCAACCGCTTGATGTTTCACCAGAGCGACACCGAAGGTCTTGCGTTCTTTCGCATATTTGAGCGTCATATCGAGGGCGCCTTTGGCGAGGCCAAGACCCATGGCTCCGATACTCAGTCGGCCGTTGTCGAGCGTTTCCATCATGATCTTAAAGCCCTGGCCTTTGGCGCCGAGCATAGCGGAGCCAGGAACTTTTACGTTATCAAAGTAGAGTTCGCCTGTGTTCGACGAACGCCACATCATCTTTCCGTGCATGACTTTACGGGTCAAGCCTTTAGCATCGGCGGGCACGATAAAGCACGAGAGTTCGTTACGACCATCCGCGCGGCGATCGGTGATCGCTTGAACCGTGATGCCGGCAGTGAGATCAGAAGCTGAATTGGTGATCCAGA
This sequence comes from Bdellovibrionota bacterium, assembly GCA_040385935.1. Lineage (GTDB taxonomy): Bacteria > Bdellovibrionota_B > Oligoflexia > Oligoflexales > Oligoflexaceae > Oligoflexus. The sequence goes on from JAZKGL010000254.1 coordinate 9,729, forward strand.
TCTTCGATCCGTTTATCGTCCATTCATCTTTTGCTGCATCATACTTCGCGTTCGTGCGACTCGCCTGAGCGTCGCTGCCGGCTTCGGCTTCGGTCAGACCAAAGGCCCACAGAGCCTTGCCGGTCGTGAGCTGGGGAATGTACTCTTTCTTTTGCGCTTCGTTACCGTAGTAATAAAGCGGTCCGACGCCGAGACTGTTGTGAGCGGCGATCGTTGCCGCTTGCGAACCGTCATAGCGAGCAAGCTCCTCAACAGCGACGACGTAGGAAACGTAGTCCATGCCTTGACCGTCATATTTTTCGGAAACAAATGTTCCAAAGAGTCCTAGCTCACCCATTTTTTTGGTGATGTCTTCCGAGAACTCTTCTTTTTCGTCGAGTTGGTGAGCCTTAGGAACAATTTCTTTCTCAGCAAAAGACCGGATGGTTTTACGGAGTAGACCCAATTCTTCGGTTTCTTCAAAGCTGTAAGACATCATGGTTTGAAATCCTTTGCGTAAGGCGGTCGCGCATCATTTCTTTGAACAGCTGCGGCCCGCACGAATGTTCTTAACTATTCTTCTTCATCCGAGGTCTCGTCTTCGCCGATTTCATCTTCAAGGCTCAGATCGAATGCGGTAATCCCCTCGCTTTCATCGCGGCCACCCATCTCACGGCTATCATCGCGTGTGCGGCCTTCGCGTCCCGAGAGACCAAGCAGAATACCTTTGTAGGAATTGTATCGCCGTTCGCTGATCTCACCGTTCTTCACGGACTCAATCACAGCGCATTCCGGCTCGTCGATATGCCTGCATTCACGGTATTTGCACTTGTTTATCAGCCCGCGCATTTCGATAAAGCCATAAGACAGTTCGATCGGTCCGCGCTCGCGCAGCACAAAACTTCGGATACCCGGCGTGTCGATGACATAACCGCCGCGACCGAGCTTGATCATACTCGCATAACTCGTCGTATGTCGGCCCTTGTAGCGAATATCCGAGTTCTCTTCGACCACCTGAGTAATCTCTGGTTTGAAGAGATTCACGAGCGAGGATTTCCCGACTCCAGAGTGCCCTGAAAGTATAGTCGTTTTGTAATCCATCAAAGCGTGAAGCTCACGAATCTTCGGATCATCAAAGGTCTGATTTTCAACTTGAAGGGAGAAAACCGTATAGCCCAGTTTTCTGAAGTAGGCGATCTCTTCATCACACTTTTTCCGAAAATCATCCGACTCACGAGGCAGCAGATCTTCTTTGTTGATGACTATGATTGCAGGTATATCCTGCTCAGCGGCGAGCACGAGATAACGATCGATCAAACCCCATTTCACACCAGGGTTTGCGTAGCTACCAACGACTAAAAGCTGATCGACATTACTCGCGAGGACGTGCTCACGCTCCATGACCATCGGATCGCGGCGCGCAATACGCGAGCGACGAGGCTGCATATGCTCGATCACCGCGCAAGGCAGTTCGGTCGACATCTGCATATCGCCTTCGCCCGTCTTTCGGCACAGGACGATATCGCCAACGACGATATTATTTCTCTCACCACGTCTGGACTGAAGGTGGCGACGAGCCACTGTTCCCAACCAAACATCACGCGTATCAATCTCACCCGGCGTAGGCTCAGGAGAAATAAATGCGTAACGTTTATGAACCTCCACCACCCGAGCTGTAAACGCATTCTCAAACGTCGGCCACTTATCTTTGTCGAGTTCAAATTGCGATTCATCACGATTATGTTTTTTCAGCTTATCTTTCGATCGCCGAATCTTATCGACCTTGGCGAGATGATCGGTATCATCACCCCGGTACTTCCACTTTGACATTTGAAATGACTTCCTGCTTTTCTTGCATCGTAGCCCGGAATATACGTTCGATAGACCGATGTGCGTCCGATGACAAAAGGCTTTTTGCGTACTGAGCGAGAGACGAAACACGAGGGTCAACGCGTAGCGAATTCTCATCGACGGTGATCAGCAAACCCTTCTTTTTAAGAAGTTGGATATGCTTTTGAATAAAGGTCTTATCGGAGATCTCAGGATTATTGAGGCCTCCGAGTATGGCAAACCGCTGACCCATGCGTTCGCATTGAAGGAGAAACTCCTCGCTGTTTACGAGGCCGCGTTCGGCATGCTTGGCTAGAAGAACAGCGGTGATCATAAAGCGATCGAAGGTCACGCCCATGACTTGACTGAGAGTATCGAGCACAGCGGATTCATCCGATTGAGGAGCCGGACGGCGATAGGCATAGTCACCGACTTTTCGCAGGAGCCCCATCTCCACCATAACATCGGCGTAGCGTTGAACGACCTCTTCGACCTCATACTCTTTCCAGCGAAGTAGAGTCTCTTCCGAGAGCACCGCGTAAATCTCTGCGCAGCCCTTGAATAGACTGGCCGCATACATCTCCTCTTGCTGATGAAAGAAGCGGGCGATGAGAGCAGGGATCGTAAAGATGTGAGCGATGTTGTTGCGATAGTAAGAGATCAAAGCCGCATCAACGTCATTGACGAAGGCGACGTCGCCAGCCGCATGCTGATAGAGTGAAATCGCCTTGAGCTTTTGCGCCGATTCTAAGATCTCGGCAAAGTTATGGCTCATCACTTTAACGTTGGCGTGATAGGGCAGCCTAGTGTTGAGTTCTATCATTTTTTCAATGAAGGCCTGCAATTCTTCTAAAGGCAAAGCTTTATGATTGGAGGCGAGCAGCGCAAGTCCTACGAGTGAGATCGGCGTAATGACCGCGGCTTCGTTAAGATGTTTGGAGACCTGCTGCGATAAATCGTTCACAGCCGAGCTAAGCCACTCCGGTTTACTATCGGCAAAGGTTTTCCAATCGGGCTGTGTAGCATCTAAAAAGCGAGATAAAATGATTGGCTCGCCATAGGATAAGTACGCTTTACCGTAGTACATCTTAAGGAGTTTGCGCGCGCCGAGGAGCTGAAACATCGACTCTTTTTTCTTCGCGCCGCCGCTGAGTTCCTTAAGGTAGCTCTTAACTTCCATCACTTTATCGTAGCCGATATACACAGGAACGATCGCGATCGGCCTTTCGTAATTTCGCACAAAGCTTTTGACGACCATCGCGAGCATGCCCGTTTTCAGAGGCAAAGGCCGACCTGTCCGACTCCTCCCACCTTCAGGAAAGAACGAAATGGGATAACCATGAGTGAGGAGATAGGCCATGTACTCTTCGACGACGGCTGTATAGATTCGATTGCCTCGAAACGATCGTCGAATAAAAAACGCCCCTGTCCGTCGCAAAAACCAACCCATGGGGAAAAAATTCAGATTTATGCCGGCGGCTGTATGGGGTGATGGTAGACCGCTATGAAAAACGGTGTAGTTGACGAGCAGATAATCGAGATGACTGCGATGAGTTGGGACAAAAACGATCTCGTAGTCTTGGGCTGCCAGTTCACTTGGAATCTCAGGATTGACGACTTCCACGCCGGAGAACAGGCGGTTCCAAAGTTTGCCGAGCACGATTTCAAAGGTTCGTACCATCGAATAAATCTGATCGGCTGACAATTCACGCGCGTAACGTATCGCGGCCGCTTCAAGATCTCGATGTTTTTGCGGATTGCCTTTGGCCTCGCGTTCGATTTCCTGCTGCACAAGGCGCGCGGCGGTAATGCGGGAGATCACCTGCTCACGATTATAAAGCTTTTGACCGAGAACCTGACCGCGAACGCGGCGGAAGTGGATGCGAAGGATTCGCCGGATCTTGCGCGCTGACAACTCATTGTTGTCATCCACCGCTTTTTCGATCGTAAACGGCTTACCAAAGTGAACGTTATTATTTCGACCTTGAGCAACGACGATAAAGAATTTTTGCAGCCAACCGGCATCTTCATCATCATTAAAGATAAGTTTAAATAAGGACGGCTCAGTATTGCCCGGATCTTTGCCCCAAAAAGGCGAAACTGGAATGATCTGGGCCTTCATCGCTGTCTTTTCATTCGCCTGTTGAACGATATGAAGAAGAACATGACTCGGTTTTAACTTACGAATCCTTTTGATCGGACCCGTTTTCTCTAAAAACAAACAGAGAGCACGACGTTTGCGTGTGAAATCAAGACCCAGATCAGGCTCGGGCAAACCATAGCGACGACAGATTTGCAGAAGAACGAGGTAGTCGATGATGGACCGTTTCGGCAACACATAGATGACCGGGCTATCACCCAGCTCTAAAAATTCTTTCAAGCTATCGGGATGAACACTTGTTTGCACCCAAAAGAGCACGGGTCTTAGTATATATGAAAGGAGCAGGTGCCCTAACCGAATGAAAAACTTCATGGGGCGGAAAACTCCAAATTATCGATCAGACGAACATTTCCCAGATGCGCGGCGACCAGGGCCACGGCAGGCTTATTCAGTTCGCCCGAAAAAGCATCGAGACGATCCTGGGAGCGCACATCGATATAGTCGAGGCGAAAAGCTTTCTCTTCGCCTAATTCGTTTTCAAAATTTTTCACGAGCATTGCCACATCTTTCTCGCCAGCTTCTGCCGCTTCGGCGAGACGTTTCAAGGCAGCAAAAATCTTGGGCGCCTTTTCGCGCTCGTCTTTGGTGAGACGAAGATTGCGGCTACTCATCGCAAGGCCATCGCTTTCGCGCCTAGTCTCAATACCAAGGACAGTCAAAGGAAACGCTAAGTCGCGCACCATGTTGGAGATCAGCTTGAGCTGCTGATAATCCTTCTTGCCGAAAAAGGCAAAGTCCGGCTGAACGAGATTAAAGAGTTTGCCGACAACTGTAAGCACACCATCGAAGTGTCCCGGACGCGAGCGGCCGCAAAGAATGCCGGCGATCGCCGTATTGGTGATGTTGGTTTGAAAGCCTTCGGGATATATATCCTTTGCTATAGGAGCAAACACGATATCCACGCCGCCTGCGGCTTGCAGCTTTTCGATATCGGCCTGAAGCATGCGCGGATAACTGCCAAAGTCCTCTTTGGGACCGAATTGCAAAGGATTTACAAATATACTCACAACGATGTGATCCACTTTTTCACGCGCAGCGGCTACGAGCGAAATATGACCTTCATGCAAGGCACCCATCGTAGGGACAAAGCCGATCGTTTTTCCATTGAGTCGCCATTCCCGAACACGTCTTTGTAAGTCCGAAGGCGCGATAATTGTGCTAACGGGCAAGAGAAACCTCACTGCCAAAGGTGACGGATCCTTTAAAGACTCGCTAGTATTACACGTTAAACTGGGGAGAGCAAACAAGGGTTAGCGGGAGAAATAGGCTTTTTTGACGGGAAATTCGAGGAAAAATTGAGCAGAGAAAGGTTAGGAATAATAGGTAAGGAGTCATGACAATCGCCCTCCTGGCAATTGGGCTCATCCTGAGCCTGGCGCGTGGTAAACCGATGGTCTACCTAATCTGCCCCGTAGGAACCATACCGGTCCCGCCCTACAAATCCTTGGAGTTGAACAATCAAGCTCCATACCCAGTCTTTCGGTAAGAATTGGCTGAACTTTAGGGGCGGGGGAAAGTCGATAGGCCAACCGTCTTAGATCGAATGGCCTAGGGGGTTTTTATAACTTCGTTTTGTCGCGGTTTTTAGCGAGAGCACCTTCGGAGACAGCGAAGGTCATGTAACGGCCCTCACCCTTAACAGCTTTGCTTGGCACTACTTGGCCCTTGAACCTGACCTCAACGACGCTCATGTCATTGACGAGGAGGCGAAGCTGTTCGTCGAACTGAAAGCGATAGGTTTGTGGCTGGAATGTTTCGATAATCTGCTTATCTTTATCGCGGCCATAACGCATTTGAACGGCTTCGCGCACGGTGACTTCAACAAAGTCTATCCCTGTGCCTAACACTTGTGCGGCCGGCAATTCCGTTGCTGCAGTCGCAGGAGCTGGCGTTGTAGCGGCGGGTGCGACAGTTGGTGCTGCTACGGGGGCTACAGTTGCCGGGGTCTCAACGACAGCGGCCGGAGCCAAAGGTTCTGGCTGGGACTGAGCTGAGCGATAGCTTTGGTAGGCTGTTTGACCAACCCACAAAACTCCGAGCAGAACCGGAACAGCGATTACAACGGGTCTTGCAAATTTCCACGCGCTCGCCGCATTTCTCTGTAGGGCTTCCGTATCGACACTTGGTCGCCTCGGAGCCATAGGAACGCTGAGGCGCTGGTGGTTGTTGTGCGATTTATTTTTGGTCTCGCGCGGCGATTCGGTCAGAGGCTCGCCCGGCTGGACGGAGACCGCAAGATCGTAAGCCGCCACCAAAGGTTTGGCATCTGTGCTGTAGGCACGGGCGAGGTTACGTACAAACCCACGGCCGAATATTTCGCCGGGAAGTACTTTAAAATTCTGGTTTTCAAGCGCCTCGATGAAGGAAGCCGAGATGCGGGTCGCTACTGCGGCCCGTTCTATCGAGAATCCAGCTTGTTCGCGCGCTTCTCGGAAGGCTGCCCCAAAGCTTTTGGGCATGAGAGCTTTGCCTTCTGAGCTGTCGATCTCATTCGTCATATAGTCTCCAGCGCTGTCGTCAGGGTTTCTTTGGGTTACCCTGCTGGTGTTCATCTCTAAAAGTTGGGCCTACTTCCTATGTGGAGTTAAGCATATTAAACTGGAACTAAGAACTACAAACTTTAGCCACACCCGCATCCAAGGGGGTTCCCTGTGTTGCGAAACACCTGCCAGAAATTCTTCTCGTACTTATTTATTTTGATTAGCTTATGTGCGTCAGCATGTCAAACACTCAACGAGCCTGACCCAAAACAAAAGGCCGAAGACATTTTGACGACTCAAAAGACCATGGTGATAAATTATATCAACCAAGGCCAGCCAAACCTTGCCCTGCGCGAGCTTCGTCCTATGGAAAAGGCCAATCCCCAGGACGTCGACATCAAAAATCTCATGGGTCTGACCTACCTCTCCATGCAAAATTCTAAGACAGCTCAAAGTTTTTTTCAAAAAGCCTATAAGATCGAGAAACGGGCGCCGATCGCTTTGAACCTCAGTTCAGCGATGATCGAGAACGGGCAGAGTCCGCAGGCGATCAAGCTGCTCAAAGACCTCCAGGCCAGCGAAGCCGGCAAGGCCTATCAGTATCCAGAGCGCATTCACCATAACCTCGGCCTCGCTGCTGAACGCATAGGCAAGCTTTCTTTAGCGGAGAAATACTATAAGATCGCGACGGAGGAGAATCCTTACTTTTACATCTCTCTCATGCGCCTTGGGGCAATCTATGAGCAGAATAAGAAGGCCGGGTTCGCCTATCAGCAGTATCTCAAAGCGCGTGAGGCTTGCTTGAAGTGTTTCGATCCAGTGAATGCGGCTGTTCAGCTCCAGCTCCGCTCAGGCAAAGCCCAGCTTGCAGTTAAAACCATTCAGTCTTATCTCGATAATAAGGAGCTTGATGCGGCTGATCGCATGAAAGCTCAACAACTTATGACTTCGGCCAACCGAAGTGTCCAGCAGGCGAAAAGCTCTGTGAGAACTAAACCTCAGGCGACCGCTCCCCGCTGAAAAAGGATGATTTCGATGGTTCTTCGCAGAAGAGTTCGCTTCCTTTCCCTCGCTGCTCTGACTCTGATCCCGCTCTCCTTTTCTACCTTCACGGCCCAAAGCCTTCTCGCTGCGGAAAAGCCGATCGAGGAAAAGGATGTGGAGGAGCGGTATCGCTCGCTCGAGTCGCTCGCGCGCGGACTCTACTACATCGAAAATCTTTATGTCGATCCAGGCCGCGTAAAGCCCGATGAGCTGACTTACCAAGCGCTCAAAGGCATAGTCTCACAACTCGATCCTCACACCATGATCTTGCCACGCAAGGCCTTTGATCAGTTCACCTCCGACACACAAGGCAAGTTTGGTGGTGTCGGCGTCATAGTCTCGACGGAAAAGGGCAAACTCATCGTCGTCTCGCCGATCGATGATTCCCCGGCTGCCAGGGCTGGAATACTTGCCGGTGATGAGATTATCGCCATCGATGATGTAGCCATCGATAAAATGAAAGTGAATGACACCTCAGATTTGATGCGCGGCAAGCCGAATACGAAGGTTAAGCTTCAGGTTCGCCGAAAAAATGTCCCAAACGTTCTGAACTTTACCCTTGTGCGAGAAATCATCAAAGTGAAGTCGGTTCGTGGCGACGATCTTACTCATGACGTGATCTATGCTCGCATCGCAAGCTTTCAGGACAACACCGCCGAGGAACTCAAGGCGATAGTCGAAAAGAACGTCAAGACCGCGCGCGGCATGATACTCGATCTTCGCGATAATCCGGGCGGGCTCCTCGATCAAGCGGTGAAGGTCGTCGATCTTTTTGTCGAATCGGGCGTTATCGTCTCGACAGTCGGCCGAACGGATAAAGATGTTGAACGGGAATACGCGCATAAAAAAGGCACGTATGCTGACCTTCCTATTGTCGTGCTCATCAATGGCGGGAGTGCCTCTGCTTCGGAAATCGTCGCCGGTGCCCTGCAAGATCACGAGCGCGCATTGATTATGGGAACGACATCTTTCGGCAAAGGTTCGGTCCAAACACTCGTATCGCTTCCTGACCAGTCGGGTCTCAAGATTACTGTGGCTCGTTACTTCACACCGAAAGATCGGTCTATCCAAGCCAAAGGCATCACTCCGGATGTCGTGGTTGGGTTTCAACCGACCGAAGTGAAAACCGAAGGCATGCGTAAGGAGTCGGATCTCAAGGGCCATATCGAAAGCCACGATCTTTCCGATCTTGCGAAGACTTCGGGCATCTCAACGGAAATCGAAGCATGGCCCGACACAGCGAAGGCGGACAATCAACTCGTCGCAGCCTATTCGTTCCTACGCAGTATGCGATTCTTTGATGGCAAGAAATCAAAGTTGCCTGCCGGCGAATCGCGTTAAGCTCTAAACGACAAAAAAAGTGGCTTCGAAGAGATTCGAAGCCACTTTTTTATTTCTCTTCAAACGCGATTAAGCCGAGTAAGAGTCGTAATTTTTAAACGTGATTACATGCTGACCGGCGAAATTCGTAGCCAGGAATCTGCGGTGACGCGACAAACAAAAACGTTGATAGTTCTTATAGCTTTTCTCATCGTCGAAAACCTTGATGATTTTTTTGCATTCGCCACAAACCATCATTGGATTATTTTTCGCATGCATATGAATCGTTCGGCGACAGCACTCAAGGAGTTCTG